>NZ_PGFJ01000001.1:1347836-1684795 GCF_002797815.1 Mucilaginibacter auburnensis
TGTGGACAGCCGTTAATGAACGCGATGAACTGGGCGACGAATTGGTGCCAGATTATTTGACCAGCGTTAAGGAAGGTGGCTTTTATGGCTGGCCGCTGGCTTATTATGGTCCGCATGCCGATCCATCTTACAAAGGCCCTGTAGATAAAGGGTTAGTTGATCGTGCAATAGTACCCGATGTTGCTTTGGGTGCACATACCGCCTCGCTCGGACTGACTTTTTACACAGGCAAAAAATTTCCTGCGAAATACCAGAACGGAGCTTTTGTTGGTCAGCATGGTTCATGGAATCGCTCACAGTTATCAGGATATAAAGTGGTTTTTGTGCCCTTCACTAATGGAAAACCCGGTATACCCGAAGATTTTTTAACCGGCTTTATTGTTCAGCAAGGTAAAAAAGATGTGCATGGCAGGCCTGTTGGTGTAACTGTTGCAAAAGACGGCAGCTTGCTGGTTGCCGATGATGTAGGCAATTGCATCTGGCGTGTGCTTCCTAAATAATTAGTGGTTTTACAGGCCCTAATGGGCAATGTATCCAATATCTTACTGTATTATGATTTCTATTGGCGGGCAAAAGGTATATTTTTGCCCTTCCCAATAGAAATCTATACATTGTGAAAAAACGCTACCTATTTATGTTTTCGGGCATGGTGTTTGGCTTGACCGCCAACGCGCAAACCAATGCCGATGTTGCCAAGAGTGATACCATTAAAGAGCTAACTGTTCGCGGTTACCTTTCTGAAAGGCCCATGCTAACTACACCTGCTTCGGTTGGGGTAATTACACCTACACAGTTGCAAATGCAAATGCCGTCAACACTTGTACCTGCTATGAACACCGTTCCCGGTATCCGCATGGAAGAACGTTCACCCGGCAGTTACCGTTTATCTGTACGTGGAAGCTTGCTGCGCTCGCCATTTGGTGTGCGCGATGTTAAGATCTATTATGATGAGATACCGCTTACCGACGCGGGCGGTAACACTTACCTTAACGCTTTAGATTTTAACGCTGTACAAGGGGTTGAAATTTTAAAAGGTCCTGACGGCAGTTTGTTTGGTGCCAACTCGGGCGGTGTGGTGTTAATAAGCCCTGTTAATCGTAACGCAACCCAGAACTTTGTTAAAGCAGGTGTTAACTTTGGTTCGTATGGGTTGTTTCAGCAAAACTTTTCAACGCAGCAAACCAAAGGCCGCAACCAGTTCAATATAAGCCAGGCTTACCAAAAATATGGCGGCTACCGCGATCATAGCAACATGTCGCGCTTTTTTGTTCAGGCGAGCGATAAAATTGGTTATGGTCGTAACAACAGCATCAAAATATTGGGACTCTATTCTGATCTGAATTACCAAACGCCTGGCGGCTTAACAGCTGCACAACTGGCTGCAAACCCACGCGCATCAAGACCCGCCACACCAACTTTGCCAAGTGCTGTAACGCAGGATATCCGCGTTTCAACAAAAATGCTTTTTGGGGGAGCAGTTAACGAGTATCATATTACAGATAATCTGCGCAATGTACTATCCGTTTACGGTAGCTATGTAGACTTTTCTAACCCATTCATTACCAATTGGGAGCAGCGTTATGAGGGAACTTATGGTATGCGGTCGTACTTTGAACTTACCGGTAATAAAAAGCCAAATTTTGAATGGAAGGCCGATTTGGGTTTAGAGTGGCAGTTAACCAAATCAGATATTAATAACTACGATAATAATAAAAGCGTAAGAGGAAACCCGCAAGCTTTAGATAAGGTAAACACTGATCAGCATTTCTTCTTCGCACGTTATGAAGCTACCTTTTTTGGTAAGTTGCATGCAGAGGCTGCGGCAAGTTTGAACTTTTATAGCTACAACTTCCGCAATATGTTCCCTGCCAATCAAGCGGCATTCACTAAACGCACATTTAATGAGCAGTTTATGCCGCGGGTAGCGCTATCCTACAACATTACCAATGATTTTGTGTGGAGAGCTTCTGTCAGCAAAGGGTATTCAACACCTACTACTGCCGAGATCCGCTCTACAGACAATGTGGTTAACACTGCCTTGCAACCGCAACAGGGCTGGAACTACGAGTCGGGTTTCAGGTTCCGCACTAAAGATGAAAGCTTGCTGATAGATGCATCTATCTATTACTATCATTTGCAGAATGCAATTGTATTGCGCAACAACCCCGGCGAGACAGCTACATTTTTTAATGGCGGCGAAACCAAGCAGTTGGGCATTGAAGCGTATGCAACCTGGTGGGTGATCAAACAAAAAGATTATGATTTTATACGTGGTTTGCAGTTGAACCTGTCATATACCCGCAGTCGCTTTAAATTTGGTAACTACAGCACCGGCGCCGCCGATTATACCGGCAACTGGTTAACAGGCGTACCTCAGCATGTACTGGTACCAAGCGCGCAGGTAAGGTTCCCGGCATCGCTTTACGCTTTTATACAATATAACCGTACCAGCTATATCCCGTTAAATGATGCTAATACGGTTTATTCAGCGCCTTATGATTTGCTGCAGGCGCGCTTAGGTTGGCAATATAAAATATCCGGCAAAGCCAGGTTAGAGCTTTTTGCCGGAGCAGATAATATTTTAAATAAAGCTTACGGTTTAGGCAATGACATTAACCCGGTTGGAAACCGTTACTTCAATCCATCGCCGCCACGTAACTATTATGGCGGAATGAATGTGATATTTTAATTGCCCTTAAACAGCAAGAGCCCCGCAATTGCGGGGCTCTTGCTGTTTAATAATATTTATAAACCAAACTTGATCCATCCCCGGCCTTCATAACCAAAGATGAATTGTTTAGGATAGATGATCTCTGCCAACAGTTCAACTTTATCAACCTTGTGCATGTCTTCATCATTAAAAATATCGGCATCAATAATGTAAACGCGGTTGCCTTTAATGGCATTTATGTCACTAAATCCGGGTTGGCTCAAAAAATCGGGTACCAATGCCATCGCACTCAAGGCGGACCCACCTTCGGGTAAAATGATCAGTAGATCAGCGTTCTGTTCAACTACAGCATCATGAGCCTGCTGCCCTTCGGCAAACAATAATGCTTTACCACCCGCCAGTTCAATTAGCTGATTAACCTGAAAATCGGCATGCTGAACATCAAACTTTCCGTTTATGCAGGCCACAAGCGGTTTTTCGCTGATAAACTTTAATTTATGCTCAATTAATTCTAATCTCTCGCGTTCGTACTCGGTTAGCTCAGCCATGTATTTATTGTATTTTGCAGGGCAAAGGTGCAGATAATTATAAATTTATACATTGATAATTTTAACTTAAAAACATGTTGTGCACATTTGTGCATTACCTAATTATTTAAACCGCATCCGATTTTTACACCATGATCGTACTTACATTTTTCCTGGGTTTGATAGCCAATTTTATTGGCTATGTACCACCGGGAAATATTAACCTTACATTAGTACGCATCACCATTAACCGCGGCTTTAAAGAAGCGCTGCGTTTCATCACGGCTTTCTCTATAGTTGAGTTTTTCTTCACATTTTGCATTATGCACGCAGCTAAATGGCTGTCTGAACAGGTGCATCTGGATGTGTTGATAGACTGGGTGATGTTTGCCTTGTTTCTAACCCTTGGCATAATAACCTGGTTAAGTCGTAACAAGCCGCCTAAAACCAAATACTCCAACCATGCCAGTATAAAATATGGTTTGTTGCTTGGGCTAATTAACCCAATGCAGGTGCCTTTTTGGATGATCTGCGGCACTTACTTGATTACACATGAGTGGATTTTGGATGGTACCGTGGAACTGATAGTTTTTAGTTTGGGTTCCGCATTCGGTTCATTTTTGTGCCTGTTTTTATATGCGGAATTTGCGCGCTATATTCAGAATAAATTCGCGTTGAGTACCCGATTGATCAATACGGCGGTTGCCGTACTATTTTTTAGCTTTGCAGCGTATCATTTGGGTAAAAGGGTTTATCTGGCTGTTAAACCAAAACCGGCAACACAACAAACCGCTCACAGCAACTAAGCAGCCTTACTTTTCAAATTCCATATTTTCTCAGCTTTTCTGCCTATCAGCCAAAACGATGCGGCTAAGATGGCGAAGAATACAGCCTTGTTGATATTGTCCCAGAAGTATTCAAAGTATTTGGTATAGATGAATATGATGAGGAATGTAATGCCAAATTCCCTCGCTATATTATCACTTCGTTTCAACCCGTAAAGCAGGAACCCACCCGAAAATAAAACCGATATAACTCCCCAATAAAGGACCGTTATCTGTTTGATGTTATACCATGCGTCAAGGTTGCCATAGTTGCCGAATATGCTGAGCATCCAAAGGGAAAGGAACAGATAAAGCAAGCCAACCACATAAGTATGCTCCCAAAAGCAGGCAAACCACTTTTTGTTACGCAATAGCTGGCAAGCCGCCACTAAAATTAACCCGAATACCACAAAGCGCAGCGGATAGTTCATTCCCAAAAAGTAATCGCTCCAGCGGGTTTGGTAGCCTGTTTCGGTGCCGAACCAACTTCCTAACGATACCAGCGCGAACAGCCAGATAAGTTTAGATTGCATGCGCCAGGCCAGAAAACCATACACAAAAACCGATAGCAGGAATAGAACGGAGTAATGCCTCGAGCCGTTATCAAAGGTTTTGCCGAGGTAGGCAATGCAACAGGCGGTAAATAATACACCGGTAAATACAACCGCTTCGTTACTGAAAACCTTTTCGGGATATAGTTTTTCACGACGACGGCCCCAGTAAAATAGAAATGCCGCCGCTGCGCCGGAGATTATACTTATTACAATATCGGGTGTGTAGTAAAGGTTTTTCAGCCAGTTCACCACTGCGTCATTAACTATCAGAAAGGTGAATGATACCCCGCCGCATATCAGCGCTATCCAAAAAGAATATTTAGCCAAACGCATCCAGTCGAAGCCTTTCACTTCATAAGAATTACGCAGCTCCGCGGCTTTATCGGCATCAAGCAAACCGTCTTTTTCCCAACGCGAAATAGCTTCGTTTAAAAATTCGCTTTCCTGCCTGTCTATTTTTAATTTGGTCATTGGTAGCTGTTAATAAATTCAACTTAAGCACAAAGTAAAAGGTTTTGATGAAGCAAAGATGAAATTCATTATCAAGCCCTTCGAACGCTTTTTAGGGAGTAGCGATGCTCGCTAATGTTTGTTGAAGTAGGCCAAAATATCTTCCTTATCCATGGCAATACGAGCTTTAAGTTCATCTAAACCGTTCAGCTTCATATCGCCGCGCACGTAGTGGTAAAATTCCATGCGGATGGTCTCGCCGTAAATATCCTGGTTAAAATCAAACAGATTAACCTCAATATTACGTGTATGCCCGTTAACTGTTGGGCGCGAACCTATGTAAGCCATTCCGGTAAAAGTTTCACCTTTAACTAAAACCTTTACCGCAAAAATACCATCGCCGGGTATGAGTTTATATTGTTCCTCAATAGCAATATTGGCAGTAGGGAAGCCTATTTGCGTACCTATCCTGTCGCCACGCATTACTTTGCCGGTGATAAAAAATGGGTACCCCAGGCAGGCATTAGCCAGTTCAAAATTACCTGCTGCCAAAGCTTCGCGGATGCGGGTAGAACTAACCGCAACATCATTAATATCCTGCTCTGTAATTTCTATTACCTCAAAACCATAAACGGGTGCCAGTTTAAGCAGATCGGTTAAGCCGCCTTGTCTGTCTTTGCCAAAGCGGTGGTCGTAACCTATAACAATTTTACTGGTGCCAATTTTCTTAACCAGTACATCACGTATGTAATCTTCTGCGCTTTGGTTAGAGAAGTCGCGCGAGAAAGGGGTAATGATCAAATGGTCAACGCCCAGTTGCTCCAGCAGTTTGGCCTTTTCATTGATGGTAGTGATGAGTTTAAGGCTTTCATCCTCCGGATTCAAGATCATCCGTGGGTGAGGGAAGAAAGTCAGTATAACCGTTTCGCCGCCTACTGCATCTGCCAGTTCTTTTATCTGCGCAATTATTTTACGGTGACCAACGTGTACACCATCGAAGGTGCCAATGGTAACAACCGCGTTTTTAACCGGCGTAAAATCGTTTATATGGTGGTAGACTTTCATTTGAGGTAAAAGGTTAAAGCTGAAAGGTAAAAGGCGAATTGTACATCACTTAGTCAATAATTCGGTATCACTTTTTTGCGCTCTTATCATGTTCACCAGTTCCATCACTTCCCATGCGTTATCAACCTTGAAATTGCCGCTGCGGGTGCGTCTTAACCTTGACAGGTAAGCGCCATTATTAAGTGCCTTACCAAAATCATTCACTAACGACCGGATATAGGTGCCTTTGCTGCAAACCACCCTGAAGTCAACCTCGGGCAGTTCAACGCGGGTTATTTCAAACTCGGTTATGGTGACGTTACGCAGGCGCAACTCAACATCTTCGCCTCTGCGGGCTTTTTCGTATAAGCGCTCGCCATCAATTTTTACTGCGGAATGTGCCGGTGGGTATTGCTGAATGTCGCCCATAAACTGAGCACAGGCAGCGTGGATCTGTTCTTCAGTTAATGCGTCAATGTTAAATGTTTGGTCCACTTCCGTCTCCATATCGTATGATGGGGTAGTGGCACCCAATACCATGGTGCCGGTATATTCTTTTTCCTCCGCCTGAAAGGAATCGATCTGCTTGGTCATTTTGCCGGTGCAGATAATAAGCAGGCCGGTGGCCAATGGGTCAAGCGTGCCGGCATGGCCCACCTTTAATTTAAGAGGTTTAAAGGAGTTACGTATTTTGCCAACCACATCAAAGCTGGTCCATTTGTAAGGTTTGTTAACCAGCAATAATTCGCCGGCAGCAAAATCAAATACTTTTTCCTTGATCTCGGTCTCGTTCACACTATTTTAAATAATGTGCAAAGGTAATTATCTGACCTTGATTTACAAGATTAAAGGATTTACATGATTATTCACCTTGTTGCTTAAGCGTCTATGTGCAAAATCCGCAGGTGGTTGATCAAGCAAATCCTCAAATCTTATAGATCAATGTTCAGAACACTAATTTTTCGCTCTGCCGGCTTCTGTTTCCGCCCCGGTTTCCCGTGTTCTTTGCGTTGCTGGTTTGGAGCCGAAATTGTAGCTAAAACCTATCACCACATTACGGTTGGCATTATCGTTACGATAGGTAGCTTTCATGTTGCCCAAGTTGGTGATTTCGCCGGCTGAAAAGTTGCTTCTGAAGATATCCCTCGCGCTTAGCTTTATAGCGCCTTTGTTATTTAATATCTTTTTTTGCAAACCAATGTTAACCTGTTTGCGCTCCAGACTGGCAAACTGTCCCCAAACATTACGTGTTTGATAAAACGCGGTCAACTCGCCGCTCCAGCCTTTGCCAAAGGTAAACTGACTGGTGGTAGTGCTGTAAAAAAATGTGCGTGCCGATGTAAGGTAGGAGTTTTTAAGCTGCCCCTCATAGCTGTTACGATAAAGTTGGGCGTACAAACTAAAATTCCACCATTTGGCAGGCGACCAGGTAAGATTGGCGTTTATGCCTTTTGAGATGGTTTTACCCAGGTTAATAGAACTGGCATAAAAAATATCACCGTCCTGATAATCATGCTCTACCTGGAAGTTACTGGTGATTGCATATAATAGGCCCACTGTAAGTAGTTTTTTGTAAGTATAATTAAGCGCGTAATTGTTGGAGTATTGCGGGCGCAGAAACGGATTACCCACAAACGCGCTGTATTTGTCTAACACCACAACAAACGGGTTCAGATCCTGATAACCCGGGCGGTCAATGCGCCTGCCAAACGAGGCATTAATGGCATGTTTTCCGGTGGTATCTAATTTATATTGCAGGTATACTGTTGGAAACAGGCTCAAATACTTGTTTACAAAGGATGAGTCGGCCCCTTTAGTTTTGGCCAGCTGATGCCCGCGCGCATCAGTGTATTCCATTCGCAAGCCGGTTTGAAATGATAGCCTGCTCCACTCTTTGTTAAAATTAAGGTACGCGGCCTGTATAGCCTCCTTGTACAAAAACTGATTGGTACGGCCAATATCAACAGTTTGCGCACCGCTATTGCTGATATTATAGTAGCGCGCAGCATTATCTGTGTTTACATAGCTGGTTTTAACACCGGCAGAAAAAATAGCTTTATTTTTTAGGGGATGAGAATAATCTACCTTTGCTGTATAAATGTTGATTCGGGTGGGCAAGGTGTCAATAATATGCTGCCCTGCCGATGGCACTCCAAATTTGTCAAAAGACGTATTTTGAAAAATTTGTCGGCTGCGGTTATTATATCCAAGGTAATTAAGGTCAATACTTAACGACCGGCCCAGGCTGTCAAACCGGTGCAGCACGTTGAAATTAATGCCGCCGTTCTTATTGTTATTCCACGTGTTGTTATCCGCTATAATAGTTGAGTCTACATTGCCTGCAGCGTTTCTTAATATACTTGTAACCGGGTTTGGCGTGCGGCCAATTGTAAGGTTTCCGGATAATACTATACCTAAAGTAGTTTTAGCAGACAGGTCATAATCAAGTCCTAACTTAACATTGCCGTTTTTGGATTTTGAGCGAAAGTATGCTTCCTCTGTATAACTGCCTGTTTGAGCGCCTGCATTATCAAAGTATCTCCGGTTAAGGTCAAGCCGGCGGTAATAGTTTTGCAGATTGAATGCCGCGTTAGCGAAAAAGTTGAATTTACCCTTTCTATAGTTCAATGATAAACTCTCATTGGTGAACGGGTAAGCAGCCTTACCCGCCGAAGCATTGATGGTGCCGTTAAAACCAACTTTGTTAGATTTTTTGGTTTTGATATTGATAATACCTGCATTGCCCGCGGCATCATACCGGGCAGGTGGGTTGGGCATCAGTTCTATCTGAGCCAATTGCGACGCCGGGATAGAGCGCAGGTAGTTAGCCAGGTTATCGCCTGATAGATAGGTCGGCTTATCATCTATCATCACCATAATACCTGTTTTGCCTTTAAAAGTGATGTTGCCGCTCTGGTCTATTAACACGCCGGGCATTTTCTCCAAAACCTCTAAGGCGCTGGCACCGGTTGAGCTTATAGACGAACCAATGTTTACCACCGTGCGGTCAACTTTCTGCTCTATCACATCCCGCTCGGCGGTTATGTTAACTTCATCCAGTTTCACATCAGATTTTTGCAGTGTGATAACAGGCAGGTTCGCAACGCCCGACGAGGTGGTTATTCTGATCAGAGCGCTGCGGTAGGTTGCGTAACCAACGGCTGTAACTTCAACTACAAAATCGCCGGGCTTAACATCGTTAAAAACAAACCTGCCGTTAATATCTGTTTGCATGCTGGCTGCAGCCGTTGACCCTTGTTGTTTGAGCAGTTTAACTGTTGCAGCTATTGCCGGTTCGCCGGTAGGCTCATTTACCCGGCCTGCTATTTTGCCGGGAGTAGTTTGGGCTGCGGCAAAATTGAGAGCAAAGCAAAGCCAGGCGCTTAAAAAAGCGATAATTTTTGAGCTCATAAGTAAATGGATTAGGCTGCTTACTTAGCCTTGCGGATGTAAATATTACCGTTGTAGGTTTTCATCATTAGTTCGGGGCCACCGCCGCCAATTTTGCCGGTAAGCCATTCCTGGTCGCTATACCTGAATGTGCCATCTTTACTTTTGGTTACAGAGGGCGTGCTTGGAGCTACCGCTACGTCAAAGTCGCTTAAAACATCTCCATGATCTGTGTGTAATTTTACGTTAGCTTTGAGAGTGGCGGGTAAAGTAACATCAACAACACCGTTAAATGTGCTGAATGCCATTGCCGCATTAGGATCAGCGGATTTAAATGCAACCATTAAATTGCCGTTAGTAGTATTGGCAACTACTGAGCCGGATACATTGGTTAATTTTATACCGCCATTAACATTATTTACTTCGATATCGCCGCCAACATCATTGGCAGTAATAGAACCTCCGTTTACAGTGGCAAGTTTGATGCTGCTTGCGTTGCGGGGGATTCTTATTTTTAGATCGCTGCTTTTGCCGTTAACGCTGCCCGATATGTTTACTCTGTTACTTTTTTCATTAGCCACAACAGAATTGCTGCTGCCGCCTATTACTCTCATGCCACCAGCTTCACTGGTTTGAGCTTTAGATTTTGAAGCGTCAGGCAATATTTCCACAATAATATCTTTGCCGTCATAGCCTGCAACGTTAATAGAGCCTTTTAACAAGCTTACGTTGATACGGTAAGGCTTGCCCGGGTCGCTAAGCGCAATGGTGAGCTGTGCTTTTTGTTCGGTTTGAGCCATTGCCGGCCGGTAAACCGCAATGCAGGTAAAGAGTAGTATAAGGGTTTTTAAAGTCTTCATTTTAGTAAGTATTAAAAGTATTGAAATTTTTTAAGCTTATATTTTTTTGAGGTAGATATTTCCGTTCAGCGTTTCAAAGGTGGATAGCTTGCCCCCGTTGCCAATACGCAACCGGTTGTTCTTGTTTAATTTATAAACCGTCTCGCCCGAGTTGTTTTTTTGTTTAGTTGCATCGGTAACCACACTTTGGGTGTTTTCAAAATTGGTGTAGAACTGTCCGTTAAAACTTTTGTATTGCACATCGCCGGCAAAGGTGATAGGGTAGGTTACCTCTATTTTTCCGTTAATGGTTTTGTAATGGCTGGCATCGGCAGGTACAGCTAAAAAGGTGGCCGTTAGTTGGCCATTAACGGTTGTGGCATCAGTAGCGCCTTTTGCGTTGGTAATGTTAATGCTGCCATTTACATTATCAATGTTTAAAACGCCGTAAACATTATTTATGCTGATGTTGCCGTTGTTTATGGTAACAGCGCGAAGATTGATATTATTAGGCACTTTAACCGTATAGTTCAATTGAACATAATATCTTGGCCGTTCCTGCATCCT
This sequence comes from Mucilaginibacter auburnensis, assembly GCF_002797815.1. Classification (NCBI taxonomy): domain Bacteria; kingdom Pseudomonadati; phylum Bacteroidota; class Sphingobacteriia; order Sphingobacteriales; family Sphingobacteriaceae; genus Mucilaginibacter; species Mucilaginibacter auburnensis. The sequence continues at coordinate 1,358,703 of NZ_PGFJ01000001.1, forward strand.
TGCACGCTCGGCCCTGAACTCCGGCCGGTTGTTTTCTGGTTTGGCGTTGTAAGCAATTATACTATCAGCAGTTTGAATAAAATCGGCCTTAAATTCGATCTTGCCTTTTTCCAGATCTTCGGTTGTATTGGCGCGGATGGTTTGTTCTGCTTCAATGATCACCTCATTGCCATTATAGCCTTCAATAGTAATGCTTCCGAAGGTATTGTACACCGCAAATTTTGTTTTTGCGGCTGTTGCTTTCAGCGTAAACTGCTTACTGATGTGGCTTGATGCCGTAAATTCTCCCTTTTTTTGGGCAAAAGCGTTGCCACATACTGCTAAAAGCAGTATCCATAATATCTTTTTCATGAAGTTTTAGGGGTTAGATTAAACTGTTAATAGTTTCTGTTACTTTCTCGCGTACGCCTTCGTTCAACTCCGGGTCTTTAAGTAGTTTTTTCAGTGGTTTTACCGCTCGTTTTTCCTGGAGCTTGAGCATCACGTCAGCAATGGCAGATTGCATCAGTGGCGACTCCTGCTGCGATACCGATCTGATTAAACCTTCTCTAACCTCCGGATGGTTAGCGAGTTTGGCCAGTGCTTCCAATGTGGTTAAACGCACATTCACATTGGGATCGTTATTCAGGGTGGTGAGTAGCGCGGCAATTACCTGCTGATCGGCGGTTTTTAATTCTTCGGTATAGCTCACAGCTTTTATCCGCTCAGATGCCGATGGGTTTTCCAGCATGGCCAGCATCATGGTTTGTTTCAACTCATTTACTTCGGTAGCTAATTGCGATAGTTGTTTATCCTGCTCACCGCCTTTGCCTTGCCAAAACACCAGGTATCCACAAAAAAAACTTATCAGTATCAGCGCAAACTGGTAGCTAACCGGCCATGCAGTTGGTTTGTTCCAAAGCTGCTTTAAACGATCAAACAACCCAGCCGATGCGTTTTTGACTGCTTCTTTTTGTTTAAAGTTATTCAGCATGGCATTAAAGTCGGCCTCCATGTTTGCTGGCGGTTCGGGTGCTTCAATCACTGCCATATGCTGCCAAACCGTTGTTAATGCAGCCAGTTCCGTGCGGCAGGCCGGGCAGGCTTTTAAATGCTGGTCCAACTCCGCCAACTGCGCCCCGGTAAGGCTGTTTTGCAGTTTGCCCATAAACAATTCTTCGTAGTGCTCACATTTCATATCGCTCTTTGTTTAATGTTGTTAAATAAATTTGTTTAAGCTGATGCATGGCTCTGTGCAACCGCACTTTAACCGCGCCCTCGCTTATCCCCAGTATTTCTGCCACCTCCTGGTTCTTCAGCTCCTGAAATTTGCTAAGCGATAGTATTTCACGCTCACCTTCGCTCAGCGTATTCATGGCGTTGCGCAATTGCTCTGCTGCCTGCTTTTTCTCAAAAGCTTCCTCCACATGCGAGTGACCGGGAACCTGGTCAACCATGTCATCAATATGCTCGCCGGCCATTGGCAGCTTGCGTTTGCGCCCCTGATCCTTGATGATATTACGCGCTATGGTGTACATCCAGTGCGTAAACTCACCGCTGCCGGTAAAGCTGTCGCGGTATTTTAGCATGCGGTAAAATACCTGTTGCGTCATGTCTTCGGCAACATCGCGCTGATACGTCATGTGATACAGAAAGTTGAACAACATTTTATGATGGCGTTTAAATAACAGTCCCATCAGGTCAAGGTTGCCGGCCTTTACTCTCAGCATTATAGCGTTATCAGTGATCGTGTTCAAGTATTAATGTGCGTTATTATCCATGTAAACTCCGGCAAAAAAAATTGGTTACAGAAAAATAGAAAATTTTTCTGTGCATGGTAAATGGTTGCCTGAACTAATACTATTCAGATTGAAGAATGTTAAAATTATTAACGCCCGGTGAGAGCAATTTAGAAGATCTACAACAACAACGTATCTATCCTGTGTGCATGCACCATGTTCATATCCGGCGCCCAGGCAAAAACGGTAAAATGCCCGTCTTGCGATGCTACCAGCGCAATGGCGTCGCGCTGATCGTGCACAAACTGGGCAGCTGCCAGGTGTCTTGTGCCGCCACTCTTGCTTGGCTGCACATAACGCGGTACCGAATCAATAACCGGTTCGGTAGTAATGATCTCTTCTACAGGCGAACCCGATTCAGAGCGGGCAACTTTGGCACCAAAAGCCAGTACCTCATAATCGCGGTTTATGATGGTTGCTCCGTCAACTGCCGTAAAGCCGCCAACGGTATCAATAGCCCGGTGAAGTGCTTCCCGCCAGCCCTCGCGTTGTCTTTCGGTGGCATTGGTGTGCATTAACGCCGTAACGCCGGTAAAAGGTGGTGTTACAGGGTAGGCCATGGGTTGAACAATAGACTTCATCCAATCTTCGGTGTAAGCAGATACGATCAAAACCAGGCCACCGCGTTTGTGTGACCTCATGGCTGCAGCCAGCTCCACTATGATATTAACAGATTCTTCCAGCAGGAAAGATGGCATGTTGGCCAATGAAGTAATGAGGCCCGGACAATGCAGTAAACCGGTATTCTGTTCGTCAATAACCTTTATCTCGTCGCCTTTAAGTACAGCTATGTTTACAAATTTGCCAAAGCCATCAATACGGCTATGTTTTACTACCAGCATGCCCGGCTCAACAACTTCTAAAACCATACAAATGCCCGGTATGGCTAAAGTAGTTCCCCAAACATATAATTCCTCCCCATCATACCATACGCCCAAATGTATACCCGGACTTTCAACCGCCGGTGCCAGTTTGGTTAAATTATGCGGCGTTAAGCGCAAACGATTGCCAAAAACCAGGGGGTGTATGGCCTGATCGGGCGGTAGCAAGGCTAACGATATTTTAGGCGATTTGCCTTCTTCCTTACGTAAACTGGCCCAAAAACATACATCTATAACAGCTTCAATAACACTGGCAGATGGGTCAAAGCCCAAATTGATAGCGCCGTCGGCACGTGCCTCCGCCAGGTGTGTAGCGAAATGTTCTTCAATAGTTTGTGCCACAACGCGGGCCGGTATATACGTAGGTTCTGATAACATTGCTGTTTTTTGCTGCGAAGCCTTTAAGGTAGTGATTTTAATGTTACCATCAAAAGTAGCTCAATTTGTTTTAATGATCGGTCATTGAATGTTAAAGATTGATAATGTTTAGGGGTTAAAGTTATATTGGTTTTTGTGCGAAATAATACCTGCTCAGTTTTACCTTTACGGTATGGAAAACCTCAAAATAATTACCTCTACCACCCGCCAGGGCAACAAAGGTATTGCTATTGCCAACTGGATAACGCAACTGGCTAAGCAAGACGAACGTTTTAACGTCGAACTGATCAGCCTTGCTGATTTTGATCTGCCGCTGATGGACGAGCCCAATCATCCGCGCATGCAGCAATATCAAAACGAATCGACAAAAAAATGGAGCGCTATTATTAACGGTGCCGATGCCTTTATCATTGTCTTGGCAGAGTATAATCACAGTTTTCCGGCTCCGATAAAAAACGCCCTTGATCACCTGTATAAAGAGTGGAACCACAAACCGGTGGGTGTTGTAAGTTACGGTGGACTGTCTGCAGGCCTGCGTTCATTCCAGGCGCTTAAGCCGGTGCTGAACGCGCTTAATATGGTGCCAGTGCTGGAGAGCGTTTCGGTGCCTTTCTTTACAAAATTTATTAATGATGAGGAAGAATTTGTTCCGGATGAAAGCGTAGTTAAGTCAGCGCATGTAATGCTGAATGAAATACACAAATGGAGCTTGACGCTAAAACCTATGCGGGTGAAGTAACATTTGGAATATAGCTATTTGATGTTATCAAGTAGTTGCAGTTGATCCGTTCGTTGTAAAGGCATTGTTGATCAGTTTTTTTTGATGCCGAGGATTTGCTGATTTTTAAGTTTGCGGTTTACAACTGACTGTAGCGCTATAAGTGAAGCATTGTACTAAACATTAAAATCAACCGAAAGACAATCAGCCATATAGTGTAAAACAGGTTTTTAACAGGTGTTAAATATGCCAAATGCTGTTAACTTTGCTGTGTAATGGCATATAAATACATTGATAATTACCGCGAGCAGGGTGCACGCAAAAAGCTGGTTGACGAACTGAAAAAAAAGGGTATTGAAGACCGCCAGGTATTGGAAGCTATTGCTAAAGTACCCCGCCATTACTTTTTCGACGAAACCTTCTGGAACCAGGCGTATAAGGACATTGCCTTCCCGATAGGCGAAGGGCAAACCATATCGCAACCCTACACCGTGGCTTACCAAACGCAGTTACTGCACATTAATAAAGGCGACAAGGTGTTGGAGATAGGCACCGGTTCGGGCTATCAAACTTGTATACTACTTGAAATGGGCGCCAAAGTATATACCATTGAGAGGCAGGAAAAATTATATGAGCGCACCAAACTGGTATTACCGCACATCGGCTATAAAGCCCGCTTTTTTTGCGGCGATGGCTCAAAAGGTATTGCCACACATGCTCCTTACAACAAAATTATAGTTACGGCAGGTGCACCAACGGTGCCTGATATATTGCTTGGTCAATTAACCATTGGCGGTACATTGGTAATTCCTGTGGGAGATTCTGAATCGCAAAAAATGGTTACCATACTAAAAACCGGAGAGCATGATTACGAAAAGCATGTGCTGGATACTTTCAGGTTTGTGCCGCTGGTAGGGGAGAGAGCCTGGTAGCCCCCTCCGCCCCCTAAAGGGGGAACTTTTGAAACGCTTAAAGCTTTCATGTTTTTGGTGTTCCCCCTTTAGGGGGTTAGGGGGCTAACGTTTCATTGCCCTGTCCATCTCCACCTTGGTATCACGCTCTTTAAGGGTTTCTCGCTTGTCAAAGGTTTTCTTGCCTTGAGCCAGTGCTATTTCCAGTTTGGCAAAGCCACGATCGCTGATAAAGAGGGCTAACGGCACAATGGTTAAGCCTTTTTCTTCTCCGCGGGTAAGCAACTTTTTAAGTTCCTTTTTATTGAGTAGGAGTACACGGTCGCGTTTTGCCTCGTGGTTATAAAATGAGCCGAAAGAATATTCTGAGATATGCAGGTTGCGCACATAAAGTTCACCACCTATAAAAGTGCAAAAGGCATCGTTAATATTAGCCTTGCCATCCCGTATAGATTTGATCTCGGTACCCAACAGTTTTATGCCTGCTACATACTTGTCCAGTATATGGTACTCAAAATAGGCTTTCTTATTTTTTATGTAGACTTTATCCTGACTCATAGCCTGCAAACTTACTGTTTTTGGTGATTAGTTGATTGGAGATTAGTGACTAGAGATTAGTTAAGCTTGCGTACCACTAATCTCTGATCAACCAGTCACTAATCAACTAATATTAACTCTTCACTACCAACACCGGCACATCAACCATATGCCGTACTTTATTAACGGTTGTACCGAAAATAAGGTCCTTTATAGCTTTATGCCCGTGCGAACCCATTACTACGAATTCAATTTTTTCACCTTCCACAATTTTTGTAATGGACTTGGCCGGCGTACCAAAGCCAACTTTGGCCTGGGCATTATAACCCAGTTTTTGCATGGCCACTACATACTGTTCAATATTATCAAAATCGCTTTGTGTTTCATGGTCCATTACCTCACCGCCATAATATTGGGCACCGGCAGTTTCTACCACGTGTATAAGCGTATACAATGCTTTTTTGCCGCCCTGCATAATACCATGCCTGATGGTGTTGGTGTCATTTTTTGAGAAATCAATAGTAATGCCAATATGGTTGTATTGTATAGCATCCAAGTCTTTAATTACAGATGCAATGCCATGGGGAATAAATATAGGGTCATCCCGGTGTTTAAACAGCAACGGACGAAAAAATACGTAAAGCAGCAATGCACCAATCCCAAACGCAATCGGAATTACCAAAGCATATATCCAAACAAGCGAAGCGCCTGACGATTCATTTATCCAGCCTGATATTTCCTCATAAACCAATTTAGCATTTAAGCCTACAATAATTAAAGCGCTGGCCCACGCACCTAATTTGGTCCATTTGCCGATAGAAAAACTGCCCATCTTTTGGCGATCGCTGGTAAAATGGATAAGCGGGATAATGGCAAAACCTAGTTGCAAACTCAGCACCACCTGACTTAATATCAGCAGATTGCCCAGTCCGTCTTCGCCAAAATATAATATAGTGAAGACTGCAGGTACAATAGCCAAAGCTCTTGTCAATAAACGGCGTAGCCAGGGCTCCATACGCAGGTTAACATGTCCCTCCATAATAATTTGCCCTGCAAGTGTGCCGGTAATGGTAGAACTTTGCCCCGCAGCTATCAGCGCAATAGCGAACAGTACCGGCGCTGTTTTACCAAAAATATTTTCGAGTAGTTTATAAGCATCCTGTATCTCGGCAACCTCAAAATAACCGTTGCGATAGAAGGCGCTTGCAGCCAGTATTAGTATGGCAGCGTTTACCAAAAATGCCAGGTTGAGCGCTATCACCGTATCAAAAAAGTTGAAGCGGATTGCGGTTTTGATGCCTTCGTCGGTACGCACTATTTGCCGTGTTTGTACCAGGGATGAATGAAGGTATAAATTATGCGGCATCACCGTAGCTCCAATAATACCAATAGCAATGTACAATGAACTGCCGGATAGGTTAGTGGGGATAAAACCTTTTGCCACTTCCACCACATCAGGCTGTACAATGAACATCTCCACCAAAAACGATAACCCAACAACCGATATCAGTGATATAATAAACACCTCCAGTTTACGCATACCTTTGTTCATCAGGAAGAGCATCAGCACGGTATCGGTTATTGTGAGCAATACACCCCAGATGAGCGGCAGATCAAATAATAAGTTCAAGCCAATGGCCATCCCGATGATCTCGGCCAGATCGCAGGCTATAATTGCTAACTGGGCCAGTATATACAGAAATAGATTTACCACCCGCGGATAGGCATTTTTGGAAGCCTGCGCCAGATCCAATCCCCTTACTATACCCAAACGCGCGCTTAACGATTGCAACAGCAACGCTATAAGGTTGGATGCCAGCAGAACCCATATCAGCTTATAGCCAAACGCGCTGCCACCGGCAATATCGGTAGCCCAGTTGCCGGGGTCCATGTAACCTACGCTCACCAGGTAAGCCGGTCCCAAAAAGGCCAATATTTTACGCCAGCCGGTTTTATTTTCTGTATTCACCGAGCCGTGTACATCGGCTAATGATTCTTTACCCGTGTTCATATCGCTATTAATAAATTATCTGCCACCTCACGGCTTATGTTTATGCTTGTACCTTCTACCGTTAAAACAACAGAGCGGTCGTAATTGACGATCTCTTTTACAAATATTTTTCTGCCGATGGTGAGCTGAAGCCGTTCCAGGTACTGCAAAAAAGCAGGGGAGTGATCACGTACGCCTGATACAGTGCCGCAGTCATCTACTTCCAATTCCGCAATGCATTTTAAATGGTTGGTTTTGAATTTGCCATGGCGGTCGGGTATAGGGTCTCCATGCGGGTCGTGGCCGGGGTAGCCCATAAATTTATCCAGGCGGTCAATCAATTCAACTGATGATATGTGCTCCATTTCCTCGGCCATATCATGCACTTCATCCCATTTAAAGTTAAGTTTCTCCACCAAAAAATACTCCCACAAACGATGCCTTCTAATAATGTTTACCGCTATTTTCTCCCCGGCAGGGGTTAGGCTTACCCCTTGGTATTTAGCGTAATTAATGAGCAGTTTATCGGCCAGTTTTTTAAGCATATCCGTTACTGATGCTGCTTTGGTATTTAAGGCCGCGGCAATTTGATTAGTGCTCACGTTAGCATCATTTAATGATAAATGGTATATCGCTTTTAAATAATTTTCTTCGGCTAATGTATTCATTTAAACAAATCTAATTAAAAATTTAGACTTGCCTAAAAAATGCATAAAATTTAATTCTTTTATTAAATGTTACGAAAAATTTAATTTTGTACATTGTACAAAAATTGCAAACATGGCAGCTGAATTAGATAAAATTGACCTCCAGATACTTAAGATTTTACAGGAAAACGGACGCATAACCAATCTGCAGTTATCTAACGAAATTGGTTTGTCGCCGGCGCCTACTTTGGAGCGTGTGCGTAAATTGGAGAATGCCGGTTACATAAAAAGTTACCATGCTTTGGTTGATGAGGAGAAACTGGGTTTAGGTATAAAAACCTTCATTCAGATATCGTTAGACTTCCATCAGAAGAATACCATTCAAACTTTTATTGACGAGATAAAGCACATTAAAGAAGTTACCGAATGCCATCACGTAACCGGCCAGTGCGATTTTCTGCTGAAAGTTTATGTACGCGACATTAAATCATACGAGCAACTCATTATGGAAAAGATCAGCCGCATCAGCGTGGTTAAAACTTTCCAAACCATGATGATTATGAGCACCAGTAAAAAGGAACCGATAGTGCCGCTGGAGTATTAAGCCCCCTAACCCCCTAAAGGGGGAACACCAAAAAGAAGCGGCCTGTCATGCAATATGACAAGCCGCTTCTTTTGCTTTAGTGGTTTCAAAAGTTCCCCCTTTAGGGGGCAGAGGGGGGTTACCACTTGATCGGCTCCTTCCCCACCTTCTCCAAATAGGCATTCGTTTTAGAAAAAGGCTTTGATCCGAAGAAATTACCTTTTATAACCGCCATGGGCGATGGGTGGCTTGATTTGATGATGAGGTGCTTGCTTTCATCTATCAGCACTGCTTTTGACTGGGCGTAGGCTCCCCACAATATAAACACAACACCTGTTTTTTGATCAGATATGGTTTTGATAACGGTATCAGTAAACTGCTCCCAACCTTTCTTTTGATGTGAGCCTGCCTCGCCTGCTCGTACAGTTAGCGTGGCGTTTAACAATAATACGCCTTGCTCGGCCCAATGGGTTAAGTCACCGCTGCGGGGTATGGTAAAGCCCGGTATGTCCGTAGCTAATTCTTTGTAAATATTTTGCAGCGATGGGGGAGTAGCCACACCTTTTTGAACGGAGAATGACAGCCCATGCGCCTGATTGGGGCCGTGATAAGGGTCCTGCCCAATAATTACCACCTTTACTTCATCAAAAGGGGTTTTCAAAAAAGCGTTAAAAATATCGCTGTTTTTAGGATAAATGGTTTTGCCCGCCAGTTTCTCCTGTTTTAAAAATTCGCGCAGTTTAAGCATGTAATCTTTCTCAAACTCATTACCCAAAACCTTAAGCCACGAGGCTTCTAATTCTACCGCCATAAATGTTTATGCAACTGTTGATTTACAGTGCAAATAAACGGATATTTGCACTCTGATTTTTAACAGGATTAAAAGAAAATTATGTCGAATATTACAAGGCTGATAATAGCCTGCACCATTTTAGGTGGTGCTATAGCACTTTGTGTTTTTGGTTTATGGGGATGGGGCATACCTGTGTTTTTAATAGGTGTTTTAGTGCTGGTTACCTTCTTTTTTAACGAGAACATGCTGGTTGCACAGTACTTTTTACGTAAAGAAAATTTAGATAAGGCCGAAGAGTGGCTGAATAAAATAACTGATTACGAGAAACAATTGCATAAACAGCAGCACGGTTATTATAACCTGCTGATAGGTTTGATCGAATCTCGTAAGCAGCCTATGAAGTCTGAAAAGTACTTTAAAAAAGCTTTGACGCTGGGTATGACCATGTCGCACAACACAGCCCTGGCCAAAATAAGTTTGGCAGGTATAGCCATGGCAAAGCGCAACAAGCGCGAGGCGCAAATGTATTTATCAGAAGCTACTAAGGATGATAAAAATAAACTGCTGGCCGACCAGATAAAAATGATGAAAGGGCAACTGGCGCAAATGGATAAGCAAATAGTAAAAGGCTTCCGCCCGCAGTATTAAAAGATAGGAAAGGCAAAAAATAAAATAGGCTTTAAACCCCAACGGTTTAAGGCCTATTTGTCTTCGATAGAACCGAAATAGCTGGGTTCAATTCTGTTAAAGTCTGCTCTTGATGAATAGCGCTCGGTAAGCTCAGCCTCAGCAGCCGGATCAGCAACTTCAACAATTTTCAACAAACTTCTGATAAACGACAGATTAAAGTTTTGTCTGTTCAGTTTTATCAGGTATTCGTTTTCTGTTATTTCTAAAATAGAATTAGTCATAATCTTTGTATTAAATGTATGTATGTAAAAATAATCAACACATTCAATGCCAAAGTTTTGCCAATTTTATTATTCTATTAAAGAATTGTTAACAACTGATGTTAGTTATTAGTTACTTAACTTAATTAAGTGCGGACATATATAACTAAACACAGCATGAAGAAATTAATTTGATACCTTATTATTCTTCAGTTCAGGTCTGTTTCTTATCATTGTCCAATATTCCTCTCTTATATCGTCATCTATTGGTGTAGCCTGTTTGGAGTATAACGCATCACTACCATCCTTTTTACAACCAGATATCCAATACTCTTCGTTACTCGAGGTTTCAATGCAGTTATGTTTATAGCCGCTTTTCGTTTTTATGAATTCCTGGCCTTTGTAATACATTGAGCGGCCGGTTTTTGAAAATTCAACACGACCAATTCGCGCTTCGCCTGTAATACTTCCGGCTTTTCGTTCAATGTACATTATGCGGCTTTTCATTTTAATATTGCTTTACTCAAACCAGGCCATTACCACGTCTTTAGCGGGCATGGTAATATCCAGTTTCAGTTTTTTGCGCATACCGCCCAAATCATTAAATACCTTGTTAGGGTTACCAGCTTTCAACTCTTCAACAGTATTAAAGCCCATTTTATTTAATACAGGCACCCACTCGGCAGGTACGCCAATGTTGGTAAAATCTTCAACGGTAGCTACTTTAGCTTTCTTCTCAGGGCGCATTTGCGGGAAGAACAGTACTTCCTGTATGGTAGTTTGATTGGTCATCAGCATTACCAAACGGTCAATACCAATACCCAGGCCAGATGTTGGCGGCATACCATATTCAAGGGCGCGTAAAAAGTCATCATCCATTGCCATGGCTTCATCATCACCTCTGCCTGCTAATACCAGTTGCTCTTCAAAACGTTCGCGCTGATCAATCGGGTCGTTCAACTCAGAGTAGGCGTTGCCTATTTCTTTACCGTTAACAAATAACTCAAAACGCTCTACCAAGCCTTCTTTGCTGCGGTGCTTTTTAGCCAGCGGGGTCATTTCAATTGGATAGTCGGTTATGAATGTTGGCTGTATTAAATGAGCCTCCACTTTAGCGCTGAATATCTCGTCTATCAGTTTCCCTTTACCCATGGTGCCGTCTACCTCAATGCCCAATTCGGCACAGGTTTGGCGTAAACCGGCTTCGTCCATGGCCGATACATCAATGCCTGTATATTTCTGGATAGACTCATACATGGTTAAACGTACGTACGGGCCTGCAAAGTTAATTTCGTTGGCGCCCACCTGCACCGCGGCAATACCATGTACGGCACGGGTTACATGCTCCAGGCAACGCTCCACCATGTCCATCATCCATACATAATCTTTATAAGCTACGTAGATCTCCATAGCGGTAAACTCCGGGTTATGGGTGCGGTCCATGCCCTCGTTACGGAACATTTTACCAAACTCAAACACGCCATCAAAACCTGCTACTATCAAACGTTTTAAATACAACTCATTGGCGATACGAAGATACAAAGGCATATCCAACGTGTTGTGGTGCGTATTGAACGGACGCGCTGCCGCACCTCCGTGTACTGCCTGCAATATGGGGGTTTCCACCTCCATCCAACCCTGAGCGGTAAAGAACTCGCGCATGGCGCTAATTACTTTTGAGCGTTTGATGAAGATCTGTTTAAAATCGGGGTTAACCGTTAAATCAACATAACGCTGACGGTAACGCATTTCCGGGTCGGTAAAACCATCGTGAATGTTGCCATCCTCATCGCGCTTTACCACCGGCAGCGGTTTTAATGATTTAGCCAACAGGGTCAACTCCTGCACGTGTACAGATATCTCGCCGGTTTGAGTCAAAAACACATAGCCTTTAACGCCTATGTAATCGCCAATATCCAGTTTCTTTTTAAATACTTCGTTGTAAAGCGTTTTGTCTTCGCCGGGGCAAATATCATCGCGCTTTACATAAACCTGTATACGTCCGGTTGAATCCTGCAGTTCGGCAAATGATGCGCTGCCCATAATACGGCGGCTCATAATACGGCCGGCCAGCGTTACCTGTTTATACTTATCCTCGTCAGATTTAAAATTATCGGCAATTTCCTGTGCGAAGGCGGTAACCTTATACTCTTCGGCAGGATAGGGATCAATACCTAAGGCGCGAAGCTGTTGTAATGATTCGCGGCGAATAATTTCCTGTTCGGATAATGCAATACTCATAATGTATGTAACGCTATATAAATAAGGCTGCAAAAATAGGATTTTTAGTTGATTGGTAGTAAGAGATTGGTGATTGAAGATTAAAGATTAGTATTCAATGTCGCTTATAAGTGCGATTAAGATGCGAGGCCGCTAATCTTTAATCACCAATCTTTAATCTTCAATAACTAATTCGCCCCATTAACAACAAAGTAATAGCTTTTGATGCTTATGTTATACTCTGCTAATTGCTTAACATTTGGGCAATGTATGCTGTTGATACCGAAGTTGTAATTCCTAAGTACCCGTTGGCTGCTAATGAGGCAACTGGTAATACCATGTTATCTGTTAACACAGCTAATTGCTCGGTAAACTATAACCGCGCCGACTTTTTAGTTCCTCACCGTAAAGATTATTATTTCCTGGTATTTGTAAAGCAGGGTAGCAGCAGGCATTGGATAGATATGAAGCCATATACCATTAAGCCTGATACGCTGTATTTTAGCACGCCACAACAAATAAATTTAAAAGAGGAACCTAAACCTTTTACCGGCTTGAGCATTGCTTTTACAGAAGAGTTTTTGGCGATGCATGAAAATGACATGGTTAGAAACCTTCCCATCATTTTAAATCCTCACAACGGGCATCAACTTGATCTGAACGCAGGTGATTTAGTTTTTGTAGAAGATATATTGAACAAGATATATTATGAGTACCATACAAAACAAAACTGGCAACAGAGCATGCTGATGGGGTTTATGCAAATTTTACTCATCTACCTAAGTCGGCTTTACACCGCGCAGTTTAATAACGCGGCACAAGGTAATGAACGCATCCTTCTGCAAAAGTATCTGCAAAAAATTGAGTCGTCTTTTACTCAACTGCATGATGTGGTGAGCTATGCAGATATGTTAAATATCTCTGCCGGGCATTTAAGCGAGGTGGTAAAACAGCAAAGCGGAGAGCCTGCAATTGTGCATATACACAAACGCCTTGTGTTGGAGGCTAAACGTTTACTTTTTCATACGGATCAATCCATTAAAGAAATAGCCTTTATGCTGGGGTTTGAAGATGCATCCTACTTTAACCGTTTTTTTAAAAGGCTGGTTAATGATACACCTGTAGCCTATCGTACCCGCATCCGCGAAATGTACCATTAAAACCTCTAAGAGTGCTGTTGCCGCTAACAATGCTGCGTTAACTTTGTATCAGATTACAAAGCAGATACAAATGAAAAAAGCATTAATTACAGGGGCCAATAAAAGCATTGGCTTTGAAACGGCAAGGCAGTTGCTGCAAAAAGAATACTATGTTTATCTGGGCGCCAGAGATATAACTAAGGGTAACGAGGCGGTGGCCCAGCTGAAAAGCGAAGGATTTGATAACGTTGAACTATTGCAGATAGATGTAAGCGACCCATCATCCGTTGCAGAGGCGGGTAAAAAAATAACAGAGCTTGACGTTTTGATCAACAATGCCGGCATATTAGGCGGCTGGGAGCAGTCTGCGCAAACCGCAAGTCTTGATGTTATAAAAGAGGTTTTCAATACTAACTTTTTCGGGGCCATCAACGTAGCGCAGACTTTTTTAGATGCACTGAAAAAATCGGATGAGCCGCGTATTGTTAACGTAACATCAGGCCTTGGTTCTTTAACACTGCACTCAGACCCCAACTGGAAGTATTACCAGGTAAAGAACGCCGCATATGGTCCGTCCAAATCAGCTTTAAATGCTTACACCATTGTATTAGCTTATGAGTTGAAGGACACTAATTTTAAAATAAACGCGGTTGATCCCGGTTATACGCAAACAGATTTTAATCATCATAATGGTCCCGGTAAAGTAGAAGATGCCGCTGCAATTGTAGTTAAGTATGCAACCATTGGTAATGACGGCCCTACCGGTAAATTTTTTAGTAAGGATATGGACGGAGACAGCGAAGAAAGCCCGTGGTAGGAGCTAGTTGATTGGAGATTAGTGATTAGTTGACTGGTATTGTGACTAGTTTTCTTTAAACCAAAACTAATCACTAATCTCCAATCACTAATCTCTATTTTTACGCCATGAATATCAAAGTAATAGCTTTTGATGCTGATGATACCTTGTGGGTAAACGAACCTTATTTCCGTGCATCTGAAGAAAAGTTTTGCGCGTTGATGGCGGAGTATGCATCTGAGCGCGACCTGGAGCGGGAGTTGCTTAAAGTTGAAATAGCCAATTTAGGTTTATATGGTTACGGTATAAAAGGCTTCATCCTTTCCATGATGGAGGCAGCGCTGCACATAAGCGGCGGAACTATTAACGCGGCTTGTGTGCAGGAAATACTAAGCCTAGGCAGGCAAATGCTTAACCAACCTATTGAGCTTTTAGATGGTGTTAAAGATGTACTGGAAGCGCTTAAGCCCAAATACCGTTTAGTGGTTGCAACTAAAGGCGACTTGCTCGATCAGGAGCGTAAACTCAAAAAATCGGGCTTGACGGACTATTTTCACCATGTGGAAGTAATGTCTGAAAAAGATGAACCTAACTACCTCAAGTTATTAAAACATTTGGATATACAACCCGAAGAGTTTTTGATGATAGGTAACTCATTAAAAAGCGATGTATTACCGGTACTGAACATCGGCAGCCATGCCATACATGTACCCTTCCATATTACCTGGGCACATGAGCAGATAGAACACAGCGTAGATAACGAGCGTTTTAGAAATATAGAGGGGATAAGGGAGGTGCTGAGCATGTTATAGAACAACACCTCTCAGTCTTGTAATTAATTAATGAGCTTAGTGTATTGAAAGCTGTCCCGTTTGGTGGACCAAAAATTCAATTAATTTAGCGATTAGCCTAATAAGGTGATTTTGGGACAAAATAATTAAATTTAACCTATTGTAGGTCAATGAATTATAAATAAAATAATCACTCAAATTTTATCAAACGCTAATGCGACTGGGACAGCTTAGTGTTGAAGTTGTAGCGATGTATTAATCTCCCTCCACTCCCTCGCTATACAACTCCTCAATCGCCTCAGCATATTTCTTCTCAATAACCTTGCGCTTAGGCTTCATAGTCGGGGTGATCTCGCCCTCCTCCATACTGAACGGCTTGCGTTTAACCTTGAAGTTTTTGATACGCTCAAATTTGGCCAACTCATTTGACAGACTACGGATGTCTTTGCCTATCCAGTCTTTTATCTCTTTGTCTTCAATGAACAGGTCAGGTTGCTCAAAATAAGCTTCGTTCAGGTTGAAGGTTTCCTGCAAAGTTTCTTTTGCCGGGATGATGATGGCTGTTATATGCTCGCGTTTATCGCCTATTAAAAATACCCCTTCAATTTTAGCGCTTTTGAGGTAGGCGTTTTCTACAGGAGTAGGGTAGATGTTTTTGCCATAAGCATTAACAAGCATATTTTTAAGTCGATCGGTTATTTGCAGGTTGCCTTTAAAAAAGCGGCCAATATCTCCCGTGTGGAACCAGCCGTGCTGGTCAATGGCGTTTGCGGTTTCTTCAGGCTTGTTAAGGTAACCCTTCATAACGCAATGCCCGCGAACAATGATCTCGCCCTCTTCCGACTCAAAATCTTCCTTAAAAGTATCGTGCGTTTGTACGGTATAAATGTGTTTGGTATCTACGTTTTGTATCCCCACCTCAATACCCGGAATAATGCGACCAACGGTACCATAAACCTGGCGGTGATACTCGGTAACCGCCATAACCGGCGATGTTTCGGTAAGCCCGAAACCCTCCAGTATTTTTATACCCAGATCGCCAAAGAACTCGCCGATATTTTTAGGCAATGCGCCTCCGCCAGATATCATGAACTTTAAGCGACCGCCGGTTTTCTCTTTTATTTTACTGAACACCAGTTTTTCAGCCAGCGCATATTGCGCGCTCAATATCATGCCCGGCGATTTACCGGCTTCTTTACTCACTCTGTATTCGCGGCCGATTTTTAGTGCCCACAAAAATATCTTAGCCTTCATGCCGCCGGCTTCGGTGCCGCTTTTCATGGCTTTGTCGTGTATGCGCTCCAACAGGCGGGGCACACAGTTCATTATGGTGGGTTTAACTTCGCCCATATTGCGGGCCAGCAGGTCCAGGCTCTGTGCAAAAGCTATTTTACAACCTGCGTAAAGGCAAATGTGATAAGTCGCCGTGCGCTCAAATACATGCGACAAAGGAAGGAAAGACAAGAACAGATCTGTTTTCTCAACCACAGGTATCTGAATTAAGCTTGTACGCACATTCTCTACCAAATTATAATGCGTTAGCATTACGCCTTTAGGCGTGCCGGTGGTGCCTGATGTATAAATTAAACAGGAAAGATCTGATGGCAAAATGGCTTCGCGCGCGCTGTTGATGGTTGGGCGGTATTCGTTGATGATTTTGCGACCTTCTTCAATTACGGCGTTCAAGCCGGTAACTCCCGCCTTAAGCGTAAATTTATCTTTACGGTTTTCGGCCCGGTCGCATGCTATAATGCGGATCAACTCCGGGCAGTTGTCAGCAATATTTATTACTTTCCTAAATAAAAAAGGCGTGCCTACCAATATGGTTTTAGCACCGGAGTCATTGAGGATATATTCTACTTCTGCTTCAGACAGCGTTGGATAGATAGAAGTATTTACCGCGCCTATTTGCTGCAGGGCCTGATCGTAGTAAATATAATCAGGGCCATTCTCCATAATGAGCGCCAGTCTGTCGCCCTTCTTTATACCGATGCTTAAAAACCAGGCCGATATAGCATCGATCTTCTCTAACGCCTCCCCGTAGGTAATATCTACCCACTCATTGCCAACTTTGTGCGACAAGAACGGATGTGTATCCGGATGAATATTTTTTACCAGATATCGGATAAGGCTGGGTATGGTAGGGCGCTCGTTAAGGGTGCTCATTATTGGTTTAATTGGTTATTGGAATAACAAAGCTAAGAAATTGAATTTGCACACACGTAAATTATTGCGTCTCTACACGGCATTTCTTAACTTTACCTTATAATTAATGTCATCACATACTAAGCAGGGAGCAATCGCTCCAACCCTTCAGGGTAATGCCAGCATTGGCAACTCATTTCTATTGCCTTTTTTAAACAATTAAATTTTTATTAAGCAGATAGTCTGCATCAAATTATATGTGATGGAACCAACATCAGATAAAACAATTATAACCGGTTTTTACCGTGAAATAGTACGCGAGAGAAGAAGCGAACTCATACCTCAATACGTTCAGGAAAATTATGTTCAACACAGCCCTATGGGTAAAGACGGGAGGCAAGGGCTTGTTCAAATGGTAGAATTTCTAAAGAAATTACCTCCTGTTCCAGAAAACGAACCTACGCCAATAGTGCATCTCATCGGGCAGGATGATTTGGTGGCAGCCCATCTGGATATTCATTTTATGGGTAAGCACATAAAGGTAATTGAATTATTCAGGGTAGAAGATGGCAAAGCAGCGGAACACTGGGAGGTAACCGAGGAGCTAACAGATGCTACTCAGCCTTTCATTAAATTGGCTCTTAACAGCCGAGTAAGCAGCCCGTTAGATTTTCTGGAAGGTGTATATAAGCAACAGGATATTGTTATTCACCGAATTATAAAGGAGGGTGAACTCATGGCTATACATGCACAAGCAAAAGATGGTGCTAATTCAATTGCACTGTTTGATATTTATCAGTTTAAGGCTGATAAGTTGATTGGACATTGGCATGTTAAGCAGCCTGTTCCGGAGATGATGCCGCACAGTAACGGTATGTTCTAAACGCCTGTAAAAACAAAAGCGCCCCAAATGGGGCGCTTTTTAAATATCGGTGTAATCAAAAAAATCAGTGTAATCCCGGATTATACTGAGAAACTTTCGCCGCAACCGCATGTACGGCTGGCATTTGGGTTATTAAAGGCAAAACCTTTGCCGTTCAGTCCGTCGCTAAAATCAAGTTCAGTTCCGGCCAGGTACAAGAATGATTTCATGTCCAAAGCCATACGGATGCCACGATCTTCAAAAAACTGGTCGCCTTTTTTTTCTTCGTTATCAAAATCAAGGTTGTACGATAACCCTGAGCATCCTCCACCCTGAACAGACACCCTCAGAAAATACGAAGCATCAAGCCCCGAATCCTGCATCAGGTGGTCTATTTTTTCCTTTGCTTTATCAGTTATAGTTACCATGTTTGAGATTTGAGATTTGAGATTTAAGATTTGAGACAAATAGTCTCAAGGCCCAATCAAATCAGGTATTAAAAAAATAATCAGATACAAGTCTCACGTCTTATATCTAATATCTCACATCTAAGTTAGTGGTGTGATTTTTCAAGCTCTAAAGCTTCCATACCGTTTTTAACGCGGTAATCGTTAATGGCAGCTTTAATAGCATCTTCTGCTAATACCGAGCAGTGAATTTTTACCGGTGGAAGAGCCAACTCTTCAACAATGTCCATGTTGTCAATTTTCATAGCATCGTCAATGGTTTTGCCTTTTAACCACTCAGTAGCTAATGATGATGACGCGATAGCCGAACCGCAGCCAAATGTTTTAAACTTAGCGTCGGTTATAACGTTGTCTTCGCCAACTTCAATTTGCAGGCGCATTACGTCGCCGCACTCAGGTGCACCAACAAGACCGGTACCTACTTTATGACTTGCTTTGTCTAAAGTACCAACGTTACGTGGGTTGGTGTAATGATCAATAACTTTATCTGAATATGCCATTTTATTTTAGATATGAGATTTGAGACGTGAGATATGAGATATTCTCAACTCCCTTCCCAAATCGGGTGATTTATTTGTATTTATTTTATGAGCAGCAAAATAAGAGTCTCAATTCTCATATCTCACGTCTCACTTCTAATCTTAGTGTTCTGCCCACTCAATTGAGTCAAGGTCAATTCCCTCTTTAAACATTTCCCAAAGTGGTGAAAGATCGCGCAGGTGGGTAACCGCTTTTTTGGTTACTTCAATAGCGTAATCAACTTCTTCTTCGGTGGTGAATCTGCCTAAACCAAAGCGTATAGAAGAGTGTGCCAGATCATCCGACAAGCCTAAGCTTTTCAATACGTATGATGGCTCTAATGATGCTGATGTACAAGCCGAGCCAGATGATACTGCCAGGTCTTTCATTGCCATCATCAAACCTTCTCCCTCAACATATTTAAAGCTGATGTTAGCCACATGTGGCAAACGGTGTTCAATATTACCGTTAACATAGCTTTCTTCTAATTCTGTTAAAGCTGATTGCAGTTTATCGCGCAAGGCTGATAAACGTGCCGCTTCGCTTTCCATTTCCTGCATGCAAAGCTCACAAGCCTTACCTAAACCAACAATGCCCGGAACGTTCAACGTACCTGAACGCATACCACGTTCATGGCCGCCACCGTCCATTTGAGCGGTAACTTTAACACGTGGTCCTTTACGGCGAACGTATAACGCGCCAACGCCTTTAGGGCCGTACATTTTATGTGCAGACAATGCCAAAAGGTCAATGCCGTCTCTGTTTACATCAACTGAAATTTTACCTACAGCCTGTACAGCATCGGTCATGAACAAAGCGCCATGTTTGTGCGCGATGTCTGATATTTGTTTGATAGGCTGAATAACACCGATCTCGTTGTTGCCATACATTACTGATACCAAAATGGTTTCAGGAGTGATAGCAGCTTCCAGTTGCTCAAGGTCAACCAGACCGTCTTCTTTAACTGGCAGATAAGTAACTTTGCCGCCTAATTTTTCAACGTGTTTGCAAGCGTCTAAAACCGCTTTATGCTCGGTAACCGTGGTTATTATGTGGTTACCTTTTTCTTTATACATCTCGAAAACGCCTTTAATAGCCAGGTTGTCTGACTCGGTAGCGCCCGAAGTGAAAATGATCTCTTTCTCGCTTGCACCTATTAATTTGGCTACCTGCTCGCGGGCGTAATCAACAGCCTCCTCGGCAACCCATCCAAAATGGTGGTTACGGCTTGCTGCGTTACCAAATTTATTGGTAAAGTAAGGCAGCATAGCTTCAAGCACCCTTGGGTCCATTGGGGTTGTAGCGTTATTATCAAGGTATATTGGCAATTCCATATGTTATGCTTAATGTAATTATAACACAAAGATAAGTAAACTTTTATTTAAAATCATTCTATGGAATTGTACGGAACTAATAATTTACAATATTTGGACATGAACAAAATTGAGCACATAGGCATAGCGGTTAAAGATATGGCCTCATCCATAATGCTGTACGAAAAGCTCCTCGGTACAAGCGTTTACAAAATAGAAACTGTAGAGCGTGAACAGGTAAATACCGCCTTTTTGCAAACAGGGCCTAATAAAATTGAACTGTTGGAGGCCTTGTCAGATGATAGCGCGATTGCTCATTTTTTAAATAAAAAAGGCGAGGGTATACATCACATTGCTTTTGAGGTTGATAATATTGTGGCTGAGATGCAACGACTTAAAAATGAAGGCTTTGTTTTGTTAAGCGATGAGCCAAAACCGGGTGCTGATAATAAGCTGGTTTGCTTTGTGCATCCAAAGAGTGCGGGTGGGGTGCTGGTGGAGTTGGTGCAGGAAAACAGTTAGCAGTGGCAGTTTGCAGTTTTTTGTATGTGTCTGTGGTTTATTATTAGTAAATTGTTAAGTGAGCTTTGATATTCGATTTATTAACAGCCTAAAAGAACACTATTTTTAAGTTCAGCTATAAATGGTAGCTTTGTTTATTAATTACTACCAAAGGGCGCTTATTATGAGAATGGTTATTGAAATAGAGAGTAAAAGCGAGTTGGAAAAACTGTCTGCCTTGTTTAAAACATTTAACACGGTTAAGGTTATATCGGCGGATGAACCTAAAATTCCAATAGTTAGAGGCAATAAAAAGCTTGACCCCACGGCTCTATTTAACATTTGGGAAAAAAATCCGAGATCATTGGAGGATATCCGCGAGTACGCCTGGAAAAGAAATCAATAACAGGTAATGGTTTTATGTGATACCAATATTCTTATACATGCGTTTAACGGTAGGCAGAATACTATTGACAAACTGCATGAGATCGGCTTACACCAGGTGACCCTTTCGGTAATAACGGTGATGGAACTTTATCAGGGCATGAGCAATAAGGCTGAGCTTGCCCAAATGAAACGAAAAATAAAGTATTACGATGTAATTGAAATAGACACCGAAATCTCTAAACTGGCAACTACATTGATAGAAAACTTTAAGTTAAGCCACGGCTTACAAATACCTGATGCTATTATTGCCGCTACAGCAGTTATTTATCAAATCCCCCTTTTTACGTATAACATTAAAGATTTTAACTTTATACCTGATATAAGGTTAGTTCAATAGCATTATGCTCAACCATTCTTCCAAAAAAATAAAAATCAATTTTACAATCTCAAAAAAATTACTACATTTGCACCTCTTTTATAAGAAGTAAAGCAATGAAAAAAGATCTTCACCCATCAAATTATAGATTAGTTGTTTTTAAAGATATGTCTAACGACTATTCTTTCATAACTAAATCATGCATCGATACACGCGAAACCATTAAATGGGAAGACGGTAACGATTACCCATTAGTGAAACTTGAGATTTCTCACACATCTCACCCGTTCTATACCGGTAAGATGAAATTGGTTGATACCGCAGGTCGTATTGATAAATTCCGTTCACGTTACGCTAAAAAATAATAGCGTTTACAAAATATTTGAAAGTCCCGGGCTTAGGCTTCGGGACTTTTTTTATTTTTGACCCATGGCAATTATCCTGTTTGACGATAACGCGCATCAAACCCTACGTCCGTTAACTTTTACCCGCCCGGTTGCCGATCTGCGTATCGGTATACTAACCATTGCCGAAAAGTGGTCGCAATACCTCAATACCACGCATTCCTTTTTAACACAGCCGTATTTGCAGGAAAAATTCCCGCTTACAAAAAGCAGTAATGCCGTTTATATAAACGGATCTGTTTGTCCGGATGAGTGTTTGCTGGAAGCTATTGATGGTTTAAAGCAAGGCGAGGCGCTAAAACATCAGGGCTTGCTCATTGCTGCAAAAGTTGATGGGTTAACCTCAGACACCGCTTTTGAGCGGGAAGTTGAATACGGCCAGTCATTCATCGCCATAAAATACCCAGAAGATATATTTAACAAGAACAACGTTGAGTTGCGTAAAGACTTTGCATTGATAACCAAAGGCCGCACCAGCGCTTCATTAACCTCAACCAATACAATAATAGGGAATGATCTTTTTGCTGAAGATGGTGTAACTGCCGAGTGTTCAACCTTTAACACTACTAATGGCCCTATTTATCTAGGCAAGCATTCAGAAGTTTGGGAAGGCACTAATATCCGTGGCAGCTTTGCATTATGCGACCATTCGCAAGTTAAAATGGGGGCCAAAATTTACGGTGCCACAACCGTTGGGCCTTATAGCAGAGTGGGAGGAGAGATCAGTAATGCCGTTATATGGGGTTTTTCTTCAAAGGGCCATGATGGCTTTTTGGGGAATTCGGTAATGGGGGAGTGGTGCAATATAGGTGCTGATAGCAATAACTCTAACCTAAAGAATAACTATCAGGAAGTGAAGCTGTGGGATTACCCTTCAAAGCGCTTCCGTAAAACAGGGTTGCAGTTTTGCGGCCTCATAATGGGCGATCATTCCAAATGCGGCATCAATACTATGTTCAATACGGGTACCGTAGTAGGGGTAAGCGCAAATGTATTTGGTTCAACTATGCCACTCAACTTTATACCTGATTTTGGCTGGGGTGGCGGCAGCGAGTTTGAAACGTACTCGTTGAAAAAAATGTTTGATACTGCCGAACTGGTTTACCCACGCCGTGACCGTGTTTTCGACGATGTAGAAAAACGCATACTGGAGCAGGTTTTTGAGCAGACTAAAGATTATAGAGAGATTTTTTAACTAAGCCCATAGACCATGGTCAAAAGTCCATGGTTATGTGTAATAGAATATAAACCACCATGGACTATCGACCATGGACTAACCAACAAAGCAATGAGAAAAAAAATAGTAGCCGGTAACTGGAAAATGAATATGGATTACAACGAAGGATTAGCGTTGTTCTCAGAAGTTATCAATATGGTAAAAGACGAGGCAACCGGCAGTCAGCAGGTTGTAGTTTGCAGTCCGTTTATTCATTTACACAGCCTGGCACAATTGGGTAAAGGTTATGCAAATATTGCCATTGGCGCACAAAACGCGCATCAAAATGAGTCGGGTGCCTTTACCGGCGAAATATCAGCTAAAATGATCAAATCAGTGGGAGCAGTTTATGTGATTTTAGGCCACTCAGAGCGTCGCCAGTATTTTGGTGAGACAAATGAGCTGTTAGCTAAAAAAACCGATACTGCATTGGCAAATGATCTAAAACCTATTTTCTGTATAGGCGAAACTTTACAGGAACGTGAAGCTAATACCCACTTTGATGTTATTAAGACCCAATTAGCTGAGGGCTTGTTTCACTTAGATGAAACAGCGTTTGGTAAGGTGGTTATCGCCTATGAGCCCGTTTGGGCCATTGGTACCGGCGTTACCGCTACTTCGGCACAGGCGCAGGAGATCCACGCTTTTATCCGTGCTGAAATTGCCGCTAAATACAGCCAGGAATTGGCTGATGCTACTACAATTTTATACGGCGGCAGCTGCAACCCAAAAAATGCTGCCGAACTTTTCGCGCAAACAGATATTGACGGTGGGCTGATTGGTGGCGCATCCCTAAAATCACGCGACTTTACAGATATCGTTAAGGCTTTTAACTAACCTTAAAGATTAGGTATTGAAGATTAAAGATTGGTGTATCTCAAACAAAACCAATCTTTAATCTTTATTCTTCAATCTTTCCATCTCCATGAAAACTCTGTTAAAGCTGCTGCTGCCTACACTTATTCCATATTTGATCTTCGCGAGGTATACCGCACTGGATGAGTCGCATAAGCAAATTTCAGAACAGCTTACAGAGATCTCGTTAACCAGTTTAATGTTTTACTTCAGGTACTCATCACCTTATTTATACATAATCCTGTTTTTAACACAATACGTTGTCATACTGCCAATATGGAACAGCATTAGCGGCGGTCCGTTACGGGCAACTGCGTTTACACTACTCTGGGTTTTAATACCAAGCCTGTTGCTATCGGCAGGCGTAAGCTACGTAATATGGGATAGAACATTAGGAGCGGACAGTTTGTACGATTCTGTTAAAACGCTGTTTGTCGTTCAGACACTATACTGGGTAGTTAATATTTTAATACTGTTTACCATTGATCTAATCTACCTCAAAACAAACAAACCACAAGA
The DNA here is from genome assembly GCF_002797815.1 of Mucilaginibacter auburnensis. Lineage (NCBI taxonomy): Bacteria > Pseudomonadati > Bacteroidota > Sphingobacteriia > Sphingobacteriales > Sphingobacteriaceae > Mucilaginibacter > Mucilaginibacter auburnensis. The sequence goes on from NZ_PGFJ01000001.1 coordinate 1,383,319, forward strand.
ACAAACATGAATTACTACGAATTATCATTCGCTGTTGAAGATGAAGATGGCTACCGCCGCGATCTGTTAATAAACGCGTTAGGCGATATGGGCTTTGACACCTTTGAAGAAACAGAAAATGGTTTTAACGCTTACATACCCGTTGATAATTTTAATGAGGAACAATTAATAGCCATATTAAATCCGTTTTATGACGAATTCCCATTGAGCTATACAGTTAAATTAATTGAACAACAAAACTGGAACGAGGTATGGGAAAGCAATTTTGAACCCATCTCCATTGGCGATGAGATCTACGTGCGGGCTACGTTCCACCAGCCGCGCCCGGAGTTTAAATACGAGATCGTTATTGACCCTAAAATGGCCTTCGGCACAGGGCATCATCAAACTACAGCTATGGTGCTGCAGTTTATACTGGAGAATGATTTTGCCGGGAAGAATGTGTTGGACATGGGCTGCGGCACAGGCATTTTAGCCATCATGGCTGCAAAGCTAAACGCTAAACATGTAACCGCCATAGATTACGACCCGATATGTTATGAAAGCACTTTAGAAAATGCAGCACTTAACGCGGTAAATAATATTACCGCATTATGCGGCTCAAAAGAGGTTATTCCTGATGAGCAGTATGACACCATCCTGGCTAACATTAACCGCAATATTCTGCTTGACCAGATGGAGCGCTACGCTGAGGTTTTAAAACCTGGTGGCGAGATCTACTTCAGTGGGTTTTATGAAACGCCTGATCTGGAAATCATAACAAAAGCTGCCGGCCAATATGGGCTGAAATATATTGCTCATAAAAAGGATAAGGATTGGGTGGCCGCCAAATTTATAAAATAGGTTTTCTTGCTGTAAAATCTTAATTTTAGGTAGACCAATACACCCCGTTATGAAGACCTATCTTGTACCCATAGATTTTTCGGATGTAGCCATTAACACCGCTGAGTTTGCTGCTGCGTTGAGTCATCAAACCAAGGTTGAGCATATCATTTTGCTTAACGCTTACTATGTTTCTGAGTACGAAACCTTACTGCCTAACCCTGATATGGTTTTGCTCCGCGAACAGGATATTGAGGATGAGGCAGCTGACAGGATAGCAAAGCTGCAAAAAATAAAGGCTGATCTGCTGAAAAAGGTTAGAGATGGTGTAGAGATATCTGTTAGGTTAAGCCGTTCGCATCTATTAAGGGGAGTTGTTGAGACCGTGGCGAAAATGGATGTTGATCTGGTAATATTGGGCAGTCACGGTAACAGTAGTGATACCAATTCAGACATTGGCAGCCATGTGGTTAAAATAGCCAAAGCTTGCCCGGTGCCTGTGGTGGTGGTTCCTCCCGGATATAAGTTTGATGGTATACAGAAGGTAGTTGTAGCGTGCGATTTTAAAAAAGTTAAAGAAACCGCGCCTGTAGAAGGCTTGAAGCAATTATTGGAACGTACCGGCAGCGAATTATTAGCTGTAAACGTTGGTAAAGATGCGCAACTGGAAGGTGCCGATGCCGAAAACATGGCAAAAGAAACCGAGCTTTATAGTATGCTTAAAGAGCACCATCCTAAATATTATTATATTAATAGCCCCGATGTAATGAACGGTATTTTGGAGTTTGCTACACAGCACGATGCCCGTTTGGTAATAGCACTTCCGCGTAAATACAGCTTTTTCCAATCGCTGATGCATAACAGTATTTCTCAAAAGCTTGCCGAAAATGCCTTAGTGCCGGTGTTATTAATGAAATAACCCGCTTGATAAATTAATTATACATTAAACACGCTTTTGTGTTTATTTGCCTAACACAGGTAGATAAGGCCTGAACATATATGAGGGTACACTTTATAGCAATTGGTGGCGCAGCTATGCACAATCTGGCCATCGCACTACATAAAAAAGGTTTTACGGTTTCAGGATCGGATGACGTGTTGTTTGAACCATCGGTTTCGCGTTTGAAAAAACATGGTATTTTACCAGAGGCTAATGGCTGGTATCCTGAAAAGGTCACTGCCAACCTGGACGCTGTTATTTTAGGCATGCATGCCCGTATTGACAATCCCGAACTGTTAAAGGCGCAAGAGTTAGGATTAAAAGTGTACTCTTATCCCGAATACGTTTACCAGCAATCAAAAGATAAACAACGTATTGTTATAGGCGGTAGTCACGGCAAAACTACCATTACTTCCATGATATTACATGCGTTGCAGGCAGCCGGTAAAGATTTTGACTATTTAGTTGGCGCCCAATTAGAGGGCTTTGATACCATGGTGAAGCTAACGCCCGAAGCGCCGGTTATTGTTATTGAAGGTGATGAATATCTGGCTTCGCCGATTGACCGCAGGCCCAAGTTTCACTTGTATAAAGCCAATGTCGGCATAATTAGCGGCATAGCGTGGGATCATATTAACGTTTTTCCAACCTTTCAAAGCTATATTGACCAGTTTAAAATATTTATTGATACCATACAGCCAGGCGGCAGATTGATCTACAGCCAAACTGATGAGGTTTTGAATAAGGTCGTAGAGGAAGATGCCAGCACGGTTGACAAACTGCCTTACACTTTGCCTGAATATAAAATTGCAGATGGCGTAACCACCATTATACATGAGGGTAAAGAATATCCCTTACAGGTTTTCGGCGAACACAACCTGCTTAACATGCAGGCTGCCCGCCTGGCTTGTGAAAGTCAGGGAATTAGTGCATCTGAATTTTACAGTTACATAACTACTTTTAAAGGCGCGGCACGAAGGTTAGAACTGGTAGGTAAAAGTGACACTGCCGCTGTATTTAAAGACTTTGCTCACTCGCCTTCAAAGCTGGAGGCTACCATACACGCTGTTAAAACCCAATTTCCAGACAGGAAACTAATTGCCTGTATTGAACTGCATACGTTCAGTAGCCTGAATAAAGAGTTTTTGGCAGAATATGCCGGCACAATGGACGAGGCAGATGAGGCTATTGTATTTATTGATAAAAAAACGTTTGAGCAAAAAAAGATGGAGCCCTATCCGGCGGAGACGGTGGAGGCTGCTTTTGCACGAAACGTTAAATTTTTTAATGAACCGCAATTGCTTAATAGTTATCTTCAAAACTATAAGTTGTTAAAAGCCAACCTGCTAATGATGAGTTCCGGTAATTTTGGTGGCATTGATCTGGTCAATCTAAAAAATAAATTATTGTAATATTATTTGTATTTAAAAAAAAGTAGTAACTTTATTAACTATTGAGAAACCCTTACTCTTGTTTAAGCTAAGATGAAATCATTAGGAAAAAAAATCAGGTTATTACGCCATCAAAAGGGATGGAGCCAGGAAGATGTTGCTAAAAGATTAGACATTTCTATACCTGCTTTTTCTAAAATCGAAACCGGAATCACAGATATTAACTTGTCTCGCCTTGAGCAAATTTCAGCATTATTTGAAATGAGCGTTGTTCAGTTGCTTACGTTTAACGATCACGAGCAGGAACAAAAGTTTGTTAACGAACTGGAAATTGTCAACAAAAAGCTAACTGACAGAGAAATTGAGATAATAGATCTTCAGAAAAAGGTTATTGAGCTTTTTGAAGAACTGCGTTTAAACAAAGCTACCGCTTAAAATATTTTCACTTAACTATGGGTTAATTGAAAATATAACGCATAGTTAAGTGTTTATTAGCAAAAGTTGCCCCCATTGAATGGTGTAAGGCCACCATTTTTTCATTAAAATCGCCCACCCATGATAGTTCCAGTACATCGTATTGGCTCAATGAGAGTACATAATCGCGCAATTGAATAAATAATGCCGATTCCAGTCCATGGTTCTGGAACTTCTTTTTTGTGCCCATAACAATGGCACGCATGCGTTTAACACCACGCCATCTGCGGTAAACAAAAATAAGTTTGCCTATCAGGTCAAGTTTGCCTTTTAGTGGTTTGATCATTTCGTTGGCGTCAGGCAATACGATGTTAAAAGATGCCGGTTCTCCGTTTACGTAGGCAAACCAGATCAGCTTTTCATCCATAATGGCTTTCATTTTATTGAAACTTTCCAACACCGTATCATAGTTGATAGGCACAAAGTTTTCAAAATCCTGCCAGCCATCGTTGTAAATTTCAATAAAATCGGCAGCAAATTTTTCTATTTCAGCAACCTTTAGGTGCTTAAATTCATACCCGGGTTTTTGGGCAACCCAGCGAGCTATCTTCTCAAAACGCTCAGGGAATGGAACCGATGTGTATAAATGATTGGTGATTTGCTCGTAAAGCGTTGTAAAACCGTAGGTTTCAAACAGGTTTTTGTAATAAGGGAGGTGGTAGTTCATGCCATACGATGGCTGGTTGAAGCCTTCGGCCAGCAAACCCCAAAACGTATCATTTTCGCCAAAGTTAATAGGGCCATCCATGGCTTTCATGCCTTGTTGGCTTAGCCAGTTTTTAGCGGTATCAAATAACAAATTGGCGGCTTCCTGGTTGTTAATGCATTCAAAAAATCCGGTTCCACCAGTAGGCTGCTCATAATTGTAAGCTTTTTTGTTGTTAACAAAGGCAGCAATTCGCCCAATTAGGTTACCTGATGCATCTTTCATTATCCACCTGTTGATTATACCAAACTGGTGGAAATTGTTTTTTTTAGGATCAAATACCGCTTCAACATCGTTGTCGAGGGGGCAAACCCAATTGTCGTCATTTTTATAGATCACGCGGGCTACATCTAAAAAAGCCTTTTTTGTTTTGCTATCTGTTACTTCTATAACCGTCATTTATCCTGTTAAAAACCGCCTAAATATAAAAAGCATCCGCAGGCATTAAACCTTACGAATGCTTTCTTTAATTTTTATAAAAATACTAATTAAAAATCGTCGTCGTCGTCATCACCGTAATCTTCAAAGGCAAGGTCATCTAATGGACCGTCAAAGTCGTCATCTTCGTCAACTGCCTTCTTTTTAGTGCCTGTTGTTTCAAACGAATCATCGTCATCATCTTCCTCTGTGCTCTTAGGAATGTTTCTGTTTGCATTTTTTTTTGGCGCTCCCATGTGCGGTGAATTTGTTTAGTTTTTTAGTTTAGTCTCTTAGCAATAACGCAGCCCGTTATTTAATAGTAAAAATAACTAAAAATCATTTTTAAAGAAAAACAATTAAAAATTATTCCGCCTGCTCGCCAATGGTTGATGAGTCGTTTGTAAGTTCCTTTATGTTAGGTAATTCATTTATGTTATTAATGCCGAAGTAATCCATAAACTGGCTACTGGTGCTGTAAAGCAAGGGTTTTCCAATACTGTCTGATTTGCCCGAAATGTTGATCAGCTCCTTCTCCAGCAGCTTTTGTATAGAGTAATCGCAATTAACACCACGTATCTGTTCTATCTCTGTTTTAGTTACCGGCTGCTTATAAGCCACTACCGCAAGCGTTTCTAAAGCTGCCTGGCTCAGCTTCTTTTTACTACGTTGTTGCTGTAGTAAGTTTATTATCGGGTGGTAAGTTTTTTTGGTTAGAAACTGATATCCGTTATTAATATTCACCAGTTCAATAACGGTATTATTCTCGTTGTATCGTCGCTGTATGCTGTAAACGTACATCTTTACCTCTTCAATAGCATAATCACGCCCGAAAACCATTTGCAAACAGTAAATTATCTCCTCAATGCGTATGCTTTGTTCTGATGCAAAGATCAATGCCTCTATATAAAGTTCCGGCTGCTCCATCCTTCTAAAATACTAAACTTTAGCTGCTTGTCAAATTTTGCTGTTGGTCTTTAAAATTTACTGATAGGAAAATTAATTTAAACACTATGGGAATAATTTATACCTGAGTTTAATTTTTTACTCCATAAAGAAGTGAGAAAGAGGGTTGGCTTAAAAACTATTGTATCAGCCTTTTAGTATTTACACTAAAATAACCACTTACTACTTTAATAAACATTACTTTATGAAAACAGAATCACTACTTGACAAGGCCGACGCCAATTTAGGCAGGCGGTCTTTTTTACGCTACGCGGCAGCGGGTATGGCCGGAGCAGGTGTTTTGGCAGCCGGAGCGTGTACCAAAGGAGACCCATACTATGACAACCTAGGTAAAAGACAACCCTACGATATAGGTCCGGTTGGAGACTTTGCCATTTTAAATTATGCTTACGCGTTAGAGCAATTAGAGGCAGCATTTTACACACAGGTAGTGGCTAACATGTACACAGGCGCATCTGCTGATGAAATTGCGATGTTCAAAGATATACGTGACCACGAAATAGCCCACCGTGAGTTTTTTAAATTAGCGTTAGGCGCTAACGCCATGGAATCATTAACGCCCGACTTTGGTGCTGTGAACTTTACCAGCAAAGCCAGTGTAGTAGCAACTGCACAAGCGTTTGAAGACTTGGGCGTATCCGCTTACAACGGTGCAGGGTATTTGATCAAAAGTGCTGATTATTTACTTATCGCAGGTAAAATTGTATCTGTTGAGGCTCGCCACGCAGCTTATATCCGCAATCTGGCCAATCCGGGCAGTTTTGCTGACGGAACCATTCTTGACGGCTTTGGTATGGATAAAACCAATACAATTGCCGGAGTATTAAAAATTGCCAACGGCTTTTTGAAAACAAAGATCAGTGCACGCGAATATGGTTACACCGCTTAATTAAAAAACGATCATGAACTTACTGAACATAATAGAAGAAATTGAAAAGGTTGATCCGGAATTTAATGACAGGATAAGCCCACGCCGCGCTGCAATCAGAAACATTACCAGCTTTGGCACTAAAGTAGCAGTTGCAGCTTTGCCGTTTGCATTTACAACATTATTTAAAAAAGCATACGGCCAAACCGCGCCTGTTTCTGTTGCTGATGTATTAAATTATGCGCTAAAATTAGAATATCTTGAAGCTGCGTTTTACAATCAGGGTGCTACATCTTCTCTGGCATTTTCAAGTACAGAGCAGGCCTACGTAGCAACCATCAGAGGCCACGAAAACGCGCACGTTACGTTTTTGAAAAATGCTTTGGGTAACGCTGCTGTAGCCCAATCAACTCAAGGTGTAAATGGCGTTTATGATTTTACAGCGGGAGGTACTTTCCCTACTGTATTTACCAGCGTTGATACATTTTTTGCTGTGGCACAGGCTTTAGAAGATACAGGCGTGCGTGCTTACAAAGGCCAGGCGGCTAATCTTCAAAAAGATGCAAATGCGCTAACGGCTGCATTGAACATTCACTCAGTAGAAGCGCGCCATGCTGCTGCTGTTCGCCAGATCCGCAGAATGCGCGGAGGTGCGGGTGCAAGCACCAAACCTTGGATAACCGGTGCAAATGATACAGGTATAACAGCTGTTAACGGCAATTATTCTGGAGAGGATAATGTTACACAGGGACCGGTAACCATTACTTCCTTAGATGGAGTTGGCGCCAAAATATCGGTTAGTGCGGCAACAGAAAGTTTTGACGAGCCACTAACTATGGCACAAGTTGTAGCATTGGTTACTCCTTTCGGCGTAAAGTAATTTGGTTTTTTGAGTTGATAAAAAGGTCGCTTCCGTTATGGAGGCGACCTTTTGTATTTAGTAGTTAATAACCTGCTCTTCCAATTGGGCCGGTGTATCCCGCCACTCATATTTCTGGTTACGTAACTGCGGTTCAAAACCTGCGTCTTTTATGGAATCCTGAATACCTTTCGCTGTGAAACGGTGGGGCGCTCCGGCTGCCGATACCACGTTTTCCTCTATCATAATAGAACCGAAATCATTAGCGCCGGCATGTAAACATAACTGAGCAACCTGTTTACCAACGGTTAGCCACGATGCCTGAATATTTTTAACGTTAGGCAGCATAATGCGGCTGAGCGCTATCATGCGGATATATTCATCGCCTGATACATTATTGGTTATGCCACGCACCTTACGTAATAAGGTACCATCGTCTTGGAAAGGCCATGGTATAAATGCTGTAAAACCGTAATGTCCTTCGGGTTTTTCTGACTGTACCTGACGTATCCAAACCAGGTGTTCAAAGCGTTCTTCAATGGTTTCAACATGGCCGAACATCATGGTAGCTGAAGTCGGCAAATTTAGTTTATGGGCAGCACGCATAACATCCAGCCATTCTTGTCCGCCGCATTTACCTTTTGATATGAGGCGACGTACACGATCATTCAAAATTTCGGCACCTGCGCCAGGTAAAGAATCTAATCCTGCATCTTTCATGGCGCTAAGCACATCGTAGTGGCTCATGTTTTCCAGTTTGGACACGTGCGCAATTTCCGGTGGACCTAATGAGTGAAGCTTTAAAGTAGGGTAGAGTTCTTTTAATTGTTTAAACAGATCAGTATAAAACTGTAAACCCAGATCAGGGTGGTGGCCGCCTTGTAAAAGTAACTGATCACCGCCATAGCGGAAAGTTTCTTCTATTTTTTGTTTATATGTTTCAATATCCGTTATGTAGCTATCTGGGTGACCGGGCCTGCGGAAAAAGTTACAGAACTTGCAATTAGCGATACAAACGTTGGTTGTGTTAACGTTCCTGTCTATCTGCCAGGTAACTTTACCATGTGGCACCTGCTTTTTACGAAGCTCATTAGCTACATAAGCCAACTCGGCGGTAGGGGCGTTATGATAAAGGTAAACGCCTTCTTCCAAACTCAAAAAATCAAATGCTAAGGCGCGCAGTAACAGATCGGCTGTATTCATGCACAAATATACGATTGTTAGAGGTGAAAGGTAAAAAGCTAAAGGTAAAAGGTGTTAGTACGGTGACAATAGCAGGGGGGCATGCAGGTTCACAAGGCTTTAAGCCAGCTCAATATATTAAGTCAATGACCAATGATTAATGACCAATGACTAATAACCAACCACCTCGCCTTTCTCCAATTTCAATACTTTAGTAACACTATCCGGTATTTCATGCTGATAGTGGGTTACATAAATGAGTGTTACATTGCTTAAGCTGCAAATGGTATCAACCAGTTTTTTGAAATGAGAAATCTGGTGTTCATCCATACCCTGACAGGGTTCGTCAAAAATAAGCAGGGGCGGATTCTTTATTAAGGCCCGGGCCAACAAACAAAGGCGCTGCGCACTGGCCGGTATGTTTTTAAGCAGCACACGGGCATATTGATCAATTTCCAATGCTTTCATCCATCGCAGCGCGTTATCTGCTTGCTTTGGATTGCTGGGTCTGAATAATCCAAGCGTGTCATAATAGCCCGATTCAATTACCTGTAAACAACTATTATCGGTAGGAAAATATTGATGCAGTTCGGGCGATACAAAGCCTGTTTTCTTTTTTATATCCCAAATGCTCTCGCCGCTGCCACGCTTTCTGTCAAATAGTATAATGTGATTAGCGTAGGCCTGCGGATTATCACCATTGATCAGACTTAATAAAGTTGATTTACCCGCACCATTATGCCCTAATAATGCCCAGCGTTCACCCTGTTTTACCTCCCAGTTCACGTTGTTCAGCACTACGTTTTCGCCATATTTAATGGCAACCTGCTTCATGCTCACTATTTGCTGATAAGGTTCAATTGAACGTAAATTCAACAGCGCTTGTATTTCATTGTTGGCGATGGTTGTATTTTTAACTATTGCTGAACGCTCTGCATTAAACTCACTTTTTTTCATTTGTGAACTGATGCTGCCATTTTTCAATACGGCCACATTAGTTATAACGTCAGGCATTTCATAAGGTGATGTAGCCATTATTATGGTAATGCCCGATGCTGCAATTTCACTAATAATTTCATTAAAATGGTTTCGCGTATCAACATCCAGGCCGGTAAGCGGGCTATCCAGTAGCAGTAACACCGGGTTTTTCATCAAGGCCGCGGCCATGCGTAAACGTTTGCCCTCACCGTTTGAAAGTTTGATGAGTTGTTTGTGCATCAGGTTTTCCAACTTCAAAACCGATATTATCTTTTCGCGGGTCCAGTAGCTGTTGCTTCCCGTTAAAGGTTTAATGGTATCAAGATATTGCTCAACGGTTAGCGCGTCTTCCGAGTCGGACGAGTTGTAACGTTGCTGATAATAGAATTCGGTTGTGTTTGATAAATTCCGGAAATGATGGCGCGGCTCAACCAGGGCAATTAATTTATGATGTGTAATGTAACCGCGCTGTTCGGGATGTTCAATCAGGTACTCGTCAAAAAAAGGGTAGCTGATAATGCCGCCTGTTGCATTGAGGTTACCTGCAATGGTTTGCAATAACGCACTCTTGCCTGAGCCGCTTTCGCCAACAATGGCCCAATGTTGCCCTTTACCAATGTTGAAATTAAGATCAGTAAAAATGGTATTGCCCAACATTTTTACCGTGGCGTTTTTGATAGAAAATAGTAATTGCATGCGCGGTAAAAATAGTTATATAACTTAATACGACAGGCATGCTAAAGTGTACTCATAATACTACATTTTTAGGCACGCTCAGCAATTGTTGAAGCCAGATTGAGAAAGGCTCAATTATTGAGTAGGCTTAGTAAATATTTAAACCTATGAAAAAGTTAAGCATACCCGTACTGTTTTTATTAGTAGCCACATTAAGTAGCTGCGACGCTATCGTCGGAATATTTAAAGCCGGTGCCATTACAGGTGTAATAGCCGTAGTTGTGGTGATAATTTTGATCTTGTGGCTTTTATCTAAATTCAGATCAAGATAAATTTATTAGAAAATAAATATTTTTTAAATTAAAACAGTTTCTTTTTAAGCTGGTTCTACTATAAAACATTATACAACCATGGAAAATACAAAAGAAGCAATATCGATACTGAATGATCTCATAGAGATCAACAATGATCGTGTAAAAGGATTTGAGAAAGCTTTAAACGATGTGGAAGGCGATGCTGAATTAAGAGCAACTTTCACTGAAAAGATTGGCGAGAGCCATCATTTAAAAATGCAGTTAGCCAAAGAAGTAGAAGTTTTAGGCGGCGAAGCAGAAACCGGAACAAGTGTTAGTGGTACAATTCACCGTACCTGGTTAGACATGAAAGCTAAATTTACAGGTCATGATGAGCACTCTATACTGGAAGACTGCGAGTTTGGCGAAGATGCTATATTGAAAGCATACAAAAGCGCCATTGCTGATGAGCATCTACCTGCCTACCTGCGTGATATTTTAAACGACCAGGTAACTGTGTTACAGGCATCTCATGATGAGATCAAAGCTTTGCGCGATAGCACCGTGCAGTAAATTATTAACAAACAAAAAAGGCCTTCGACAAACTCGAAGGCCTTTTTTGTTTTAGCTGAAAATGGATTACATTTTAGCAGCAGTGTCTTTAGCAGCAGTATCAGCAGCAGCAGTGTCAGCAGCAGCAGTATCAACAGCAGTAACTGAATCAGTTGCAGGAGTGTCAGTAGCAGTAGTTTCTTCTGAACCTTTGCAAGCTGCGAATGAAGTAGCGATAGCTAATGCTACGAAAGCGATTTTTAAGTTTTTCATTTTTTTTAATTTTAAAAGTGACTATATAGTTTTAGCATTAATACATTAAAAAGAAAAAGGTAACCCATGTTTTAAAAAAAAACCGGTTACCCTTTACAAAATAGCTAATAGTCAGCTATTAAAATTGCAAATTACATTTTTGCAGTAGTGTCTTTTGCAACAGTATCAGTTACAACTGAATCAACTTTAACAGTTGAGTCAACTTTAACAGTTGAATCTACAACAGTAGTATCAGCACCTTTATCACCTTTACCTTCGCAAGCAGAAACAGTAGTAGCTACAGCAAGAGCTACAAAAGCCATTTTAAAGAAATTCTTCATAATAGAAACGTTTTTAAGTTATGTTTAATCATTAATACAAATAATTAAAATAGGTAACCCCGTTTTGTGAAAAAAAAATTAAATATTTCGTTATCCAGGTAACAGGTACGGCTTTTTATGGCTGTTCCACATTGTAATAATATTTATACTTTTATTTTTTGTCCCATGTTGGGTTACAATTTCATTTAAAAAGTATTAAGTAGTAGTGAACAAGGAGCTAAGAGATTCAACGCCAACAGACAGCGAAGTAATTTTAGGTATACTTAACAACTCGGAGGCAGCGCTAAAAAAGTTATATGTTGCCTATTTTCCGATGGTTTTACAGCTGATTGTAAATAACAGCGGCGACGAAGACGACGCAAAGGATATTTATCAGGAAGCTATAATAGTTCTTTATAATAAGGTCAAGGCAGGAGATTTTGAGCTGAGCAGTAAGCTCAAAACTTATATCTACTCGGTTTGCCGGCGCTTGTGGTTGAAAAGACTTAGCCACATTAACCGTTACGGGGGAGATATAAAGGATTTTCAGGATTTTTTACCCGTAGAGGAAGAGGATTTTGAAAAGCACGAGGCCCGCGATGTACAATTCAAAAAAATGGAAAGTGCATTGCAATTACTTGGCGAACCCTGCAAAACCATTATGGAAGATTTTTATATACATAACAGATCAATGCAGGAGATCTGTGAGCGATTTGGCTATACCAACGCAGATAATGCCAAAACACAAAAGTATAAATGCCTGCAAAGGCTGAAAAAGTTGTTTTTTCAGCAGCAATAAAAAGAGGGTTATAAGATGAGCGAGAGTCAACTTTTAGAAAAAATTGAACGGTATTACAATGGCGAAATGAATGCCGAAGAACGCGCGGCGTTTGAGGCCATGCGTAAAGCTGATGCAACTTTTGATGCCAGGGTAAACGAGCACCAGCTATTTGCCGGTTTGCTTAAACAATACAGCGAGCGCGTTGAACTGGAAAACCGCCTCAACGCTATTCATCAGGAAATTGATGTTCATGATTTGAAAGAAAGCCTGATGGCGCATCCTTCATGGGTGGTACGTATGTGGCGTAATCATCACTCTAAAATATCTGTAGCGGCGTCCGTTGCTATTTTCGCGTTTTTAAGCGTTATGTGGGCCTCCGGTAAGTTTGACGATCGCAACAATATAGAGGCATTAAAAAATAAGGTAGATCAGCTTGACCGTTCAAATGCTACGCTGAGCAGATCTATTAGGGCTATTAAATCAGAAAACGCAAAACCTGCCGACCGTTACAGCAGTACAGGCACAGGTTTCGCCATCACTTCCGACGGGTTAGTTGCTACCAACTACCACGTTGTGCGCGATGCCGACTCTGTTTATCTGCAAAATTATGATGGTAAATCATTTAAGGCTAAGGTAGTTTATACCGAGCCGCAACATGATATTGCCATACTTAAAATAGCCGACGATTCTTTCTCCAATTTAGGTGCAATACCATATTCATTTAAACGCTCTGAAAGCTCCTTGGCCGAAAAACTGTTTACTTACGGTTACCCTGAAGGAACAGCGGTTTACCGTAATGGTTATCTGGCTGCTAAAACAGGTTTCCGTGGCGATAGCGTACATTATCAAATTGATATTCCTATTCATCCGGGCAATAGCGGCAGCCCGCTTTTGGACAGCAAAGGAAACTTGATTGGTATTACTGATGCCAAACAAGCGCAGTTTGAAGGCGCTCACTATGCTATCAAATCAAAATATCTGCTTGATGCTATTGATAACATTCCGGAAGATTCATTAACAAGAAAGATCTCTATCAACAAAAAGAGTTCTTTAACCGGTTTAAGTGATGTTGATAAAATTGAAAAGGTAAAGAAGTTTACTTTTATGGTGAAGATATACGGACAGTAATATACTGTCCATAAACAAAAAGAGGCGCCTAAAGCGCCTCTTTTTGTTTTTTAGCTATCTGTCTACTTCTCCTAACACAAAGTCTAACGACCCTACAATAGCCACCAGATCAGCAATCATAACACCTTTTGATAGCTCAGGCAATACAGATAAATTATTAAAACCCGGTCCGCGCGCTTTAACACGGAATGGTACTTCGGTATCCATCATCCTGGTTGAGCCGTCTTTAGCTTGCTCTTTGTTTTGTTTGTGTATGAAGTAAAAACCAAGTTCGCCTCTTGGCCCTTCGCAACGCACATAATAATCCTGCGGTTTTGGAACCAGTTTGCGAGGGAGCTTGGCACGGGGGTCAAAATCCGGCGTGCGCTTCAATTCTTTTTGCAGGCGATCAAGGCATTGCTCCACAATTTTTAATGATTCATCTATTTCATCAACACGTACTTTGTAGCGGTCCCAGCAATCACCTAATTTGCCCATCTCGCCCTTTCCAACAGGTATATCAAACTCTAATTCGGGGTAAACTGAGTAGCCATCAATGCGGCGCAGATCCCATTTTAATCCTGAGCCTCTCACTATAGGTCCTGAGCAACCATAATTAATGGCTACGTCTAAAGGTAAGACCCCAACATTTGCCGTACGGCTAATAAATATCTGGTTATTGGTGAGCAGTTCATTTAGCTCAACCATCTTGGGTTTAAAGTATTCAACAAACTCCCGGCAGCGTTCTTCAAAGCCAACGGGTAAGTCGTAAAATAAACCGCCCACCCAAATATAGTTGTACAACAAGCGCGAACCCGATGCCCATTCCATCATACCCATGATGTGTTCCCTATCGCGGAAACACCATAGAAAAGGGGTAAATGCTCCAATGTCAATGCCGTAAGTGCCTACTGCAATCAGATGCGAGGCAATACGGTTAAGCTCACACATTAATACGCGGATATATTCAATTCGCTTAGGAATGTCTTTATCAATACCCAGCATGCGTTCAACACCCATTACCCAGGCATGACTGTTGTTCATAGATGCCAGGTAATCCATCCTGTCGGTAAACGGGATGGTTTGCTGGTAAGTAAGCCGCTCACCATGTTTTTCAAAACAGCGATGTAGGTAGCCCATATGCGGAATACATTCCTTCACAATTTCGCCATCGGTAATTAACTCAAGGCGCAAAACCCCATGTGTTGAAGGATGCTGCGGCCCCATGTTAAGCACCATGTCCTCCACGCTCGCAGCGGCAATTTTATCGTTGTAATTTTTTAACCCTTGTGTATAATCCATTGCATAAAACTCCCCTTTAGGGGGTTGGGGGGCTTAATCTATCTTTATTCCTTTATAATACTCAGCGTTTGTATAATCTTTTCTTAACGGATAACCCTCCCAATCATCAGGTAATAAAATACGGCGCAGATCAGGATGGTTCTCAAAAAATATCCCTACCAGATCGTACGCTTCCCGCTCGTGCCAGTCGGCAGTGCGATAAACTGCTGATACACTTTTAAATGAAGGCAATTCATCTGTATTACGGTCATGTTGTTTACTTACCTTCAATACCAGATTTAAGCGATAGGGGATAGAGGTAAGATGGTAAACTACCTCAAAGCGGCCATCACTTGCGCCTTGGTCAACCCCGCTTAAGCAGGCCAGATAATCAAAGTAAGTAAGCGGATTATTGCGTAGCTCCAAACAAACATCGGCAATAAGGTCGGGCGTTATTTGTAAAGCAGACTGTAGTCCGCCTGTTTCTTCGCCAACAATAACCCCAGCGCCAAATTTATCAATCAGTAATTGCTTAATATCATCAAAACTCATGGTGCCAGGCGTACTTTCTTCCAGGTTTTATTGTCAACTTTTTTATACACAATGCGGTCATGCAAACGGCTTGGTCTTCCCTGCCAAAACTCAATAACACGGGGCTTTAAAACATAGCCACCCCAATGCGCGGGTTTGGGTATCTCCTTGTCTTTATATTCGTTTTCCATCTTTACCATTCGGCCATCCAATTCACCACGACTACCAACTTCCTGGCTTTGTGGTGATACTACAGCGCCGATCTGGCTGCTTTTAGGGCGAGAATGGAAATATGCCTCAGACTGCTCTTTGCTTAGCTTTTCAATAGTGCCTTCAATGCGTACCTGGCGCTCCAGTTCACCCCAAAAAAATGTAAGTGCACCAAGTGGATTTTTAGCTATTTCTTTCCCTTTGCGACTTAGATAATTAGTGTAAAATGAAAACCCTTCTTTGTCATAACCTTTCAACAATACAATACGACCTGACGGACGACCATCGTGTGTTGCAGTAGACAACGTCATGGCATTAGGTTCAAGCACTTTAGCCTCAACTGCCTGGTTAAACCAGCTATCAAACTGTTGAATAGGATCGGCACTACTATCTTTTTCAGATAATGATGCCGCTGTGTAATCCTGCCTTAAATTTTGTAGTTCTTCTCGGTCCATTGCTGCAAACTTACAAATTATTAAAGCCTAATAATTAATATTGTATACCAAATAATAGTTGCGCTCTATATTTTACTTTGGCTTGTTAATTGCGTCTATATTAAAAAAACGTTAAGCTATGCTAAATTCAATTACACCGGCAGCAGGAGGCTTGTTACTATCTGAGCCCTTTATGATGGACCCTAACTTTAAACGGTCTGTAATATTACTTGCGGAATATGCTGATGTTGGTGTAATGGGCTTTATATTAAATCATCAAAGTGACTATTTGTTGGGTGATGTTTTACCAGACGTTTCTTACTCAGAAATTCCGGTTTTTACAGGCGGCCCAGTCGCTGCTAACACGCTGCATTTCATTCATCGTGCCCCCGAAAAAATTGAGGGAGGAATAGAATTGGCTGAAGGTATTTACTGGGGAGGGGATTTTGAGCAGGTTAAAGAATTAGTAAGCAGTTATCAGTTAAATGAAACCGAGATCAAATTTTTTATGGGTTACTCCGGCTGGACGCAAGAGCAACTGGCAGATGAGGTGAGGGATAACAGTTGGTTGGTTACCAATAAATTCAGCACCGAAATGCTGTTTAACAGTAACGATCAGCAAATGTGGAAACAGGTGATCATTAGCATGGGACAACGCTTTGCTCATATTGCTAACTTTCCGGAAAACCCGCAATTAAACTGATTGCAGTAAAAGATTTTAATGCCGGGATGTAGCGCTTGGGGGATATTACTCGTTTCAGGGTAAACATCACACAACTATTCTACAAGCCATGAAAAGCAAAATCTTTATTGTACTCTTAATAGCCCTGAGTTTAGGTTGCACCAAAAAACATAGTGAGGTTATTGATTGCCCTGCCCAACCTTGTACAATGGAGTTCAGGAGTATTACCGTTCAGTTTAAAGATAAAAGTGGCGGTGTTTTAGAAGTGAAAAACTACTCCGCAATTAATAAACGCACAAAGGA
Organism: Mucilaginibacter auburnensis; assembly: GCF_002797815.1. Classification (NCBI taxonomy): domain Bacteria; kingdom Pseudomonadati; phylum Bacteroidota; class Sphingobacteriia; order Sphingobacteriales; family Sphingobacteriaceae; genus Mucilaginibacter; species Mucilaginibacter auburnensis. Next base: position 1,400,343 of record NZ_PGFJ01000001.1, read on the forward strand.
AAGCATGGTACCTGCTAATCAAAAAGGTATTAACGAAGCTGGTTTTTATACTATTGTTGATGATGGTCTGCTCCGCAAACTTTCAAGTGAAGGCGATGAAATTACTGTTTCGGCAACACACCCAAGCACCGGCCAAACCAAGGTTACCAACTATAAAATTTCAGGCGGATGTAATTGCCACGTTAATCGCGTCTCCGGACCGGAGGTAGTTACGTTTAATTAAACTTTATTTCTCCATTTCGGCAGCAGACTCTTCTACCTTTTTCCGAAGTTCGTCCTTGAACGCTATCAGGTTTTGAGTAACAACTTCATCACTGGTTGAGATGATCTGTGCAGCCAGAATCCCCGCGTTTTTAGCTGCGTTTAATGCAACAGTAGCAACAGGAATACCGTTAGGCATCTGCAAAATAGAAAGGATAGAATCCCAGCCATCAATTGAGTTGCTTGACTTTACCGGAACGCCTATAACAGGTAGGTGTGTTAATGAAGCCACCATACCCGGCAAATGCGCCGCGCCACCTGCACCGGCAATAATAACTTTGATGCCTCTGCCGGCAGCTTCGCGTGCGTAGGTAAACATTCTATCAGGCGTGCGGTGGGCTGATACTACAGTTATTTCGTAATCAACCCCTAATGCTTTTAACACATCTGCGGCATCCTGCATAACCGGAAGATCCGATTTGCTGCCCATTATTATTCCAACTTTTGGTGAACTCATGTTTTAGCAGTGCTATCAATCATTAATGTTTTTCTTTCCGATGGATTGGCATGCATCAGTCTTCCAATCAGCCATTCTACCTTATCTTGGTCTCTGTTTTTTAAATGCCCCAAAGATAAATTTACTTCCTGAAACCCCATCGCTTTAGATATGTTTTTAAGATTTTTATTGCCTTTTAACAGTGGTATTGCCCGCTCATCTAACACAATGCAAATAATTCGTTGCCCATGCACATCTACTCGGTAAGCATCATTAACAAGCTCCCAGTTAACCATTTCTTTATAGGCCATTCTGTCAAATATACCGATCTCACTTATAATAATTTGAGGTCGACGGTCAAGCACTATGTATAGTGCTAATGGTATTGAAAGCCCGAAAAAGCATAAACCAAGCCAGGCCAGGCCTTTGGGCATTATATCTGAGTACCCTGTTATGTCTATAAGACTTACAACAATAAACGGAGCACTTAACAAAAGTAACTTTAAGGCTTGGAGGGGCGATTTATAAAAATATAGCTCTTTCAATGGAGGATTCATTTTTTAGTTTAAGCCTTGCTTTTTCTATATACAATCTTATATAATATAAAAACAATTCCAAAACCTATAGCGGCAAACAAGCCAATTACTGTTAGCACGCCAATCACCTCGCCAATTTTAGTGGCAGTGCTTTTAGCTTCTATACCATCCAATTCCTCGGAACTTATTACTTTGAACTTGCTAAAAAAGTCTGTTAAATTTTTATTTTGTTTCGGAACCAAATATGTAGACAAAACGCCACAAGTTACAACTGAGTCTGCCAAACGTACAACCCGATAGTGACCGTAAATGGTTCGGTCATTAGCTATCCCTCTAAAACTGAATTGTATAGCCGGGTGTCCATTTATATCAATTTTGTCTTTATAAAGAAGCTTGCCTTTTAAGCTTTTTAAAAAACCATTTACATATTGGTTGTAAAAAGAGTCATTGGAGTATGAGTTCAGAATGTCTTTTAATCTATCGGTAGCAGAACCGGAGGCAGCATAATAAGTTGTTTCTGAATAGTTGGAAACAAAACTTTTTATGCCTTCTTCCTGATAAATTTTGGGAGTATCCGGTAGTGCTACAGTCGCAAGTGTACCTAATTTTTGTGAGTACTTATATTGAATCTGACTAAATGCCGCGTTGGATAGTAACAAGCAAAGGGCAGCAATAATTGCTTTGAGGTTCATGGTGCTTAGCCGTTGGTATTGCTAAGATACTACTTTCAGCATTTTCTGTACAAACCGTGCCTTCTCGATGGCTTTCTCCCTGTCGGCATCAACAATGGTTACGTGTCCCATCTTACGGAAAGGCTTGGTAAGCGCTTTACCATACAGGTGCACGTATACGCCCGGGCATTTCAATATTTTTTCAATGCCTTGGTAAACCGCTGGTCCTTCATGCCCTTCCTCGCCTAAAACGTTTACCATAATGGCGTTGTTCAAACAGGCAGTATCACCCATAGGCTGATTGAAAATAGCACGTAAATGCTGCTCAAATTGCGATACAACATTACCCTCAATGCTTTGGTGCCCGCTGTTGTGCGGTCGCGGAGCCAATTCGTTTACCAGTATCTGCCCATCTTTAGTTAAAAACATTTCAACAGCCAGTAAGCCCACAATTCGTAGGTCGTCTGCTATCTTTTTCGCTATACGCTCAGCTTCCTGCTGAACCTCAAATGGTAGGGTAGAAGGGGATATCAGAAACTCAACGAGGTTAACATCCGGGTTAAATTCCATTTCCACCATTGGGAAGGCACTAATGTCGCCACTTTCATTACGGGCAACAATAACCGCTATCTCTTTTTCAAAGTCAATCCATTGCTCTATCAAACTCGGCTCTGTAAAGGCTTTGTCCAGATACGATTCATCGATCACTTTGTAAACGCCTCTGCCATCATACCCATCTCTCCTTAACTTTTGAATGTAAGGGAAAGGCATGGTGGTTTGCTCCAACTCTGTTTTGTTGGATATAATTTGGAAAGGAGCGGTAGGAATATCGTTCTGCTTAAAAAATTGTTTTTGCAAACCTTTATCCTGTATTAAGCGGATAACCCTGGCCTGTGGATAAACCATAACACCCTCTTTCTCCAGTTGCTCCAACGCATCAACGTTTACTTTTTCTATTTCGATGGTTAGCAGGTCAACCTTTTTACCAAAGTTGTAAACGGTGTTATAGTGGTTAAGGGCTCCAACCACAAATTCATCACAAAGTTTTCTGCAAGGCGCTTCTCTGTCGGGGTCAAGTACTTTAACCGTTACGTTGTAATTAATAGCCTGCTGTATCAGCATGCGGCCCAATTGTCCGCCGCCTAAAATTCCGAGTTTAAGGTCTCCGTAAAATGTTTTCATTTGCAACTGCAAGTTTACCCAAAATAGGTTAAAAAGCCTAAGAAATATGCTATCGGGTTGATTTAAAGCGTTTATCCGCCACTACAGCTATCGGTAACCCAACACATATAATAAGCGCGAGCAACCCAACAACGGCATTCAACGGTTTAATGGCGTGCATGCCTATCTTGCTTAATGGAACCACAACCATATTCATGATGAGCCATGTAATAGCGCCGTATATATTAGCTACCACATACTTGTTCTTTAACATAGAAAAGGCAAAAGGATAAAGAAGGTAGAAGGCAGTAGTAAACAAGTAGGCAATCAGATAATGAAAAATAACACCGGCAACAATCATTTCTGCGCCGCCTTTGTAGGCATCAGGGCCAAATATGGCGCTGGCAATGAACCTGAATATCAATCCCGGACTGGCATTGTAATTAAGTAACAATGCCGCCAACCCGTCAAGGGTACCAACAAGTAAGCCCAGCCACAATATGTTTTTTAATGCTTTGGCTTTATACAATTGCAAGTCGGCCATTAAACAGTGATCAGGTTTTCGTCCGCTATCTTTTTTTGCAGTTCAAGAATGCCGCCGATCAACGCCTCGGGACGCGGAGGACACCCCTGTACATAAACATCAACCGGGATAACACGGTCAACGCCTTTTACCACGTGGTAGCCATGCTGCCAGTAAGGCCCGCCGCAGTTAGAACACGATCCCATTGAAATAACATATTTAGGGTCGGGCATTTGCTCATATAAACGTTTTATACGTTCGGCCATTTTGAAGGTAACGGTACCTGCTATAATGATAACATCAGCCTGACGTGCCGAAGCCCGCGGGAACACACCGAAGCGTTCCAGATCATAAGTAGCAGAGTAACTGCCCATCATTTCAATAGCACAGCAGGCAATGCCAAACTGCAATGGCCATACCGATGATAACCTCGACCAGTTTAACAGGTCGTTTAGTTTTGTAACCACAAATCCGCTGCCTTCGCTATTTATATCACTCATTTTATGGTTTTTTAAAGGATGGTTTAAACAGAGGTTTTCGCACCGCACCTTCTGTTGATGCAGATGCCGGTTCGGCTGTTGCAGAGGAGGTTGCTACAGATGCGGCAGTCAACTCAAATTTTTTAACGGTGTAGGTGCTTTGCTCGGCATTAACCCTTTCGTATAACGAAGCCGGTATGCTTACATTCGTGCTCGGTACAATAGGGTTAGGTTTTATCCATTCCAGATCACCTTTCACCCAAATATAAACCAAACCCAATATCAAAATACCTAAGAAGATAAACATCTCTGCCAGTGCAAACCAGCCCCATGTTGGTACCGCTGCTATGATATCATGATTGCCAAATACCGTTGCCCATGGAAATACAAATACCATTTCTACCTCAAACAATAAGAAAACCAGGGCTATAACATAAAACCGCGGATTGAACGGCAGCCATGCATTGCCGGTTGGTTCTTCACCACACTCGTATGATAGCTGCTTTTCGGCAGTTGGGTTATTAGGAGATAGAATGCGGTTGGCCAGGAAACCAAAGCTCACCATTATTATTCCCGCAATTAAAAAGATAAGTATCTTGCCAAATTCTGATATTTGCGAAACTTCACTCATGTATGCAAAGCTAATAAATCAAAGCCATTTCGACGCTATAATTATAGGGGGCGGCGCCTGCGGATTAATGTGCGCCGTGCAGGCGGGCTTTTTAGGCAAGCGTACACTTATTTTAGAGAAGAACGATAAGGTAGGCGCCAAGATATTGATAAGCGGCGGTGGCCGTTGTAATTACACCAACCTGTATGCCTCAGCCCAACAGTTTATTTCTGAAAATGAGCATTTTGTAAAGTCGGCTTTTGCGCAGTGGACTGTTGATGATACCATTAGTTTTTTTGAAACGTATGGCATAGCAGGCAAAGAGAAAACATTGGGGCAGCTGTTCCCAACCAGCGACAAGGCTCGCGATGTAGTGAAAGTTTTTACAGAACTATGTCATGATCTTGAGCAGCAAATGCAGCTGAGTGCGGATGTTAAACAGGTTGAGCAAACTGACAGTGGTTTTAAAGTGACCTTTGAAAATGAGGGCCAAACCATCGAACTAAAAACGCCCAAAGTAGTAATAGCCGCAGGCGGACTGCCCATTCAGAAAATGGGCGCTACTGATTTTGGTTTGCGTGTTGCGCGTCAGTTTGGTTTGAAGATAATTAACACAGCGCCTGCGCTGGTACCACTCACCATTACCGGTAAAGACCAGCCCTGGTATGAGCAGCTATCAGGCAATAGCATTTTTTGCCGTGTATGGAATGACAGGGCCAGTTTTGATGAGAATATACTATTTACACATTGGGGCTTGAGCGGCCCGGCTATATTGCAGATCTCATCTTACTGGAGACCTGGTGAGTTTATTTTTATAGATCTGTTGCCTGATAAAGATATTGCCGAACTCATTCAGCAGGAACGTCAACTCAACGGCAAGAGAATGCTGCTCAACTTCCTGACCCAGTTTTACACCCGTAAGTTTGCCGAAGCATTAAGCAGCAGGTTGCCCGTTGATAAGAATCTGGCTTCATTAAGCAAGGCTGACCTGGAAGCCATTCAGGAGCTCATTCACAATTTTAAAGTAAAGCCGGCAGGCGATAAAGGCTACGATAAAGCCGAGGTTATGCGTGGCGGCGTATCAACCGACGAATTGTATTCAAAAACGCTGGAAGCTAAAAAGGTACCCGGATTGTACTTTGGTGGTGAATGTGTAGACGTTACCGGATGGTTGGGCGGTTATAACTTTCAGTGGGCCTGGGCAAGTGGTTTCGTTATAGCGCAAAATATTTAACGGCGACGGTTACGCTCATCCTGCAGCTGGTGATAGTAGGCTATTAGCTTTTCAATATCGCGCAGGTTTGTTTTTTTATTTTTTATTACGTCAACGGCTGCGGGTTCATCGCCCATTATCTCTATCATCACATCCTCAAAATTTTCCTCAGTCAGTAGCTTCATGCCATTAGTGCTTTCGCCATACAGATAAGCAATGCGCGTACTGCCGCGGCCCCGGCCGCCAAGGTTAATGGCTATGCCGCCGCCTAAGCCGCCACCCATGCCTCCGCTGCCATAACCTGTGCTCAAGGCGGGGTTTATAGCAACAGGTTTTTGTCGGGCGCTTACATCGCCTACTTTGGCCATGTATAATTTGATAGGGGCGTTTACGGCAACCCTCACAAAGTCCAACTGCTCGCCGGCCCAATCATCTGTTAATGACGCTGCCACCACAAAGCTGTCGCGGGCTACTACGTATGATTTCATGTCGCTGGCACTGAGCTTCATGGGCTTGTCTTTCTCGTACTCTTTGTACTCAATGAACGCTTCATTTTTGATAGGGCCTTTGCCTGATGGCGTTTGGTTGATGAAGCCGCTATTCTTTACACCTCGCTTATCATAAAAATACCCGGGCTGCCATTTTTGTGCAACAGCGCTGATGCTTACTAAAGTGAGTGCAATAATGAATGTAATATGGCGTATCATAACTAAAACACAAATAACGTAATTTTAGGCACATTTTATATACCATGACAGTTGATTTAAGGAGCGATACCATTACCCGGCCAACGCCCGGAATGTTGCAGGCCATGTTTAGCGCCAAAGTGGGCGATGATGTTTTTGGCGAAGACGAAACCGTTAACCAACTGGAAGAAAAGGTAGCTGCCTTATTCGGTATGGAGGCGGGTTTGTTTTGCCCATCAGGAACCATGACCAACCAGATAGCTATTAAGTGCTTTACCCAACCCATGGACGAACTGATAGCCGACCAAACAGCTCACGTTTACCGTTATGAGGGTGGGGGTATTGCTTTCAATTCGGCGGTATCAACAAGGTTATTGAATGGATATAGAGGTCTGGTTACTGCTGATATGATTGAACCGGAGATCAATGCAGACAACATTCACTACCCACGTACCAGTTTGGTGGTGTTGGAGAATACCAGTAACCGGGGCGGCGGGAGTTGCTACACTTTGGAACAGATCAAACCTATTGCTGAGCTATGCCAGACCCGCGGACTTAAACTACACTTGGATGGTGCACGCATATTCAATGCCTTAACACACACAGGTGATTTGGCTGCAGATTATGGTAAATACTTTGACGGTATATCAGTATGCTTATCCAAAGGTTTGGGGGCGCCCGTAGGCTCGGTGTTGCTGGCTGATAAGGAAACTATTAAACAGGCCCGCCGCATACGTAAAGTGTTGGGTGGTGGCTGGCGACAGGCAGGTTTTCTGGCAGCGGCGGGTATTTATGCTCTGGATCATCACGTTGATCGGCTTAAGATAGATCATGCTCATGCGCGGCTTATGTCTGAAGCGTTGGCCGCCTGCCCATGGGTAAGCAGCGTAATGCCGGTGGAAACTAATATCGTTTTGTTTGATACTGTTCAGCCTGCTGAAAGGGTGGTTGAGCAACTGGCCGAAAACGGTATTCAATGTATGGCTACCAGTCCTAACCGTATACGATTTGTACTGCATCTGGATGTACACCCAGATCAGGTAGAATATACCATCAGCACATTAAAGCAGATCAAATAACCGTATCGTCTCACTGTGTGTATGAAACGATGTGAGACGATTATTTACGTAAGTTGCTGTTAGTTAATTGATTGCTGTTTTGGAGCGAAACGAAAATGAAACGGGTGAAACGATTTTTAGGCTGATCCGTCCTGAATAGCCTTTACCCTTCAGCCTTGTTACGGTTGTATAAATAGTTAAACAAAATAACTAACGCCAGCAACACTACTCCGTTAATTCCAAAGAAAAGATCCGTTTTGCCCGGCACAGCCCTTCCGGAAGAATGCGTAGTAAACCAGGTAAAAAGGTTCACACACAAAAACACAATAAATATGGCGCGGAGTATTTGAATGAGTTGTTTCACTGCGCTAATATAGTTAATTACCCATTTGCGTGCTCACTGCCCAATAATTGCCTGCCGAATCTAAAAACGCGCCGCGTTTATCCGGGTCGCTGGGTTTGTTAACGGGTTCTTCTATTGCGGTACAACCTGTTTCAATAGCTTTGTTATAAGTTGCCATAACATCGGGCACGTACATGTGTAACATGGCTTTTTGCGCAGGATAGTCGGCAGTGGCATCGCTAAGCATTAATATGCTATCGTCTAATTGAACTTCCATGTGCATAACTGATCCGTTGGGTCGGTTATATTTTCTTAACTCTTTGCCGTTAAAAATTGTTACTAACATATCAGCCAGTTGCTGTGCGTTGTCAACAATTAAATATGACGAGAGGGAATTGTAGTTTTCGGGTTTATACATAGCCGCAAAGTTTGGTTAAGTGCAAGTTATGATTTTGATATTGGATCTTTAGGTAAGAATCAAAATTAAACGCGGAGCGATTTTCTACTACTGTGGCCGGATCAACCCCTCCCCGCCCTCCCCGAGGAGGGATCGCTTACATATATTGTTTTTTCAATCCAATACATTTTTCAAGTTTCCCTCCCTGGGGAGGGGTGCGGCGGGAATGCGTGCGAAGGCAGAGAGGGGTTAGTCCGCCGGCATAATAACACATTTTAATCAGGGTTTTAACTCATCATGTCATACACCTGCATCATGTACTCCGCTTCGTCCATAGCACCCTGAAACTGCTCCCAGTCGTCTATGCTAAAGGCCATGCATATATCGTTATGCGGCGTTCGTAATACCAGGCGTTCTTCGCCATCCGGAAAAGGGAAGAGGCTTTGATCCACCTCCAGCTTTGAAGTGAAATTTTTAAAGCTCTTAAACTGCTCGGGCGAAAAATTAAGCAACAACGTACGCATCCATAAGGTAAGTACTTTACATTCCATACACTGACTGATGGTGGCCGCGCCGGTCTTGCTTAAAATGATGTTCTCGCACATAACAGTAAAATTAGTGCCTGCCATATGCGTGTATACTGACAAGCAGCAACGCACAGGCAGGACTTGAATATTTTAAGATAGATGGGCTGCTACCGTGAGCAGCCTCACAACAAAGTAAAATCTTATTTAGAATAAATCCAAATAAAAATAATATTCTTTTAGTTATGTAAGCTATTCTAAAGCATTGGCGTGAGATCGCCACTTCGCCGCACGAGTCAACGCTCATGCCATGCTCATCGCGATGACGATGTGGAAGAATTATTGCAAAAAAAAGCGACGGATGTAAAACCCATCGCTATTAAGAAAATTCTTTAATGACCAATGACCAATGACCAATGACCAATGACCAATGACCAATGACCAATGACCAATGACCAATGACCAATGACCAATGACCAATGACCAATGACCAATGACCAATGACCAATGACCAATGACTATTGTGGTTCTCTGTCGGCAGATTGTCTTTCAACCATCCAGCCGGGATATTCGCGTGGCAGGGAGCTGATCTCATCAATGCTTTTCAATTCATCGGCAGAAAGTACAACCTCCGTTGATTTAAGGTTATCGTTCAACTGATCAATGTTTTTAGCGCCTATGATGGTGCTGGTAACGCCTTTTTGCAAACGTACCCAAGCCAATGCTACCTGCGCAACCGATACGCCGTGTTGCCCGGCAATTTCGCCCAGCACCTCAATTATATCATACGTTTTTTCTTTGTTGATAGGCGGGAAATCAAAGTTATCTCTGCGTGCTCCTGCCGCACCACCATCGCGGGTGTATTTGCCGGAAAGGAAGCCACCTGCCAACGGACTCCATGGCATAATGGCCAGGTTTTGATCGGCAGCCAACGGAACAATCTCGCGCTCAATATCACGGCTGGCCAACGAATAGTAGTACTGCAGGCCCACAAATTTGTTCCAACCGTATTTGTCGGCAATGCCCTGCGCTTTCATCACCATCCAGGCCGGCCAGTTACAAATGGCTATGTAGCGCACTTTGCCGGTTAAAACAATATCGTTTAAAGCCCTTACGGTTTCCTCAATAGGTGTTTTTAAATCGGTGCCGTGCACGTATAGCACGTCAATATAGTCCAGTTGCATGCGCTTTAAACTGGCATCAACAGATTGAAAAATATTAAGGCGGGTAAGCCCAACATCATTAACGCCCTTGCTCATGCGGCCGCGTACTTTAGTGGCTATCACCAGGTCGTTACGGTTAAGCCCAAGGTCAATAATAGACTGCCCCAATAAAGTTTCCGATTCGCCAAACGAGTAGATGTTAGCGGTATCAATAAAATTAATGCCCGCGTCAACAACAGTTTTCATTAAGCTGTTAACTTCCTGCTGCTGCACCTGGCCAATGTTGGTCCATATACCGCCGTTGCTTCCACCAAAGGTCATGGTGCCGAAGCAAATTTCAGACACGTAAATGCCTGTGTTTCCTAAAAGATTGTATTTCATGTTAGATAATTTGGTAGGTGAATATAAAAAACTAAAATTCTAAAAATTCTCTAATAAAATGGTTAGCGCAACGTAAAACTTAAAAGTATTGCCGATGTTATATGCTAACGATGAATCGTTTGCAAAAGAAACTGGAAAAAATTGGCCGCGACCCAAAAATAACCGCGAAGGCTGTTGGCTTGCGTTATGTAAGCGATGCCACACCTGGCTATACCCGCAAAAAGGCAGGTAAGGGCTGGAGTTATTATAACCCCGAGGGTGGTTTGGTAAAAGATAAAGAACTGATAAAGCGATTTAATGCCATGGTGATACCGCCTGCCTATACCAAGGTATGGATATCGCCATATGAGAACAGCCATTTACAATTTACCGGAGTTGACGCGGCGGGCCGTAAACAGTACCGTTACCATTCGGCATGGAACAGTATTCGCAACCAATCCAAGTATCATCGTTTGCAAACATTCGCGTCGCACCTTCCTGCCATAAGGCAGCAGTTGGATAAGGACCTGTCGCGCCCTAACCTTGATCACGATAAGGTGGTGGCTTTAGTGGTGCGCTTAATGGAACTCACCAGTATAAGGGTAGGGAACGAATCGTACAAAAAATTGTATGGTTCATTTGGTTTAACAACACTGCAAGACAGGCACGTTAAAATAAACGGTACCCAGCTTAACTTTGAGTTTAAGGGCAAGAAAGGCGTAATGCACAAAATTGCTTTGCAAAGCCGCAAACTGGCACGGTTGGTTAAACAATGCCGCGATATTCCGGGTAAAGAACTTTTCCAGTTTTATAATGATGATGGGCAGCGCTGTACCATTGGATCGGGAGATGTAAACAATTACCTCAAGCACATAACAGGTGAGGATTTTACCGCGAAAGATTTCCGCACCTGGGCAGGCAGCGTAAGCGCTTTATATGCATTCAAAGCAGCCGGTGAATTCTCAACTATGAGTGAATGTAAAAAGAAAATAGTGAGTGTGTTGGACGAGGTAGCTATTAACCTGGGTAATACCCGCACCGTATGTAAAAAATACTACGTGCACCCAACGGTAATAAAAAGCTACGAGGAAGGCACGCTGTTTAATTACATTAAGGAATTGGACGAAGATAAAGACATTAAAGCAGCCGAACTTAACGTAGCCGAAAAAGCGCTTTTAGCTTTATTAGAGAAGGAGAAACTGGCAGTAGCGAGTTAGTAAAATGGTTTGATTAAACTGTCATTCTGAGCGGTAGCGAAGAATCTTATAAAATTGCCTAACTAAGCGCTCGGTCAGCAAAGTATATAAGATTCTTCGCTATTGCTCAGAATGACAATTACTATTAGCTATCAAACTCAGCAAACTGCTTGATTACCTTATTACGTTGCACAAGAAGGTTGGTCATGTATTTCGTTAAAACCAATGCGTTAAATACTCTGCCTACTGCTCCCAAAGGCGATTCAAATACAAACACATCCCGCATCAAGGTTCCATCACCATCAGTAGTAAAATAATGCTCATGCCTGAAGCTTTTAAAGGCTCCGCTTATCATTTCATCAGCAAAGAACTGTGGTGCGTTAAATCGGTTATTTTGGTAGTTAGATTTTGCCACACACCAAAGTGCTGTGCCCGCCAGGTAACGGTTTCGCCCAAGCCGATGAGTCCGCTGGTTTTGCCGGCTATGGCCTTTTCGCCTGTCTGTTTGGTTGATTCAATATGCAGATCAATACTCCGGGCAAAATCGAAGCACTTTTTAATAGGTGCGTTTATGTGCATATGGAGTTGGATGGTTGGCATAAAGAAAAAAATGTTGTCATTCTGAACGGAGTGAAGAATCTTATGCGCTTTACTGACCAAGCGCTTAGTTAGGCAATTTTATAAGATTCTCGCTATCACTCAGAATGACAGTATCAGAAGGGTTATCTTTAAAACTCAGCGTTCTTAGGGAACCTTGGGAAAGGAATAACATCGCGAATATTACCCATACCTGTAACAAACAGCACCAAACGCTCAAAGCCTAAACCAAAACCGGCATGCGGACAAGCGCCGAACCTGCGGGTATCTAAATACCACCAAAGCTCATCTTTAGGTATGCCTATCTCATCCATGCGTTGTTCCAGCTTATCTAAACGCTCCTCACGTTGCGAACCGCCTATAATTTCGCCAATGCCCGGGAACAAAATATCCATGGCAGCAACGGTCTTGCCGTCGTCGTTCTGGCGCATATAGAATGATTTGATCTCTTTAGGGTAGTCGGTTAATATAACCGGCTTTTTGAAGTGTTTTTCTACCAAATAACGCTCATGTTCTGATTGCAGGTCGGTTCCCCAACCTTCAACCGGGTATTGAAATTTCTTCTTTTTATTCGGCGTTGATTCTCTCAGAATTTCAATTGCCTCGGTATAAGTTAAACGCTCAAAATCGTTAGCTAAGCAGAACTGCAATTTTTCTAACAAAGTCATTTCGCTGCGTTCGTTCTGCGGTTTTTGTTTTTCCTCTTCTGTTAAACGCTGGGTTAAAAATTCAATATCATCTTTGTTATTATCCAAAGCGTATTTGATCACGTATTTCAGCATGGCTTCGGCAAGGTCCATGTTGTCAACAATATCATAAAAAGCCATTTCGGGCTCAATCATCCAAAACTCAGCCAGGTGACGGGTAGTATTAGAGTTTTCAGCACGGAAAGTAGGACCGAAAGTGTAAATATCGCTTAAAGCCATAGCGCCCAGTTCACCCTCTAACTGACCAGATACGGTAAGGTTAGTAGCGCGACCGAAAAAGTCTTGCTTGTAATCTATCTCGCCGGTCTCCGTTTTTGGCGGGTTAGCTATGTCAAAGTTGGTAACGTGGAAAGTTTCGCCTGCTCCTTCAGCATCACTTGCGGTGATAATAGGGGTATGCAGGTAAACAAAGCCTTTCTCCTGGAAAAATTGGTGTACCGCAAATGCCAAGCTGTTACGTACACGGAATATCGCGCCAAAAGTATTGGTGCGGAAACGCAGATGCGCAATCTCACGTAAAAACTCCAGACTATGTTTTTTGGGCTGCAACGGATATTTCTCAGGATCGCTATCGCCTAAAATTTCAATCTCTTTAGCCTTTACCTCAACGCTTTGGCCTTTACCTAATGAGGCAACCAGTTCGCCCACCACGCTGATGGCAGCGCCGGTGGTAATGCGTTTTAATAAGGCAACATCGGTATTTTCAAAATCAACTACTATTTGAATGTTGTTATTAGTAGAGCCATCATTCAAAGCAATGAACTGATTATTACGAAAGGTGCGTACCCAACCCTTTACCGTAACATCCATACCTGTTTGCGTGCTCGCCAATAATTCCTTGATCTTAGTGCGTTGACTCATTTTGTATATAAAATTTAAGAGCGGCTAAATTACAATTATTTGATTTAAACGCTTAATTGTGGTGCTATTTATTACACCGATGGTCATTTTGAAATAGCTTGGGAGTGGCAGCGGGATGGGGCGAAAGAGAAATTTTTCAAACTTTTTACTCGGTGGATTATCGCTTCGAAATTATTTCTCTTTCGTCCCACCTCTCAATCCTCTCCCTTCTACTCTTTCGAAATGACAACTGAGATTATGTAGCTTTGCCGTCCTATGAATTCCAAATTAACGCTGGCCATTGGCATATTGTGCATTTCCTTCTCGCCCATTTTTGTGAAACTGGCAGATGCATCGCCCGTGGTGTGCGCTTTTTACCGCATATTTTTTGGCTGGATAGTGTTGCTGCCCGTTTGCCTTTTTAAGCACAATTTAAAGATCGGCTTAAAAGATATGGCGCTTGCCGCCACCGGCGGACTGGTTTTCGCGGCAGATATTTCTTTGTGGAACTCATCGCTTAAAATGATCAGCGCTACGGTATCAACCTTGTTGGCTAACCTGGCGCCGGTGTGGGTGGGGCTCATCAGTTATTTTTTATTCCGAAAAGCAGCAGGTAAGTTATTCTGGATAGGTACAGGGCTGGCTATTTTGGGTATGCTGATATTGGTTGGCTTGCAGCAGGTAGTCCACTTGCAATTCGGCCTGGGCTTTACTTTTGCCGTGGCGGCCAGCATGCTTTACGCTATTTATATACTCATCACCAAAAATATTTTGCAGCGTATTAGCACCATTACGTTTATGTTTTATAATATGCTGGCAGCCATGTTATTTCTGCTGGTCATTTGCCTGATCAATAATGAGGTGTTGTTTGATTATTCTCCCGTCAACTGGTTTTATTTTGCAGGGATGGGGCTTGTTTGCCAGTTGCTGGGTTGGCTGGCTATCAATTATTCTATTCGGTTTATTGAGTCAACCAAAATATCTATTACGCTGTTAAGCCAAACGGTAGTAGCAGGTGTGTTGGCTGCGTTTATTTTGAACGAACGTTTAGGTTTGCATCAAATAATAGGCAGCGCTGTTGTACTGGCCGGAATTGCAATTACATTTTTAAAACCGCAGACTGTTAAATAATTACTATTTTACTTTCGGTAAAGTTTAAGGCGATAACTGATTTGCCCTACCTTTGTACCCTTAACGCATGATATTAAAATCCACTATCGACCGTATTATGGAAGCCACCGACATTGTGGAGGTGATAGGGGATTTTGTGCAGTTAAAAAAGCGGGGCGCCAATTATGTTGGCCTTTCGCCGTTTGTCAATGAGCGTACACCGTCATTCACGGTATCGCCGGCTAAGGGTATTTTTAAAGATTTCTCATCGGGTAAAGGGGGCAGCGCGGTTACTTTTTTAATGGAGCTGGAAAAGTTTACTTATCCGGAAGCGTTAAAATGGCTGGCCAAAAAGTACGGCATTGAGGTGGAAGAAACCCAGGAAGCGCCCGAGGATAGGGAAGCCGAGAACCGCCGCGAAAGTTTGATGATCGTATCGGGCTTTGCAGCTAAGTTTTTCCATGAAAGTTTATTGGAGACAGATGAAGGCCGGAATATAGGTCTGAGCTATTTCAAAGAGCGCGGTTTCACCACCGAAATAATCAATAAATTTGAGTTAGGCTACTCGCCCGATCAGTGGGAGGCTTTCTCATCGCAAGCGGTTAAAGAGGGTTATCAGCCGGAGTTTTTAATTGAAAGCGGCCTATCTGTTAAGCGTGAAAATGGCTCTTTATATGACCGTTATCGCGGTAGGGTAATTTTCCCTATCCATAGTTTTACCGGCCGGGTAATTGCCTTTGGTGGCCGTACATTGAAGACCGATAAAAACGTACCCAAATACGTTAACTCACCCGAGTCGGAAATCTACCACAAATCAAACGTTTTATACGGGCTTTACCATGCTAAAAAATCTATCCGCGAGGAAGATAACTGCTACCTGGTAGAAGGTTATGCCGATGTTATATCCGTACATCAGGCGGGTATTGAAAACGTAGTGGCTTCATCGGGTACTTCGTTAACCGTTGAGCAGATCAGGCTCATTAGCAGGTTAACTAAAAATATCACCATTTTATATGATGGCGATGCGGCGGGTATCAAGGCATCTTTGCGTGGCCTTGATATGATCCTGGAGGAAGGGCTGAACGTTAAAGTTGTACTTTTCCCTGACGGTCATGACCCTGACTCGTATGTGCGGCTGGTGGGTACATCCGCCTTTAAAAAACACATTGAGGAGAGTAAAAAAGACTTCATCCTTTACAAAACTAACCTCCTGTTAAAAGAGGCAGGTAACGATCCTATCCGTAAAGCCGAAGTAATAAGAGATATTGTTGAAAGCATTGCCAAAATACCTGATTCTATTAAAGCCTCGGTATTTGTTAAGGAATGCAGCCATATATTACAGATAGATGAGCGCGCACTGCTTTCTGAGCTGAATAAAATGCGGCAGGCTAAAGCCAAAAAGGATGGCGAGCGGCAACAGCAATCAACACCAAGAAACGATGAGCCTCCTGAAGATCTGTTTTTTGACCCCGAGCCTCAAACTCGGGAAGAGGATGCCAGTCAGGAAAAGGAGATAGTGCGTTTACTTTTGTTATACGGCAATAAGGTGATTGACTGGGACGGCATTGCCAATACCTATATTGGTCCGTTTATGATAGCGGAGTTGAATGATGTTGACTTTGAAAATTCTGCCTGTAAAAAGTTTGTAGAAATATACAGTCGCGAAGTAGAGAATGGCGTATTGCCCGAAGAGCAGTATTTTATTCATTATGCCGATAAGGAAATTGTTGATCTCTCCATTACACTAATTACTACCAAATACACGTTAAGCGATAACTGGTACGAGATGCACCGCATAACCGTGCCTGATGAAACGGCCAATATGAAAGCCACTATTCTGAGCGCTATTTTTCATTTAAAGATGCATAAGGTAGGCAAATTGTTAGCCAATTTGCGCAAAGAGCTTCAAACGGCACAATCGCCGGAGGAGCAGGATATCTTGATGAGCCAGTATATGCGGATGAAAAAGGTAGAGAAATCTATATCAGATTATTTGGGATCGGTGATATTAAAGTAATGGCAAAGCACCTCGACTTAGGTAAAAAAGGCGAGCTGATGGCCAAACAACACCTGGAGCAACAGGGTTACGAGATATTAGATGAAAACTGGTGCCACGGCAAGGCCGAAATTGACCTGATTGCCTATAAAGACAAAGTGATTATATTTACCGAAGTAAAAACGCGCAGCGGCAACTATTTTGGTGAACCAGAGGATTTTGTTGACGCGCGCAAACAACGTATAATGGCACAAGCAGCCGACGAATACATTTACCTGATGAACCATCAGGGTGAGGTGCGTTTTGATATTGTGGCTATATTATTTAAAAACGAGCATAACTATAAACTAAACCATATTGAAGATGCCTTTTGGCCATCTGCAACTTAAACGCATGAAGAAAAGATCATTATTGTATATAGCAGCCATTACGCTGGCGGCCGCCGGTTGTAAAGAAGAAGATATTTATAAGAAGATAACCATTAGTCCGGATGCGGGCGTTACTGTTAAAGCGGGTGAAAGCGTTACTATTAAAGTTTCGTACCCTGAAGAGATAAAGCCAGATTCGATAGTTTACCTGTTGGATTCTACCCGTTTGGAAGCAAAGAAAGATGCTTCTCCGGTAGTGCTGAAAACAGATTCGATGCCATTAGGCCCAAAATCTATAACAGCCAGGTTTTTCCAGCAAGGCAAGCAGTATGATAAGGCTACCAACATTGTTGTGCTGGCTGCCCGCGCACCCGAAAAGCTGAGCTTTAAGGTGGAAAAAGTGTATCCGCATGATGTTACGTCTTACACAGAGGGTTTAGAATACCATGATGGTTATTTATACGAAAGTGATGGCGGCTACTTAGATCCGCCTCCCGGCGATGAGAAGATCGGTCCCTCAAGCTTGCGTAAAGTCGACCTAATTACAGGCAAGGTATTGCAATCGGTACAAAATGATCCGAAGGTTTTTGCCGAAGGGATAACAGTTATTGGTGATAAAATTGTTCAGCTAACCTATAGAGAGAAGATTGGATATGTTTATGACAAAAGCACTTTTAAGCTTTTAAAAACATTCAATAACAACGTGGGTATAGAAGGTTGGGGAATGACTTTTGATGGCAACAAAATATACATGGACGACAGTACCAATCGTTTATGGTTTTTAGACAAAGAAACCTACCAGCAAGTTGGATATGTGGATGTTTACGACGATAAAGGCCCTGTAAACTCCATAAATGAGTTGGAATACATAGACGGTAAAATTTACGCCAATGTATTTCAAACGGATGACATTATTGTAATTGACCCCAAAACAGGTGCTGTGTTGCAGAAAATAGACTTTAAAAGTTTGTATCCAAAACGCAATAATAAAGCGGATGTATTTAATGGTATTGCCTGGGATGCTAAAGGCAAGCGCATGTTTGTTACCGGTAAGTTTTGGGATAAGTTGTTTCAGGTAAAATTAGCCCCCCCCGCCCCCTAAAGGGGGAGCTATTAGCTTAAAACGCAAAAAGCCGTTCTTGCATTTTATAGAACGGCTTTTTGCGTTTATGTTCCCCCTTTCAGGGGGTAGGGGCCTATCTCCAGGCCTTATACTGATTAATCAAACCATTGGTTGATGAATCGTGCGATGATACCTCATCGTTATTTTTCAACTCAGGTAATATTTTGCCGGCTAATTGTTTGCCCAGCTCAACACCCCATTGGTCAAAGCTGTAAATGTTCCAGATAATGCCTTGCACAAATATTTTATGCTCATACATAGCCAATAATGAACCTAATGAGCGTGGGGTGATCTTTTTAACCAAAATTGAGTTGGTTGGCCGGTTACCTTCAAATACTTTAAACTGCGCCAGTTTCGCAATTTCTTCTTCTGATTTTCCAGCTGCTTTTAACTCAGCAACTACCTCATCTTCGGTTTTACCATTCATCAATGCTTCTGTTTGCGCAAAGAAGTTAGATAAAAGCATGTTATGGTGCTCGCCCAACGGATTGTGCGATTGTGCAGGAGCAATGAAATCACAAGGAATTAATTTGGTTCCTTGATGTATTAATTGGTAAAAAGCATGCTGACCATTGGTGCCGGGCTCTCCCCAAATAATTGGTCCGGTTGAGTAATCAACAGGCTCGCCGTTACGATCAACATATTTACCATTACTTTCCATATCGCCTTGCTGGAAGTAAGCTGCAAAACGGTGCATGTATTGGTCGTATGGTAAAATGGCTTGTGTCTCTGCACCAAAAAAGTTGTTGTACCAAATGCCTAATAAAGCAACAATAACAGGCAGGTTTTCGTGCGCTTCGGCAGTTTTAAAGTGGTTATCCATGGCGTGGGCACCGGCTAATAACTCGGTAAAGTTATCAAAGCCAACACCTAATGATATTGACAAACCAATAGCGCTCCATAATGAATAACGACCGCCAACCCAATCCCAAAACTCAAACATGTTTTTGGTATCAATGCCAAACTTGCTCACGCCATCAGCATTAGTTGAAAGTGCCGCAAAGTGCTTGGCAACATCATCGTCGTTACCACCACTGGTAATAAACCATTCGCGTGCGCTGTGGGCGTTAGCCATGGTTTCCTGCGTAGTAAATGTTTTTGATGCTATCAGAAACAAGGTTGTTTCAGCATTTAAGCCTTTAAGCGTTTCGGCTATATGGGTACCATCAACGTTTGATACAAAATGCAGGTTTAAATGATTTTTGTAAGCTTTTAGAGCCTCTGTAACCATTACCGGTCCAAGATCAGAGCCACCAATACCAATATTTACAACATCAGTAATAGCTTTCCCTGTGTAGCCTTTCCAGCTACCAGATATTACAGCATCGCTAAACTCCTTCATATGTGCCAAAACGCTGTTCACATCAGGCATCACATCTTTACCATCTACATAAACCGGTGTGTTGCTTTGGTTGCGTAAAGCAGTGTGTAACACCTGTCTTCCTTCGGTAGCGTTAATTGCTTCGCCGTTAAACATAGCGGCAATTGCCTCATTTAAACTACATTCTTTGGCTAACTGTAGCAAAAGTGCTAATGTTTCGTCATTGATGCGGTTTTTTGAGTAATCAAGCAGTATATCCTCAAATTTTATTGAGAATTTTTTAAATCGCTCATTGTCAGATGCGAATAGGTCTTTCATTGTAGCCCCCGCCATATCTATATAATGGTCGCTCAGGTATTTGTAAGCGTCGGTGGTAGTGAAGTTAATGTTTGGCAGCATAGTTGTTTAAAGGTTAACTGTAGCAAAATTAGAATTTAAAATTTAGCACAATAGTAAATTTTAAGTTTATAACGCCAATTAATACGAACACGTTTGCAAAAATTGCAATAATGTTATAATGAAATTAATAAAATGATATTTTATTAGTCTTTTTAGTTCCGTTTCTTAAATCTTAGTTGCAGATATTTGTGTATTTAATAATAAAAATTAAATTTTTTCATCAAATTGATAATTAACTTTTAAAATACATCAGCGTTATGTTTGAAAAATTATTCACGCTTGTTAAAAGTAACGCCGGGACGGCTGTTATTAACAACCCTCTAATTCCTGTTAAAAATCATGAAGCTATTATAAACGAGGCGTCGAGTTCTATTATTGATGTTTTAAAAGGCAATATCGAAACCGGAAGATTGAAGGAATTGGTAAAGTATTTTCAGTTTGCGGGTATCTACAACGGGAACCCGTTAATTGGAACTACTGTAAACAAATTTGCAAACAGATTAAATAACTACTACGGTTTAGATCCGCAAGATGCGATGGATACCGCTAAAGCATTAATTCCGCAGGTTATGCAGCAATTGATCAAACAATCGCAAAATAAAATTGAAGGCGAGTTTTCCCTAACCCATTTATTAGATCTGATAATTGGAAACAACAATGCTGCCGCTAAACAACTGGCTGTAGCCTAACATATTTTTATACCTATGAAAAGAGAGCCTGCTCACTACGAGCAGGTTTTTTTTATATTTGCTACATGACTAAAGAACAGATCCAGGATTTAAGGGATAGATTAGTTTCCCTGAGGAGGCATCTTTGACATCGATACTAAACTTGATGCACTAAAAGAAGAGCAGGAAATAACATTAGGCCCTAATTTTTGGGACCACCCAAAAGAAGCCGAAAAGGTATTAGCATCCATAAAAGCGAAGAAGATCTGGACAGACGAGTATCAACACGTAGCATCGGTAATTGATGATGCAGCCGTTATGTTAGATTTTTTTAAAAGCGGAGACGCCACGGAAGCGGAATTTAAAGAACAGTATGACCTTGCCGTTAAGGTGGTTGAAGAACTGGAATTTAAAAACATGCTATCAGCCGAAGAGGACCAACTAAACGCTGTACTGCAGATCACTGCCGGTGCCGGTGGTACCGAGAGCTGTGACTGGGCCGGAATGTTGATGCGTATGTACATTATGTGGGGCGAAAAGAACGGCTATAAAGTAACCGAGCAGGATTTTCAGGAAGGGGAGTCGGCTGGGGTTAAAACGGTAACCTTACAGTTAGAAGGCGAATTTGCCTACGGTTATTTAAAGGGCGAGAACGGTGTGCATCGTTTAGTTCGTATCTCTCCGTTTGACTCCAATGCCAAGCGCCATACATCTTTTGCATCTGTATATGTATATCCGCTGGTTGATGATACGATAGAAATTGAAGTTAACCCTGGCGATATTGAGTTTGAAACTTTTAGGGCAGGCGGTGCAGGCGGACAAAACGTAAACAAAGTGGAAACTGCTGTGCGTTTATATCACAAACCATCGGGCATTATCATCAAAAACCAGGAGTCGCGCTCACAACTTCAAAATAAAGACAATGCTATACGCTTGCTAAAATCGCAGTTGTATGAAATTGAGATGCGCAAGCGCCAGGAGGCAACCAATAAAATTGAGGGTAATAAAAAGAAGATAGAGTGGGGCTCGCAGATACGTAACTATGTATTGCATCCGTACAAGTTGGTAAAAGATCTGCGTACAGACCACGAAACATCAAATGCCCAGGCTGTATTAGATGGCGACCTTAACGACTTTTTAAAAGCCTACTTAATGGAGTTTGGGGGAAATAAATAAAATGCTAAGCCTGCGTTAGCTAATAACGCAGGCAAAACATAACAAGGTAACCCCGGTTTAAATCAAAACGTTAACTAAACTTTATATCCATGAAAATCAAAAAAGTTCTAATAGGTATTGATAACAGCAATATTGCTGAACATGCTGCTCAATATGGTTTTGAATTAGCTGTAGCTTTTAAAGCAGAAGTTGGATTGGTTAACGTGGTTGAGCCCATTGTAGCGCCAATGGGGGGCAGTATTGACCCGATGGGAGGTACTTCTCTACCGGAAATGACTTCGGTTGATGCCGAACTGATGGATATCCAAAATCAGAGCTCAAAAAAACTGGTAGACCGTATTGCTGATGAATTCGGCGCAGGATTATCTGTAACGCATTTCACTGAATTTGGCGATACAGCCGATGGGATTTTACAAGCTTGCGCAGAGTTTAATGCTGATGTAATTGTTGTGGGTACACACAGCCGTAGTGGCTTGGATAGATTACTGATGGGTAGTGTTGCTGAGCACGTGGTGCGCCATGCTATGGTTCCGGTATTTGTGGTGCCTTTACCTCATCATGAAGAGTAAGTAATTCAGGCTGTTAATACAACAGCCTGAATTTTATAGTATGCTCAATGGCTTTTAATTCGTTTAATACCTGGGTATCATAACCTGTATTAACATCGGTAATAACGTAGCCAATTTGTGGGTTGGTAACCAGAAACTCACCTACTATGTTAATATTATGGCGCGCAAATACATCATTTATCTTAGCCAGAATACCCGGTACATTTTTATGAATGTGTATGAGTCGGTGTGAGTTGCTTACCCTTGGCGGTTGCAGATCCGGAAAGTTACAGCTGGTGTGCGTCTTACCCTCGTTCATAAAAGCAATTACACGCTTAGGCAAAAAGTCGTCGCTGCGGGGGTTGTGTTTTGGGTCATCAAAAATAATGATGCCGTTCTCGCATGCTGCTTCAGACAGTCTTCGGCCCACTTTGCCAAAGCAGCCAATAACCTTCAATCTTCCGGCTTTAGCTACTTGTTCTGATGTTGGCTGGTTAGCTTCATCGCAAAGTAAAACGCCCGCTTCTTCCAGGTATTTTTCTTCTATCTTTTCGCGCTGACGCAGGTTGTAACCTTCTTTGCGCATTTGTGCCAGTACATCTTCTTCAATATCGCCAATAACTAAACACTTTATACGGTTTTTGGGGTAGGAGATGGCACGCGGCAGCTTGTTGATGTACAAAAACTCATCAAAGCTCGGAGTAATGTGATCGGCTTTTTCTGCTACTGATTTCCGCTCAATATTCTCGGTAAAGGCAAAGAACTTTTTGATCATGCCCGACTCCTTCAACTGGAAATCTGAGTAACCATCGCCAATACCATAGATGTCGCCTTCCAGTTTAAGTTCTTCCAGCAATTTAACCTTGCCGCCTTCCTGAGATAGCGGGTTCTCGCGGTCATACCCTACAATGTTGCCTTCGTCATCAAAAACAAAAGTATTGGCGTATATATTTTCTTTTTTAATATGATACTCGGTAACAACAGGTGTGATAAACTCTTTAAATCCGCCCGATACGATCAAAACCTCATCCTGATGGTTTTTAAAAAAAATGGTGTTGCGTGAAAAAGAAGTTGATACTTTTTTCTTCAGATGACTTATCAGCAGTTTTAAATGCTCGCGGTTGGCCTGTAATAGCTTAACACGGTTTTCAAGACTCTGACTAAATGACAACCTTCCCTCCATAGAGGCATTGGTAAGGTCTTCTATCTGTTGGTAAATTTTCTCTCTGTCGGGGTGGTTTTTAAGAGATATTCGGGCAAGTTCGTCCAGCGCTTCAACTTGTGTAAATGTGCTGTCAAAATCTATAATAAAATACTGGCTCATTCTGTTTTGTATATGCAAAGGTGCAATTTTTGCGCGAGGTTTTGTAAAAGATAGCGGTAATCTTACATAAAACTTGTTTATCGGTTAAACCTTTGCACAATGTTTTGTCTAATAATTTGTTATTGTAATGAATAAATAAGCCATGAAAAAGTTGATTGTTTTTGTTTTATCGGTAGTAACTTTATCATCCTGCTCAACACGTTATAATTATTACGTGGCAGCACTTAACCGTACAAACTTAAGCGCATACCGAACGTTTTCGTGGATGCAGCCCCCGGGTGGTGCAGCTCAGCCATCCATTTCAGTTACCGATGCTAAAATAAAGGATGCAGCAGCGCAAGCCTTAACCCAAAAAGGTTTGACCATGCAGCAGCAAAATCCTGATCTGTTAGTGAGCTACTCAAAAGTTGAAGGCAGAGGCAGCCGTACTAATTATTATCCAATGTACGTTGGCGGTGGCTTTTATCCTGGCTTTGGCTGGGGTTGGGGTGGTTTAGGTTGGGGAGGCTTTGGTTGGGGCGGTTTTGGCTACGGCGGATGGTACAACCCTTATTTTTATGGCCCGTCATACTATGCAGGTACAACTGTACAACGAGAGCATTTCAAAGAAGGTACTTTGGTTATTGATTTAATTGACAATCGCTCAAAGCAATTGGTTTGGCGTGGTTACGGCGTAGGCGAAGTGCGTAATAACCAGCAAAAGGATATAGAAGATCTGCCTAAAGTAGTATCGGGGATATTTGAACAGCTGAGTTTGGCACCATCATCAGCGCCTCCGGCAGGTGGAAGCGGAAGAGGCTACAGAACAAGTTCTTCAAGATAAATTAAAAAGGAAGCTAAGCTATAGCTTCCTTTTTTTGTTTATTATGTAAATACCAGGTTGCAAACGCCAACCCTGCTATAAATAAAACTATCAGCCAGTTGTCAAGCGGTAGGCAATTTGGGTCATATCCGGTTGGATCATCAGGATCTCCACTGGCAGGTACTTCACAGTCTGCAAAAGTAGCCCCGCTTGTAAGCAACAATGAAACTAACAGAACTAAAATTTTTCTAATTTTTTGCATGCTATTGTTTAAAGTTTAACAAATTTAGTTGAAGCTAATCGTTTTTTGCTGGTGTTGTCAATTAACTCAACGGTATAATTTCCGGGCAGTAATGATGTTAAATTTTCCTGGCCTGTTTTCGAGTTGTGTAACGATGATAGCACTCTTAAACCTACTGAATTGTAAATAGCCATACTTATTGAGCCCTTAACATCTTCTTTTACATCAAACATAAGGAAATTGCTTACCGGATTAGGATATAAGCTGAACACCTGATCTTTATTATCCTCAGGTTTTATTATAACAATTGAAGTGTAAGTAGTGCCGTAAATGTCTGTTTGTTTAAGCCTATAGTAAACTAACGAGTTCGATGCGGTTTTATCTACAAAACCGTAGTCGCCTTTAGCAGTAGACATTGAATTGTTTACCCCCTCAAAAGTTTTGTTGTCTAAGCTTCTTTCCAGTTCAAAATAGGTGTAAGTATATTCGTTTTGGGTTTTCCAATGTAAAATATTCTGTCCTTTACTTCTGTTACCTGTAAACGACGCAAGTTGGTAGGGCGGTAGTTTCTTTAAAGTGATAACTACCTCAAAGCGGGTATCGCCAAAAGTTAAAGGGTTGGTTTTATCAACACTGAAGTTATAAGCGGAGTTAACGCGAAGGTTAATCGAGTCCGTTTTAAAATGATCCATTAACCATACATCATATTTATCAGGTATATTTGATACATCCAGCTTGTTTATAGTAAAATTGCCACTGGCATTACTATTTACACTTAAAAACACAGAAGTCTTTTTTTCATTCAGCGGTTGCGATGCTATGGCTACCTGATACTTATCGGCAGTAGTGGCGCCAAAGAACACATTTTGACCACTACCATTTAAATCATCGGCATCTTCAGTGTCTAAATAATTTTCAATGTAATCTTTTGAAAAACGTAATTGGGCAAAGTCATAGTTTGAGCTGTCTTGCACCATTTGCAGCCTGATATTTCCGGCTAACGCCTCTTTAACAGGCGCACCCATTAATAGTGTTAATGGCTGACCATTAGACTTTAATGATTCTGAAAAAGCTATTGAGCTTACATCTTTGTTAGCTTTTACAAAGAAACCCTGCCCGCTGGCTATTGTTACTGGTAAAGTGTTGGTAGTAACGCTATTACCTCCTGGTGTGTAAGTATATACGAAGCCTGTAGTGCCTGTTAAAGCAGAATCTACAATAGTTATAGAAGATGGGTACGGATTTCCGACTAAATTAAACCCTGTGCCTCCTTTTTGTAACGTGTAGGTAAAGTTCTGCTGGTTTAAGGTGCCAGATTGCAAACCAACCACATCGGCCTCTGGAGCAGAAAAGCTTCCGCCGGTTTTTATCAGCTTTCCTAATATATTTGAATTGTTACCTCTAAAATAAAAATAGAAGCCCTGGCCTACTTTGACAGTACCTGTAGCAAGTGAGGTAGGAGATGTAAAGGTGCCCCTGCCGGCATTATTATAAACCAAAATTGTGGCACCATTCGCGGTATAACCAGTTGGCTGATCCCAGCCGTTGGCGCTGCCGCCTGTTCCGGTTATTGGCAAATTAGTTTTTAAACTGTTGAAGTTAGCTGTTGCAGATGATGTTACGGGAATACTTGATGAGTTGTTAACAGGTGTGCTTAATAACCTCCAGCCGCGTTTACTTATATTTCCGCCTGAAAAATAACGTTGAACGGTAACAATGCCGGTTACACTTGCGCCTGATGGTATCGCTGCCACTCCTGCTGTGCCTGTAACGTCTGAGTTTAAGGTTAACAAATTACTTGTTGCAAATGTAGTTGTGCCAGACATAGTTATTATACCGCCCGCAGCAACAGCAAATTGGTTGCCCGAAAGTGTTTTAGTACGATTGCCGGAAGTGCTGCCTAATGATAAATTATAAAACACAACCGGTTTAGTGGTATTTGAATTAGTAATTGTTTGATCTCCGTTACGGTTGAACCTAACTGTGCCGGCAGTGGCTGTAAAAGAGCCTGTACTGGTATTAGTAAAGTCGTTAGTGGTGTTAATTGTTCCCTGCGATGTAAATGCGCTGGAATTAGAAAATGTGCCGCCGTTGGTTAACGTTAACGTAGCGCCCGAAGCTACACTTGATGTACCCCCTGATATGGTAATGGTGGTGTTGTTGTTGCCATTGTTACCATCCGTTATGGTGGCATTAGCATTGGTTTGGACTTCAATACCGTTTGAAACCGTTAAGGCAGAGTTGTTGGCTAATGTTAAAACAGGGGTATTGTAGCTACCAAAAAATAACTTATTCATGGTCCTGCTGCCTCCAGTGTTGGGTTGATTAGATCCAGTATAAGCCACTACGCCAATGCGCACAATGTCAGAATTACTTGATGGTACATCTGTTGAAGTATTCAGGTTTTTTTTCCATGTCCCGGCAGTTGTCCATGATGCATCGCTCCCTATCCAATCATAAACATTGCCGCTCGGGCTGGCCGGTGCTGTTGTGCCCGCCGTAGTTGGGTTAATAGGTGTAACACTATTTGTGTACTGCTGAGCATAATTATCATCAGCAGTAGAACTTACCGACCATGAAATAGATGAAGGAAAGCTGCTGTAAAAAGGATTACGCCCCTTTAATACCAAAAAATAGTTTATAACATTAGTAGTAGTCCCATCGCTGTTACCCGTGCTATAGTATTTTTCAGAAGATGGCAGGTTCACTTGAGATGTACCATTGTTATAAACGCTTAGATCAGTTATTTTAGATGCAGGAGAAGCGGTTGAAAGCACCGCGCTTGTTGTTTTCCACAGTGCGCCGCTTTCAAACAGTGCCTGCGAATCGCCGGTAGCTTTGCAAACAAATCTACCTATAAAAATATCGCCCCGTATATTGACATTTACGCCATATGGGATAGCGTCAACAATGCCTGGATAGATGGCTGTTGTTATACCTTTATCAGCTCCTGTTATGGGTATGTATTCAAGCTTTTGTTGATAAAAATTGAAATTATCCCATTGAAATCTGTTAGCGGTAGTAGTTGAACATTCTAAAAATGAATAATTATAGGTGTTGAGGTCAATACTGTCATAGTTACCAATGTTATAACCGCCGCCGCCATTAGTGTAACTTGAAAGCGTATTGGTGGTTTTATTTAATACAAAAATATAATAAGCGCCCGTAGCATTTTTTACAATGCGAATTTGATAAGTATCTGTACTAAGCGGTAAAGGAATGCTGATGCCGTTATCTTTTGCAGTATTAGCGGCATTATATTTCATCATTAACTTTAATGAAGTACCGCTAACTGTAACATATAAACCTAATGTGTTATTTGTGCTAACATATGAGCTGGCAATGAGCCAGTATCTCCATGAATCTGTTGCCGTTGATGTACTGGCAGTAATATTATTCGTTGCATCGCCTGGAGCTGTAGTGCCTCCAACATTTCTGTAATCAAATTCCCACTCCCAAACCCTGTTTCCTAAACTAATTCCACCAGCACCTGTGTTGCTCATAAAGCTCCACTGCAGGTAACCAACCTGGTTAAGCGCCAATGACGATAAGGTATTGCCAGATATACCGCCACTTGTAACCATGCCAATGGTAGCATTTGATGGTATTACGGAACCACAACCAGGAAAATAGGTACTGGGTGTACCCGGCGTAGCAGATGTGAACGGATTGAAATAATATTCTCTGGGCGTGTTAGTTTGATCATAAGATTGCGCTAACAACTTTGTAAAACAAAATGTAAAACCTATTGTTAAAGTACAAGCAAGTAAGTTACAGAATATTTTTTTTTGCATAGGGCATAAGGTATCACCACGCACTCAATCAAAAATTATGCGGGCATAATTTTTTAGCAGAAAAAATAACTATTCGTTGTGGTTTTGTTAATAAACTCACACTCAGGTAGTCTTTCGATTAAATAAAAGCGGTTTTAATTATAAAAAGTGGCACTTTAACTGTGTTAAAACGGGGTTAAATTTCTACGTTTTGGGGCTTATATTGCCCGTATTTTTTATTTTATAATTCGCTCAAAAATTCAGAAACTTGTTTAGTGTAACCTCGTTTAATGAGTTACATTCTGTATGACCAAAAATTATCTTGCCGTTTACTGTTTTTTCTTAATCGTTTTTGCTCAATCTGCAACGGCGCAGCGTCAGCTAGTTACAGAAACCGCCCGACAGCAACTGAATAGTATTGCAACAGATGCAGCTAACAGATTTTCTATTTTAAAGCAACGTGCCATTGCTGATGCGCCGGGCAAAGGATGGGCAGTTGAGCGGCTAACCATAAACGGTGGGATTATTTCTCTTCAGGGGATAGATTCATTAGGTTTTCCGGTTTACCTTGTTACGCATAACAATACAACAGCCGCAGCTACAAGCGGAACCAACCAACTACAGCCGGGCGGTTCTGCCGGACTCAATCTTTCGGGATCAAGCGCATTTCTGAATGGTAAGTTTGCCATGTGGGATGGCGGGAACATACTTGTTACACATCAGGAATTTAATGGAAAAACAATAACGCTTGGTGATAATAGCAGTGCAATAGATCATGCTACGCACGTAGCCGGTACACTAACCGCTAAAGGCGTATATGCTCCCGCTAAAGGGATGGCATTTGGCGCAAACACGCTGTCTACTTTTGATTTTAATAATGATATTGCCGAAATGAGTGCGGCGGCTTCTAACCTGCTGCTATCTAATCACTCATACGGTGAAGTAGGTGGATGGAATTATAATAGCAGCGACCTTAGATGGGAATGGTCTGGATTGCCCGGAGATAATGTTGATTACAAATTTGGTTTTTATGGCCAGCGCACCCGTGATTTTGACCGGATAGCGCATAACGCGCCATATTATTTGATAGTTGAGTCGGCCGGTAATAACCGTAATAGCAACGGCCCGGCAGTTGGTCAGCCTTACTATGGGTACGCAAGCGCTGCTAATCAAAGTTTTGTAAACAAAGGTCCGCGCCCGGCAGATATCAGTAATAACGACGGCTATGATATTATTACTGTTACCGGAAATGCAAAGAATATATTAACAGTTGGCGCCATTAATCCGCTTCCCTTTGGTCCGTCAATAGGCAGCGATATTTCAATTGCCAGCTTTAGCAGCTGGGGGCCAACTGATGACGGAAGGATAAAACCCGATCTGGTTGCTGATGGTGTGAATATGCTTTCAACAAGCAGCAATGGTGTTCAATCTTACAGTATGCTTTCGGGTACATCATTTTCTGCGCCAACAGTTACCGGGTCATTGCTTTTGTTGCAGGAATATTACGCTCAAAAAAACGGCAGTAACTTTATGCGTGCTGCCACCTTAAAGGGGCTTGCCTGCCATACAGCCCTGGATGCCGGCCGGCCTGGTCCTGATTATATTTATGGCTGGGGCTTGCTAAACATGCCTAAGGCAGCACAGGCAATCACAGAGAATGGCGACAAGAGCGTGATCAGCGAGCGTGTGCTTACGCAGGGGCAATTGCAAACATTCACAGTTACTGCATCTGGTAACGGTCCTTTAATCGCAACAATTTCATGGACGGATGTTGAAGGGGCGCCAACCACCGAAGGAACCATAAACAGCCGTGTGCCTAAATTGATCAATGACCTGGATATCAGGATAAGCGATGGCGTTAATACTTTTCGTCCCTGGGTATTAGACCCATCTCAACCGTCGCAGCCAGCCATACAGGGCGATAATATTCTTGACAACATTGAGCAGATATACATACCGGGAGCTGTGCCGGGCAAAAACTATATAGTAACTATTTCTAACAAGGGAACATTACAGGGCGGATCACAAGCTTATTCTGTTATTATTACCGGAATTGGTGGTAGCGGATATTGTGCATCATCGCCAACTTCGGCGGCCGACTCACGTATTAACCAGCTAACATTTTCAAATATTAATTACTTAGCACAAACGGGTTGTACATCATATACAGACAATACCGGTCTAACCGTTCAGTTAGAGCGTGGCAAAACTTACCCGCTAAATTTAACCTTAGGCACTTGCGGAAATAATTTCAATAAGGCAGCAAAAATTTTTATAGACTGGAATAGTAACGGCACATTTGAAGCGAATGAACTGGCAGCCACAAGTACGGTGGTGAATGGAACAGCTATATTTAATACCAATATTATTGTGCCCGGTACTGTTGTGCCTGATAATTATAGTTTGATGCGCGTGGTCTTAGTTGAAACCAACGATGTTGCAACCATACAAGCTTGCGGCAGTTATGCCAAAGGCGAAACGCAGGATTACCGGGTACGCTTTATACAAACCGCTACCGATGTTGGCGTAAAAGAAATTATAGACCCACAGGCTTCCGGAACGTGCAGCGGTGTAACGCCGGTTACGGTTAAAGTGAAAAATTATGGCAGCGCTGTTGTTAACAATTTTCCGGTTACTGTGACTATAAAGTCTGGTAATAATTTAATAACAACCATAACCGAAAACTACATAGGAACCCTGGGCCCGCTTGAGGAAGACAACTTCACGTTAAATAGCACATTTAATGCTGTTGCAGGCGTTACTTATACTATTACCGCAGTAACACGCTTAGCAGATGATGGTATAACTGTCAATGATTCTGCTACCGAAACCACACAGGTTTTGAGTACCCCGCCGCCGGCATCACTTTCTGCCTTATAT
Organism: Mucilaginibacter auburnensis; assembly: GCF_002797815.1. Classification (NCBI taxonomy): domain Bacteria; kingdom Pseudomonadati; phylum Bacteroidota; class Sphingobacteriia; order Sphingobacteriales; family Sphingobacteriaceae; genus Mucilaginibacter; species Mucilaginibacter auburnensis. The sequence goes on from NZ_PGFJ01000001.1 coordinate 1,431,833, forward strand.
TGCACTGACACGAAACGTTATATACTAAATGGCCAGGGGGATGGACAGTTATTTTGGTACCAAAACGCTAATGATGCGCTGCCTATAGCTTATGGTCAGAACGCCTTTACTTCAACAGCACCGGTAAACAATACTTTTTATGCCGGTTTGAATGATTTCAGAGCCTTGGTTGGCCCCGCCACCAAAAACGTTTTTTCGGCAGGTGGGTATAATCAATTTACATCTTCTGTTTTTGTTACAACTGCGGTACCGCTTGTGATTCAAAGTGCGCGTTTGTACATCGGAAATTCGGGCGCCATAACTTTTAATGTTCAGGATGCCAATGGTCAGGTTGTTTCTACTACAACAATTTTTGCTACAGCAACACGCAGAAACCCTGCGCCCGGTCCCTTGAGTGATGACCCAACAGATGCGGGCAGAATTTATAATCTAAACCTTACCTTGCCTGCGGCAGGAAAGTACACAATTAGCGTTGTTTATGAAGGCAATGCTACCCTGTACAGAAGCAACGGGGGGGTATTTGGATACCCGTATAAAGCCGGTGATGTCTTTAGCATATCGGGTAATGACGCCACCGCTGCCACAGACGCAGAGTATTACAAAAACTTTTACTATTACTTCTATAACATGCGTGTCAGGAGCCTGGGATGTGCGTCGTCGCAACGCAAGGCTGTTACGCTGACAACACCGGTTGTTACACAAATATCACCAACAACATTACAATCAAATTTCACTGCCGGAAACCAATGGTATCTTGATGGTAATTTAATTGAAGGTGCAACAGCACAAACGTACAACGCAGTTCAAAGTGGTAATTACACCGTTAGCGTTTTAAGCGCTACCGGATGTAACGTAATGTCAGACACTTTTGCCTTTGCTTTAAAAGCAATTAACCCTGATAAAAACACCGAAATTGGCTTGGCCATGTTCCCTGTACCTGCTAACAGGGTGCTAAATATTTTGATGGAAACTAAAACGGCGCAAAAACTAACCATTGATCTGATCAACAGCGCAGGCAAAACTGTTTTCAGGTACACCAAGGATGTTGCAGCAGGTCCATTTAGTACCCTGCTTGATGTTTCTCAGTATCCTCCGGGAACATATGTTGTAAGAGTGGTACTTGGCCAGGCCGATTACTCTAAAAAGGTTATTATATCACGCTGATAACCGTGGTTACTGAAAGGTATATTTTATGCCTAAGCCGGGTGCTATATCAAAAAACGGCCCTGTAGCCAGTTCAACACGCGGGTTGAGATCAAGGCTAACTGCTATAGGAGAATTAGGTATAATGTATTCTAAACCTAAAACACCATCGGCGCCTAATAACAGCCTTGGGTCGTTGTATATTCTGTCATCACCGTTAAAGCGCCTGTAAGCCCCCGAGCCAACCGAACCGATGTGCGTGCCAAAGCCATAGTAAAACTTTAGTTTATCAACGTTAAAGGCCGGCTGATGTATCTCATATAAACCTGTAACAACTGCGCCATGGTTCCTAAAGCCTAAAATACCTTCGAGGGCAACATTGCTCTGCATAAAATATTTGCCTGAAACGCCATTCTCGTAACCGCCAAATTTTAAACCTGCCGCCCATTTGTAATCCTGGGCGTTACTGCGTGTTGATAGTAATAAAAATCCCAGACAGATAATTAAGATGTAAGTTGTGTTTTTCATGTGTATAATAACGGCGCTTAGTACGTTTTATGCTTACTTTAGTTAAAAAATATAAAAAGCGGGCATTGATTGGGCGCTACTCAATACCATTTAGCAGTACATTTTGGATAAAAATACTTACCATTGCAATAAGCAAACAGCGTAATTTACCATGGCCGGTAACATCAGACACCAGGAAACTATTGATTATTATTTAAAGATTGTTTGGCAAACAATGGCCAATAAATATAATCTCATCGTGGCTGATTTTGGTATAACGCAAGCCATTGGCTACTTGCTTATCAATATTGATGAGAAAGAGGGTACAACAGTTTCACAGGCTGCCGCTTTACTCGGGCTAAAGTCAACCAGTTTATCGCGTATGTTAAATCAGCTTGAGCAAAACGGGCTAATTTACAGGGAGCTTAACAAAGGCGACCGCCGTTCGGTAAAGATATATTTAACTCCGCTTGGTATAGAAAAACGAAAACAGGCCAGGGTAGTTGTAAAACAGTTTAACGCTTATTTAAATAAACATATTAGCGAGGGCGATAGGGAGTATTTAATGAACCTGCTGAAAAAGATCAATCGCCTTACAATAAATTATAAGCCCGAAGATCCTTTGTAATATTAAACCCTGTTATTTAACGTTGATATAAGCGGGCAAAATGTTAAAAAGTGTTAACCTGCCTTTTTTGAATTATAAAAGAATAAATTTGCACGCGTATTATTGAGATGAACAGGATAGCTGTAACAGTATTAGCTTTGTTTTTTTGCTTTACTGCATGCCGTAAAACTGATGTTGGATCGGCAGCTGAAAAGGCTCAGGCGATAATTGATGATAAGATAATTGCTGATTACCTGGCAGCTAATCCGGGTTTGAATGCTAAAAGAGTTGATACCACAGGCGTTTATTACATTGTAGTAGACCCGGGTACAGTAAATACAATTTTTACTACATCAACTTATGTTACAGTGGGCTACACCGGACGCGTATTAACTACAGGTCAGGTTTTTGCCGAATCGGGTACGTTTAATCCGAGTTTTACGCTTGGTAGTGCTATAAGAGGTTGGCGTATAGGTATACCGCAAATTAAAAAAGGTGGGAAAGTAAGATTACTGCTGCCTTCAAGATATGCTTATGGGCCATATGCGCAGCCTCAGTTGGGGGTAACGTATGGCTTAAAGGATGGGTTGCCCGGAAATTTAGTGCTTGATTTTGATATCAGCCTGTACGACGCGGTAAACTAATAACACATAAATAAAACGGTGCTTTCAAAACATAAAGAACCGCTAATAATAACAAATGAAAAAAATACTATTCTCGGTTTTAGCTTTAGCTGTAGTAGCACTTGCTTCTTGTCGTAAGGGGGATGTTGATCCTGACATTAAGCAATATGATGAAGAACAGATACAAAATTATATAAAAACCAACGGTATTACCGGTATGCAGCGTGATACATCCGGGGTTTATTACAAAGTTTTAAAAGAAGGTACCGGAGCTGCACTGCAATATGCTGATAGTATTAACCTTGTTTTTACATTAAGTACTTTTGATGGCAGATACGCATCGGTAGATACTTTTGCCAACCATTACGGCGGGTTCTTAGGCCATATTCAAAAGACAGGCTATCCGCTTGCATTGCAAACATCTATTTATAACCTGGTAAAAAAGCATGGCGGAAAGATCAGGTTACTTATACCATCACATTTAGGATATGGCGCGAGCGGTGTTGGGCAGGGTAGCAGTACTACCAATAATACACGCATTTATGGTAATCAATGTCTTGATTATTATGTAAACGTAATGAATAGATTACCGGGCGATAATCAAAATACCTATGATGACCTGGTGATCAGAAATTATTTGACAGCTAATGCGCTTACCGGGTTTCAAAAAACACCGTCTGGCTTGTACTATTTAATAACACGTCAGGGGGTAGGAACTACGCCTATTACTGATAATTCTACAGTTTATTGTACTTATACGTTTAGATTATTGAACGGGTACATATTTAATGAGTATAATACAGCAGGTTCTGGTGCGCCGTTAGAAGTGCCTGAGCTTGTAGATGGCCTAAGGGAGGCATTTAAAAGTTTAGCTACTACCGGTACAAAAATGACGATTGTAATGCCTTCATCATTAGCATACGGCAGAACTGCGCTAAGCACAAATAATGTACCCGCAAACAGCTGTGTACGTTTTGATGTACAGGTGCTGAATGTTACTCCATAAATTTAACTTGAAAGCGCCTCTTTAAAAGCTTTAAGACATCGTTCGCGCGCAAATGCGTGGTCAACAATGGGTTTTGGATACTTGCTAAAGTCAGCATACTCCGGAACCCATTTTTTTATATATTTTAATTCAGGATCAAATTTTTTGGTTTGCGCTTCCGGGTTAAATATTCTGAAATAAGGTGCAGCATCTGTACCCGAACCGGCCGCCCATTGCCATCCGCCTACGTTGCTGGCCATTTCATAGTCCAGCAGTTTTTCTGCAAAATAACGTTCACCCCAGCGCCAGTCAATCAGCAGATCTTTTGATAAAAAGCTGGCCGTTATCATACGCACCCTGTTGTGCATATACCCCGTGGCGTTTAGCTGGCGCATTCCGGCATCTACTATAGGATAGCCGGTTTTCCCTTCGCACCAGGCCTTAAATTGCTCCTCATCATTTATCCATTTTATACGGTCATATTCCGGTTTAAAGGCATGGTTGGCAGTTTGCGGGAAGTGATGCATCACCATCATATAAAACTCCCGCCATATCAATTCATTTAACCATGTTTTTTCGCGCGCCTCATTGGCATCAGTAGCCACTTTACGTATACTCACCGTACCAAAACGCAGATGTAGCCCTATGCGGGATGTGCCTTGTAACGCCGGGAAATCTCTCGTTTCAGCATAGTTATCAATCACGTCGGTATACTTTTTATCGGGTATTTCCTGCCCGCTCTGTTCAAATCCTATTGACTTTAACGACGGAAGAGGCAGCGCTTCTGTTTTGTATAAATTTTTAAAATACTTTTTTACCGGATAGGAACTCAGGTAAAAGTCATTCAGTTTGTCTTTCCATTTACGGCTGTAAGGTGTGAAAACCGTATAGGGTTTTCCATCATTTTTAACTACTTCCCCCTTTTCAAATATTACCTGGTCTTTAAAGGTTTTAAGCGATGCATTATGTTTAGCCAATAGTTTGGCAATGGCTTCATCGCGTTGTTTAGCGTAAGGTTCGTAATCATGATTAGTGTAAACCTCTTTTACATCATAATCTTTTAAAACCTTTTCCCATGCTTTATCGGGCGAGTTATGCAGAACCAATAAACTGCTGCCATGCTTTTGCAGTTCATCGCGCACATTACTTATACTGTCATAAATAAAGCCTACCCGCGCATCTTTCTTGTCGTTAAGTTTATCAAGTATTTCGCTGTCGAATATAAACAGGCACAGTACGGGTTGGTCACTTTTAAGGGCATGATACAAACCGGCGTTATCATCTAAACGCAGGTCGCGGCGGAACCAGAAAATATTAACAGTATCTCTTTTCATTCTTTTTTTAATGGGGGTGGCCAAGGTGGCTCACCCCGGCTCTTGGTGGCTCTTGGTGGCTCTTGGTGGCTCACCCGGCTCCCGGTGGCTCACCCGGCTCAGAGCCACCACCTGTTAAACTTTATATAGATCTTTCAATGCGGCGGTAACTTCCGGGTAGCTAAAACTAAACCCTTCTGCCTTTATTTTTTTTGCTGATGTTTTAGTACTTCCCAACACTACGGTAGCCATCTCGCCCATAGCCAACTTAAGTGCAAATGCAGGTACGTTTGGCAGCCAATAAGGGCGTTTCAATACATCGGCAATGGCATTGGTGAGTTGCTTGTTGGTAACAGGTTCTGGAGCAGCCATGTTGTAAACCCCGCTTAGCTCCTCATGCTTTAGTGCAAATATGTACATATCAATAACATCGCGTTCATGTATCCAGGGCATCCATTGTTTGCCGCTGCCCAAAGCGGCGCCTAAACCCAATTTTACAGGGGCTGACAACTTTGGCAAAGCGCCTCCTTTAGTACTCAGCACCACACCTGTACGGAACTTTACTACACGTAGCCCTAAGCTTTCGCCTTCGCCTACGGCATTTTCCCATTCAACGCAGCACTTGCCCATAAAATCATGAGCAGGAGCGCAGGTCTCGGTCATGATGTCATCGCCACGGTCGCTGTAATAACCAACACCCGATGCTGAGATAACCGCTTTAATTGTGTGTTGCTTTTTTTTCAGCAGCTCATAAACCAATGCTATTGATTTTACACGGCTATCAATTATATCCTGTTTGCGTTTTTTCGTCCAACGGCTATCGGCAATGCCTGTGCCAGCCAGGTGTATAATGGTATCAACACCCTCAACGCAGTACTCATCTATCTGCCCTTTGTTAAGGTCCCAAAGGTAAGTAGCCACCCGCGGGTCGGTACCGGGGCTGCGACTTAAATGACTTACCGTATAGCCATCTTCCAGCAAACGTTTGGTTAATTTCTTGCCGATGAGGCCCGTACCGCCGGTGATTAAAACATGTTTGCTCATTTAACAGGTGCTACTTTATAATTAACAATTTGATTAGCCATGCCTCTAAAAATAAACAAATGAAACGGAAACATGGCATACCAGTACATGCGCCCCCAAAGTCCGTTAGGTCTGAAGGTAGCTACCTGGCACAGGTTGCGTTTACCGTCGCGCTCCACTATTTTAAACTCCAGCCAGGCTTCCCCGGGTAGTTTCATTTCAGCATAAAGCAATAGTCTGCTGGCATTCTTATCAACCAGCAGCACCCGCCAAAAATCTATCACGTCTCCGGGCGATACCGTAACATTACTGGTACGGCCACGGCGCAAACCCACGCCGCCAACCATACGGTCAATAAACCCACGGAAACCCCATATCCAGTCCCAATAATACCAGCCACGGCTTCCGCCTATGGCCATAATATTATTTAAAACTTCAACCGGATCGCGCTTAAAAGGCAGGTTTACTTCATATCTGAGTGTTCCGTTTTGCGGCACTTTGATTTGATCCATGAAATCTGACGTGAGATAGCCATTATTCAAGGCGTCGCGCCAGCTGGAAACAATAGAGTTTTGTTCAATTTTTTCAAATGCCAGTTCCAATGCTTCGCGGTAGGTCAAACAATCCCGTTTTACCACATCATCAATAGCGTGATCCTTCATAATGGTTTCGTTCTTCATGCTATCTACCAGGCTTTGGGCCAATGAATAACTTACGGAAGTAACAAAATATAACCAGTAAGACGATAGTTTGGGTGAAAGGAAAGGAATGGTTATCATTTTCCTTTTTAGATGCCTCACGTCTGCATAAGTAAGCATCATTTGCCTAAATGAGAGGACGTCGGGTCCGCCAATATCAAAGGTTTTGTCAAGTGCCTTTTTGTTGAGCTTAACCCCACTTAAATAGCCCAATACGTCTCTTATAGCAATGGGCTGGCATTTTGTTTCTACCCACTTGGGTACCGTCATTACGGGGAGCTTTTCGGTAAGATCACGTATTATTTCAAATGATGAACTACCCGATCCGATAATAATAGCCGCCCTTAAAACCGTGAGACTGGCTTTAGCTTCACGCAGCACATCCTCAACGTGCCGGCGCGATTTAAGATGTTCTGATAGGTTTTCGTCGTTGGTAATACCGCTTAAAAAAATAACCTGCTTGCAATCTGTTTTGTCCAATTGCTTCACAAAATTTCCGGCAGATTTAGCTTCCAGCTCGGCAAAATTTTTATCTTGTGACATGGAGTGAACCAGGTAGTACGCTACCTCAATATCCTTCGGGAAAGGTTCCACATCCTCTTTAAGCAGATCGCCTTTTATGAGTTCTACCTTGTCGCTAAATTCGCTTTGCTCATGGAAACGGCGTTTATCGCGCACCAGGCATACCAAATGGTGGTCTTCCTCCAGTAAAACGGGGATGAGCCTTGTTCCTATATAGCCGTTAGCGCCTGCAAGTAATATTTTCATGCATTAGGTTAACAGTAAACAATTGACGGTGTTTGCGTTTAATCCTAATTGTTGTTGCGTTTTTTTGAAAAGGCATATGCGGCAAATACGGCTAATACCGGAACCAGCGCTACAGATAACAAAATAGCATTTTCATAAGTACGGAAGGGTATGAAATTGACTATTAAATAGGTGATAACAGTTGCTAAAATATAAGTGAAAACTAATGGTGCTTTTCTTGCTATTCGTCTTCCAACAGTAAGCATGAAAGTGGAAAATACAAGTACTGAAACAATAGTGATAAATGGTATGATCAACACCTCCTCGCCATGCGCATAAGTAATAAGCGGAGACATTAACAGCACCGTTAACACCGGACGAATTTTTCTACTCATACTTTATTTCAAATTAATTGTATCGCGCGTTATGGTATCCATCAAAATAATTGTTTTGGAAATACCCAAAGTGCTATTAGTATGATGGAAAATATGCCCATTGTCTAGGTTTAGCGAATAAATATACTAATTTTCGATAGATCAGCCTGCCATATTTTACTCAACCCGAGGACGCTACGCTGGTTTACCCTCTCTCCGCCTTTGGCGCAAAGAGGGCAAATAAGAGATTAATATGAAATCCTTCGAACCCTCTTTTTCGCTTGCGAAAGAGAGGGTCGACCAGCGTAGCGTCGTTGGGGTGAGTCTACCCCAATATCTCCTTAATGTCCTCCGCAGTAAGCGATTTAATAAAGCTTTCCTCAGTGGTAATCAGAGAGCGGGCCACGCTGAGTTTGCGTTGTTGCAGGGCCAGTATCTTCTCCTCAACAGTATCTTTGGTGATGAACTTGTAAATGAATACATTTTTGGTTTGACCTATACGATGCGTACGGTCAATGGCTTGCTGTTCAACGGCCGGGTTCCACCATGGGTCGAGGATGAAAACGTAATCGGCTTCTGTTAAATTCAGGCCTACGCCGCCTGCTTTTATAGAGATCAGAAACACACGGGTATTTTTATCTTCCTGAAACTGTTTTACCACATCACCACGGTTTTGGGTAGCCCCGTCCAGATATACATAAGGTATTTTCTGCTCCTCCATGTATCTGCGGTAAATGCTCAATTGTTTTACAAACTGCGAGAAGATCAATACCTTGTGCCCGCCATCTAACACTGTCGACAGCGTGTGCGTAACGTTTTCAAACTTACCCGAATCGCCTTCATATTCCTGATCTATCATGGCAGGGTGGTTGGCAATTTGACGCAATTGGGTTAAGCCTTGTAATACCTGTATCTGCGTTTTGGCAAAAGTGCCATCATCCAGGCTCTTCAATAACTCGTTGCGGTATTCAGATTTTACCTTTTCATAAACCGATGCCTGCTCTTCGCTCATCTGGCAGTAGAAGAGGTTCTCTGTTTTAGGCGGCAGCTCGGTAGCAACCTGCTCCTTGGTGCGACGCATTACAAAAGGTTTGATCAGCGCCTGTAGCTTGCGGGCTTTGTCTTCGTCCTTTTTCTTTTCAATAGGCGTAACAAACTCATTTTGAAAATACTGCTGTGAACCAAGCAAGCCTGGATTAATAAAGGAAAGCTGCGTCCACAAGTCATTTACCGAGTTTTCAACAGGCGTACCACTCAATATCAATTTATAGTGGGATTTTAGCTGCTTTACTGCCTGGAATGCTTTTGATGAAGCATTTTTAATATTCTGACTTTCGTCGAGAATAACATATTCAAAGAAGTAATCATTAAGCAAAGAGATATCTATACGGGTAATGCCATAAGTTGTAATCACTACATCATAATTGGCAAACACCTCGGCGCTTTTATAACGCAGGGTACCGGTGTGTACCATTAATCGTAATTGCGGAGCAAATTTGCGTGCTTCGTTCAACCAGTTGTAAATAAGCGAGGTAGGCATAATTACCAACGAAGTGCTTTTTCCGCCCGTTGCTTCGGTATCTTCCTTGTGCTTTTGCAGCAGGGCAAGGGTCTGTATGGTTTTACCCAAACCCATGTCGTCGGCCAGGCATCCGCCAAAATTATAATCCTTTAAAAAGTGAAACCAGTTGTATCCCGCTTGCTGATAGTGACGCAATAAGCCGTTAAAGTTTTTTGGCATAGGTACATCGTCAAACTGCTCAAAATCGCTTAGCTTTTGGAGCTTGCGGTTCATGGTGACTTCGGCCATGTCGCCTTCGGCCAAAGAGTTTACCAAGCCAATGTGATGCCGGCGTAGCTTAAGCCCGTCCTTACCCTCGCTAAAATGCAGCAGATTGCCGTATTGCGAGAACCACTTTTCGGGTATAACCGCTATCTCACCAGATGGTAACGTAAATTCTTTTTTATGATTGAGGATGTGATTACGCAGTTGTATAAAAGGTATTTGATAAGGGCCGAAATAAACAACGGCATGAATATCAAACCAATCGTTGTTTTCCTGCACCTGCAGATCAATTTTGGTAGAGCCGAAAACATAACGCTTTTGCCCTTCGGGTTGCTCAATTTCAAAGCCTGCATCAACAAGCTGATCGTGGTGTTGATTTAGCCATTCAAACACCGAGAAAGAATAATCGTCATCTTCGCCTGGTAAAGCCACCTCCAAATTTTGAAATAATGATGAAGCGGTTTTTAAACCCAGATCTTCCAATAATTGCAATTTTCCCTTCTCCCAACTTACGGAACGTTTTATACGGTGGAAGGTATAATCATCACCTTGTTTTTCCATACGTACCGATACATGTCTGCCGTCACCGTATGGGAAGGTATAACCCGCATATTTAAAAAATAGTTGCAGTTGAGAAGTGCCGCCTTCAACGTAAATAGGTTTTAGCACAGGTCGTGCATCATACTTTTCTGTGTTGATGGTAAAGCCTTCGGCGTAAACATTGTGCTTTTCTATCAGGGGGGCTACAAACTTTTCAAAGTAAGATTGTTCGGAGGATTTTGGAATAGCAATGTAGCGCTTGTTTAAAAAGGGCTGGAGCTTTTTGCCTTCAATCTCTTTATCAAAATAATAAAGCGTATCATCCATCAGCATCCAGGCCGGGTGGTTGCATATGATCTCTGCGTTTTTGAACATGAATTCAATACGCATACCCTTGTACTTTATGGTGGGGAAATAGCGTATTTCCTCCTCATTTCTGCGAAAATGAAATAATACCGATGCAGATTCTTCGGCTATTTGTAATTTCCGCTCGGCGGGGTAGCCCTCTTTGCTCATCAGGTAAATTTCTTTATCCTGCATCAGGTTAAAGGCTTCGGCCAGTCGTTTTTCTATTTTTGGGCGGATGGTTTCAAAAAGCTGATCCGTAAATATCTTAGCGAAAAACTCTGATGGGCGTATCACCTTTTTATAGTAACGCTTAATAACGTGTCCCTGCTCCATCTCCTCCAAAAGCTTAATGAGCTTAAGGTCCGTATCGGCCAGGCAATTGGCAAACTCGGTAGCTGTATTAGAGAATAGGCGTTGATGGGTTAATGAAAATTCGCCGTTAGGGTTGAGCTGAACTATATGTGGCTCAATAACATATCCCAGGTATTCATGCTTGGCTACAGCATAAATTATCTGGCATGGCTTTGAGCTGTCAACACGTAACATAGGTTTCTAAACAAAAATATTTAGAAGCTACATCAACAAAAAATTCAAACGTACTCAGAATTTGGATCAATTAAAAGCGTTTGGCGTTAATTAATTGTTAACGGTGAGGTAAAAGGTTAAAGCTGAAAGGGAAAAGGTTATCATCAGCAAAACCTTTCGCCTTTAACCTTTCTCCTTTTACCTCAAACTACCTCCACATCCCCTTCAAAAACCAACTTAGCAGGCCCTTCTAAAAATATGTTGGTAAATGCTTTACCATCGTAGTTGAAACGGATGTTCAGATCGCCGCCTAAAACTTTCACCGGTGTTTCAATGGTGCCGGTTTGGTTGTTGTGCTGAGCCATGGCTAAAGCAACAGCGGTAACACCTGTACCGCAGGCGTAGGTTTCATCTTCGACGCCTCGCTCAAAGGTGCGTACAAAAAATCCTTTATCGGCAGGCTCAACAAAGTTAACGTTGATGCCTTTGGCTTTGTATGTGTTGTTGTTACGTATGGCGCTGCCCTCGTGATAAACATCTTTATCTTTTAAGCCATTAGTCAGGGTTACATAATGCGGCGAACCCGTATTAAGCACATAGGCTTCACCGTCTCGGTTTACAGTGTCAACATCAATCATTTGCAGGCTCACCCAATCGCCTTCGGCTGAAATTTTGGCATGGTGTGGGCCGTCAACTGCCAAAAAATCGGTTTCGGTGTCTATCACGCTCAAAAATTTGGCGAAGGCTACAATGCAGCGTCCGCCGTTGCCGCACATGCTGCTGGGTTGTCCGTCGGCATTGTAATAAACCATTTCAAAGTCGTATCCATCAATGCTTTGCAGAAACATCATGCCATCGCCGCCAATACCAAAATGCCTGTCGCAAAGCTTTGAAATTAGCTGTGGATCAGTGTGATCAATAGTTTTTTGGCGATTATCAACCAAAATAAAATCGTTACCTGCGCCTTGATATTTGTAGAAATGTATTTTCACTGAATTGTATATTTACAGAATAACAGATTGCAATTAACCTGCCGTTTTTATGAGTTATTTAACATTTTTTAACACATATAGCCTTAACTTAAGGTTGCATTTGCAGTCTATATGGTATTAAATTTGAAATCGTAAAATTACGCAAAGCTAAAAAATAAAAGAGAGTAAATAGATTATGAAAAAGATAGGTTTAACATTATTGACCGCCTTTGTGGGTGGTGCAATGGCCTTAGGCACCTACAAGGTGTTTGAGAATAAGTATGCCGATAACATGAGTTTGGAGGACAAGCAGAATGTTTACTTCGCAAACAATAAAGCGCTTGCCGGTATCACTTCGTCAGCAGGGGAGGCTGATTTTACACAGGCGGCGGCTGCCGTTACTCCGGCAGTTGTGTATATCCGTACTACTTATTCGGCAAGCAGCAGTGGTAACGATGGTCAGCAGGATATGATGGAGCGTATGTTTGGCGATATGTTCGGTCAGCGTATGCAGCCACGTCAAAACCAGCCGCGTATGGCATCAGGCTCAGGCGTAATAATTTCGCCTGATGGTTACATTGTTACCAACAACCACGTAGTAGCTAAGGCTGATAAAATTGATATCACTTTAAACGACCACCGTCAATTTAAAGCAAAAGTTATAGGTACAGATCCAAATACCGATCTGGCCCTTATTAAAATTGAAGGTACTAACCTGCCAATTGTAAAATTTGGTAACTCGGACGATGTGCGTGTAGGCGAGTGGGTGTTAGCTGTTGGTAACCCTTTTAACCTTACGTCAACCGTAACTGCAGGTATTGTGAGCGCCAAAGGCCGCGGTATAGGTATACTTAACGGACAAGATAATGATGACGACGAAGATAGCGGTAACCCGTTTGGCATGCGTATGCAGCGCCAAAATCAGGGACCTAAGGTGAGCAAAGGTATTGAGTCATTCATTCAAACTGATGCTGCCATTAACCCTGGTAACAGCGGTGGTGCTTTGGTTAACACCAAAGGTGAGTTGATTGGTATTAACTCAGCTATCGCATCACATACTGGTTCATACGAAGGTTATGGCTTTGCCATCCCGATCAACATGGCAAAAAAGATATTAGGTGATATTCAAAAATTTGGTGCTGTAAAACGTGGTTACGTTGGTGTAAGCTTTACCGAGTTGAATGCAGATAATGCACAAACACTTAAGGCTGATAAAAGTGTAGGTTTATATGTTGAGCAGGTACTACCTGGTAGTGGTGCAGAAGCCGCCGGCTTACAAAAAGGCGACATCATTAGCAAAGTTGAAGGTAATACTGTTTACGAATCATCAGACTTGCAAGAACGTGTTGCCCGCTTAGCGCCTGGTGATAAGATCAAGATCACTGTAACCCGCGATGGTAAAGAAAAAGATTACACTGTAACGCTGAAACCGGAATCAACCGAGAAACCTAAAACAGATGTTGCAGCCTCAGCAACTGAGCTGTATAACAAATTAGGTGCAAGCTTTGTACCGGTAACTGCCGAGCAAAAAGCTAAATTCCGTGTAGACCATGGCGTAGTTGTAACCCAGGTACGCAGGGGCGGATTGTTTGAACAAACCGATATTGCCACAGGTTCTGTTATCACCAAAATTAACCAACAGCCAATCAACAGTGTGGCTGACATTGATAAAGCAATAACCAACCTTAAAAACGGATATATTGTTATATCCGGCATTGATCCTGAAGGTTTTATGTTCAATAACAGATTTCAGGTTAGATAATAATTATTGATTAAATACAAGCAAAAGGCTGCTCAACCTAAAGGGAGCAGCCTTTTTGTTTTACTGTGGGATAGGTTCAGCAATCATTTCGTTGCCGTCTAAATTATAGTAAATGCAGAGCATCGTTTGCGTATCAACTACCCATTTTTGTACACCTGCATCAGCTGCCAGTTGGCAAAAAGTTAAAAAATCTGATTGACCTTGTTGATGCTCTTCTATATTTTTTTTAAGCAACATTGGCTGGGCGTTGTTGGATATTGGTCTTGCCGGGTAAATTGCAGGAGCACTTACTTTATAGTTGCCTGCGCCGTAGTAGTCAATTGTTCCATCGGCAACCATAAACTCATACCTTATTAAACCTAAACCTTTAATTTCTTTGATATAGGCCGGGAAATCTGCACCGCTTTTAACCTTAGCATGTGCCGCTTTAATTTGTTCAACTGTAAACATAATCTTAGTTATTTATAGTTCAAAGTTCGTGCAGGAGTAGTTTAGGCAATTGTAAAAATCCGTTTATTTAAGACTTTTTAAATATTGCTCGGGTGTTACATCGGTAAATTTTTGAAAGCTTTAATAAAGTGCGCCTGGTCGTAAAAAGCAGATAGGTATTCCGCATAGCGCTCGTTGCCATGTTCCATAGCGGTTAGTACGTTGCGCGCTCTAACAATAGTAGCAAACTTTTTGGGTGATGCGCCAACCTCTTGCCGGAAGCGTTTTTCCAGCGGGCTCGCACTGGTATTTAGCAACTTTGCAAGCTCACTAATGCGTATGGTGCCGCCCGTTTGGTGGATGTGCTGAAGCGCAGCATTAACCATCTGATCTGCCGGTTTATGTGATAGCTGACTAATGAGGAATGTCTCGGTTAGAGAGATCCTGGTAGCATCATCTTTAGCATCAACCAATTGTTCTTTAAATTGATTAAACTCGCTGTTGCTAAAAAAGTGTTCTACTGATACACTTTCTCCAAAAAGCTCGTGCAAATTTTGTTTAAGCAAACGCGCTGCACCATTCTCTCGTAACACAACAAGCACTGTGCCTATATTGGGGGTATTTAGAAAAGTGCGGGAGCTGTCCCTTAGACCTGTAATGCCTGCGTCGGACAGTTTATGTTGCAACGTGCCATCTGTGTAAGACAACGCTCCGCGATACTGGAAACCGATAACCAAGGCTGTATCGGGTAATACCCTGTATTGCGATGCTTGCTCATTCTCTGATATGATAATGTGCTTTACGTAAGGCATTAATTGAGGAGAGGGAAAGAATACGTCAAATCTCACAAGATTAAAAATAGCAAAAATGTAAATAAAGGTATAATTGAAGTGGTGTACCTTAAACCTGGTATGCTGTATTTTACTATATTGGCCTAACATGTTAACAGATATTATTTTAAAAAGTATAGGCAAACACATCCATTTAACTGATGATGAAACAGCGTACTTTATTAGTTTGCTACACCCTAAACAACTTAACAGGAAGCAATTTTTATTAAAGGAAGGCGAAATTTGTAAGTATTCTGCTTTTGTTATCAGCGGTTGTCTGCGTGGGTATACCATAGACGAAAACGGGCAGGAGCATGTAATGAACTTTGCGCCTGTTGGCTGGTGGATAGCAGATATGTATAGCCTGATAAGTCAACGCCCCGGCACGCTGTATATTGAAGCGCCAGAACCTGCCGAAGTTTTGCTGTTATCAAAAGTTAAACAGGAATTGTTATTTCAGGAAGTGCCTAAATTTGAACGCTTCTTCAGGATCATTACCGAAAATTCGTTGGTTGCCCACCAGCAAAGATTAATTGATAATCTAAGTTTACCCGCCGAAGAGCGTTATACTAATTTTTGCAAGCGCTATCCCTCTCTTATTAACTCAGTTCCAAAAAAAGATATTGCATCTTACATAGGCGTTACGCCTGAGTTTTTTAGCAGGATGATGGGGAAAATGTTGAGAGGATAATGATTATTAAGCCCAATTTTATGTCATTTTTCTCATCCACTACATGTTCTGATATTTGATGAAATATAAAAACCACTTATTATTAAGTACATAAACAAAAATAGCGATGGCTTACCCCATCGCTATTTTTGTTTAATGCTATTTTGATAGTCATGTCTCCTCAAGATATCCTTACCATCAGGCACTCGTATAATTCGAGGACTCTCTATAACGGATGAGAGGAGCACACTTTAAGCTTTTTCAATTTTAGTGGCACTTAAACCTTTAGGGCCTTTTTCTGTAAAGTATTTCACTTTATCATTTTCTTTAGCCTGGAATTGAAGGTTATTAACGTGGAAGAATATATTTTCGCGTGTTTGGTTATCGCGAATAAAACCGTAGCCTTTATCTGTATTATAGAAACTTATAACTCCGGTCGGTTGTTCGCCAGGTATGTTTACCTGTTTAGGTGTCGCTATTCGTATCTCATCTGCAGATACAACGCTTTTTTGCAGCGTTTGCGGAGTTGAGGTAATGTTACCATCCTGGTCAACATAAGCCATCATGTCACTTAAGTCGCCGCCTTTTACAGCATTGGCTTTTCGTTCGGCAGCCTTTTCTTTCTTGTCTAATTGCTTCTTTGCTTTCTTTTTCTCTTTTTCTTTTTTACTGAATGTTTCGTTGGATCTGGCCATAAATTGTATTTGGTGGACGTATATTTTAAAAACAAAAACACCTGTCCCAATAGAACAGGTGTTTGGAGTAAGTATAGTGATAATTAAATTACTTGTACGTTTACTGCGTTAAGCCCTTTTTTGCCATTTTCAACATCAAAACGAACTTGGTCGTTTTCACGGATCTGGTCAATAAGGCCTGTTGAATGTACAAAAACGTCAGTTCTTGTATCATTTTGTGAAATAAATCCAAAACCTTTGGTTTCGTTAAAAAATTTCACTGTTCCTTCTTTTTGCATTATCTTATTTTTAAATGAGTTGCAAGTTAACAATAAATATCCATATATTTTTACTTTAAGTAAAAAAATTTAAAACTAATTTAATTGTAAAATTTGTGTAAAATTTGTACATTGCGTAAAGCTGCCTGGAAATTTTATTGCGTTTAAATTTTACCATATACTGATTCAGGTAATTTTTAAGATAATTAACTATAACCGAATCAGCTTTTATAAATAATGACTAATAAGCAATCCACCGACCGAACGGCGAAAACAAAATTAGAGATCAGGCAGATTGACCTTTTTCTCTTTGACCTTAAAAATGAAGCCGCTGAAAGTGGTTTTACAAAAAAGTTCCTTATTACGTGTCCATCTAAACTTGTTACTGAATAATTATGGCATTTTTAGATAAGGTTTTGCAGCCGCCTGCATACGGCTGGAAAGACATGGACGGCAAATTTGTACGTCCTGGTTTTAAGGCTATATTGACTGAATTTTTTACCCGACTTAACGTATTTAATAACCGAAAGAACTGGCTGCCGTTTTTTAGCTGGCTTAAAATACTTTGCCTTGTGCCCTTTGTGCTGCTTTTTGCATTTAAGTTTTTAAGTATAGGCAACGTTGCCGCTGTTTTTGTTTATGGAATGATTGTTATGGGCACGCACGGCACTATTTGGCACCATAGATATTGTACACATGGCGCTTACCGTTTTCGTAACAGATTTTGGCGCTTTATAACGCAAAATTTAACGCTTAATATCATTCCTGAAGAAATTTATGTGATATCGCATCATGTTCATCATGCAAAATCTGATCAGCCCGGCGATCCTTATAATGCCGAAGGTGGCTTTTGGTATTGTTTTTTAGCGGATGTTAATCACCAGCCTATTGCTAAAGATTTAGCCGAAATGGACTATAAGCGAGTTGAACGCCTGATGGCCCATACCGGCGTAAAAGGCAATAGTTTTAAACAGTATCAATATTGGGGCTCATACGTAAAACCATTTAACGCGGTATTGAGTTGGATTATAAACTGGGCATTCTGGTATTGCGCATTTTATTTAATAGGTGGCCATGGCTTGGCCTGTTCGCTTTTTGCCGCAGCCGGCATATGGGGCGTTGGTGTACGTACATTTAACTATGACGGGCACGGGCATGGAGAAGATAAACAACGAGACGGTGTGGATTATAACAAAAAGGATAAGTCTATTAATCAGTTATGGCCAGGTTTGGTAGCAGGAGAATGGCACAATAACCATCACCTTTATCCTAAAAGTGCCAGAAGTGGTTTTAAGTCGTATCAGCTTGATATGGCGTGGCTTTATATATCTTTTATGTATCGTTTAGGGGCTGTGGTAAGCTATCGGGATGATAAGGCAGCGTTTAAGGCTAAATACTTAAAACTTACTCCGGTTACTGTTGCTGCCGCTGTAGCAAACAAATAAACCTGGTTTGAATAGAACCTGATTGAAGGCAAAGAAGCGATGGAGGTGACAAACAACCATCGCTTATTCGTTAATTAATAACTATAACATTTACCACATGGTGATAAACGGTGCGTATTATTTAGCCAACGTATATTCGCCTTCAAGATTTGTTGCATTAAACAGCTCCGGGAACGCCATTCCTCGGTTGGGTGGCGGCTCATAGAATACCACAACCCCCGGCCGGCTTCCATCACGCGCATTTACGGTAATATCATAATTGAAAGCTGCATTGGCAATGTTGTTTTTAATGTACCTTGTAGGGAAAGACAACTCATAGGTCAACTCTTTTTTATCGTCAAACTGTATTGCTGCCTGTATATTATCCTCATTATATATGGATATGTATTTATATCCTTCATAGCGCAAAGCAAAGTTACGGTAGTAAGGTGATTTAGGGGTTATGCCTGCTACGGTATCTTTAATGGTTTCGATGCCTATAAATCTTATATCTTTTAAAATTGATGTTAACTGTTTGTTAGCGCCTTCAAGTGAATATTCTTTTTGCGATGCCAATATTGAATCAGGACTGAACGCAGCATGTGTTGGAGCTCCGGGCATTTTTCTAAAGCCGGATATGGGTAAGCCTACGCCGTTCATTATTTTCCAACAGTCGTCAAATCTTATTGACGGAAACAGTATTTTAACGTTATTAGAATTTTCAGTCGTTTTGTTTTTAAGGATGCTGAAGGTTATTCCGTTTTCAAGTACTTTTTGAATCACCTGCGGTTTTGTGGCATGTACCACAAGGGTAATTACACTGTCAGTATTAGCTATAGTGTAATAAACCTCAGTAGCATTATTATAGGCCTGATATTGGTCACTCCATTCCGTTGCTTTGCCGTCAACTTTAATATTGGCAGGCGTTTTTATTCCAACAGTTTGTTTGTTAGGCAGCTTTTGCGCTTTCAACGAGCCATAGCTGAATAAAAGCGAAAAGGAAAATAAAATAGCAGGAGTTATTTTTATTGATTTGATTAACATGTGTAATGGTTATAGGTAGTTGTAGCGTAGTAACATAAACAGCGACAGGTTTTAACCCATCGCTGTTTAACAAAAATATTTCTATTAGCTCAATTTTAACAGCACTTTCTTACCCGTTTTTACAGCTTCGTAAACAGCGTCAATAATTTTTGAGTCTTTTATGGCTTCCTCACCATCTACTGCTACAACAGGTGTTTTGCCTTCCAATAATATGCCTGCCATCTCATCCATTTGTACGGTTTGCTGCATAGGCGGCGATACTGCTTTCAATTCGCCTTTATTTGTGCGGCCCTTTAATGGCCCATAACCATTGGCCGGGTTAAGTTCAGCCCATCCCCGTTCGCCAATTAATAAAAAGCGGTCAACATAGTTCATTCCGTAGGTTGAAAGGCACTGCGCAACCGCGCCACTCGGGAAACCCATCTGGAAGGTAATGGTTTCGTCAACGCCTTCTTTGAACTTGGTAGTATCACTTTTAGGTAACTCTTGTGCGGTAACCCATATCGGGTCCTCGCCAACCATGTAACGTGCACCGTTCACAGCGTAAATGCCAATATCCATCATCGAGCCACCTCCTGCTTTTTCGCGGTCAAGGCGCCATTGGGTTGGGTCGCCAATGCGGAAGCCACCATTACCTGTAAAGTACTTTATTTTGCCAAAATCGCCGGCATTACGCATGGATATGATCTCCAGGTTTTTCGGTTCAAAGTGCATGCGGTAGCCCACCAGCAGTTTAACACCTGCTTTTTTGCAGCCATCAACTATATCCTGACTCTCTTTTGCATTGCGGCCAAGTGGCTTCTCGCAAATAACATGCTTACCGGTTGTAGCAGCGCGTAAAGCATAAGGCTTATGCAAAAAGTTAGGTACTATAACGTATATAGCATCTATATCCGGGTTGTTTTTTATGTTCTCAAAATTGCTGTAGTTATATACATTTTTGTCCGGAATGCCATATTTGCTTTGCCAATCCTTCACTTTCTCGGGCGATCCGCTTATAACACCCACCAGTTTAGCTTTTGTACTGGCTTGCAGCGCACGGGCAACAATGTTGCCATACGTGCCAATGCCCATTATAGCAACGCGTAAAACGGGGCCATCATACGGTTGGTCACTCACCTGTGCCTGGTTTTTTGCCCAGCCTGTTACGGGGCTAAATTGTACAGCCAAAGCAGATAGGCCCAGCTTTTGTAAAAAATTTCTGCGAGAATTCATTGATTTATAGGTTAATTGGGTTTACCAATATTACGCATTATGCTTTAAAAACGGAAAACCTATCTTAATTGTTAGCATGAGTAAATAAAAAAGGCTAACCCGGTTTAAATGGGTTAGCCTCTGCAATTATCAGCTTACGCTAAATTAATTATCTGTTATTCAAAGAAAGGAACGCCTGGGGTAGCATATTTCTTCATACCTTCAACGTTAACGTCAACACCAATACCTGGTTTGTCTAAAACGGTCATGAAGCCTTTTTCAACAAATGGTTTGTCAAAAATAACCATCTCTTTCCACGCAGCGTCAGTATCTGATTTTGTTTGCCACTCCATGATCTGGAAGTTAGGCACAGCGGCACAAACGTGTGCAGTTGCCATAGCACCAACCATGGTACCTACCATGTGCGGAGAGAATGGCGTGTAGTACGCGTTAGCCATAGAAGCAATGCGCTGCCCTTCGCCTAAACCACCACACTTTTGCAGATCGGGCATAATGATGTCAACCATATGCTCAGACAGTAAGCGGGTAAAGCCGTAAGTTAAGTACACGTTCTCGCCACAGCAAATTGGAGTTGAAGTTTCGGCACTGATTGATTTGTAAACCTCAGCGTTGTCAGCAGGGATCGGTTCTTCTAACCACATCAGGTTATAAGGCTCTAATGCCTTAGCAACACGGCGAGCGGTAGGGGCGTCATAACGACCGTGCATATCGCAAGCAATGTCCATTTTATTGCCAACTTGTTTTCTGGCTGCTTCAACGCAGGAAACCATTCTTTCAACTTCACCTAAGCCGGCAGTCCAGTTAGTACGGTCAAATTTGTTTGGGTCGTTAGCCTCGTCAAGGTCAAACTTACAAGCTGTATAACCACGGTTAAGCACGTCTTGAGCAGCTTTAGCAAAGTTTTCAGGGGTTTTACCACCACCCGAATAAAACTCGGTGTCGCAATATACACGCACTTTGTCGCGGAATTTGCCACCCAGTAACTGGTGGATAGGTAAGCCAAGTGCTTTACCGGTTAAATCCCACAGCGCGCATTCTAATGCTGTTAACGTTGCAACAAATGCACCAGACTGTGCACCGCCAAAAACGCCGCCTTTACGTACTTGCTCAAAAATTACGTTAGGTTTTAGCGGGTTTCCTCTCATTACGCTGCCAGCCATACGCTTTAACAAATAGTAGCTGCCGACACTGGCGTCTACTGATTCGCCCCAGCCTGTTATGCCCTGATTTGTTTCTAATTTAACAAACATTCCGCCAAACCTGTTATAAGCACATTTAACAGCAGTTACTCTTAAATCAGCAGGAGCCGACATCATTGAGGTTCTTTCTTTCGCATCTTCTAAACCGTTTCCGAAAGTTTTTATCAACGGCGTTGAAGCTAAAGCCGCGGCACTTACTCCTGCTTTAGTTAAAAATGAACGCCTGTTTTGTTGTGTTGACATGGTTATTGAGTTTTTGATTTTAATTGATTTATATTTTAGTTTAATGGTTTAGTGTACGTTAGCTACATCGGCCGCAGCAATAATTTCTTCCACTTGAGCTTTCGCTACCGGTAGTTTTATTTTTTTGTCTTTAACAGCAGCTTTTAACCATGCAAGATAGTCTTCTCTGATAGGAGCAGGCCAGTTGGCATCCATCTGTCCGGCGGTATATTTGCCTTCAGCCGTACGGATGTGAGCGAACATATCCTCTAAACGTGTTCTTTCTGATGCTTTAACTACTTTCTCTGCTAAGTGTGGAGGTATAAAAATAACAACACCTTGTTTACCTAATACAACGTCGCCTGGCATAACAGTTACCTGACGGATACGGGTTGGTTTATTAACACCCATAATCATGGTATTTTGGTCACTGCCCGGATTATGGTAGCTTGGTGAATAGCTGTCAACGTATGATGTAAAGCCACCTAATTCTTTTAACCCTTCAAGGTCTCTGATTGCGCCATTGTAAACAATACCAGTACCGGTTCTTTTATAAATGTCAGCTGCTACACGGTCGCCAATGGTTGGTCCGTTTTTGTGCAAGCCAAACTGGTCGGCTACATAAACGTCTCCTTTTTGCAATTGTTCAACGCCCCATACGTTTTGTGCACGGCGACCTTCTTTTTTACCACGCTCATCAATTGCTTTCCACATATCAGGGCGATAAGGCATGAAAGTAACGGTAAGTGCACGGCCACACAATACGCTATCTGGGTTTATTTTAATATTCCAATCTTCAGCCAATTGGTAGTTGAAACGTGAACCACCCATCGTAGCCCATGCTTCTTCAATACTTACCGACTTCATACGCTGAATGATATCCTCCGGTACTTTTGGACGGCCGTCAGGAAAGCGTTCGCCTTTCCACTCAGGGGTAAGGAAAATTAACTCATCTCTATCAGCCTGATTAACTTGCGGTTGTGCAGGAGCCTGCGCCGCAGTTTGGGCAGAAACTTTAACAGATGCACTAAGCAAAAGCGCAAGCGCAACTATTGTAAGGTTTGTCTTCTTCATGATTTAATAATTGGTTAAATAATTATGGCCTCTAAACTACATAATAAATTAACACCTGCTTTTATAGTTAACGTAAAAATTTTAGGATAAAAGAAATATCATAAATTGCCCTCAAAACGATCGTATAGACAATAAGTGTAAGAGAAAAATAAACTACCATTTGTAAACAGTGTTGATTTTTGCACAAAAACACTAACTTCGGCGTTGCATAATTTGCATTATTTACCGCCAAGCCTGTTACAATAAACCAATTAATCAAGCTTAAATATTTGATCTTAAATGAATCAGTTGTTGCTACAACAGGAAACATCAAAAGAACTGGCTGACTTTCCGCATATTAAAGAGTTTGCCTACAAAAAAAATACAACCATTCAACTCAACTCATTCAATGTTGGGTTAATGGATGGCATTGGTATTTATTATGTTTTAGAAGGCAAGCATAATTGGGTAATTGGGTCTACCGAGCATACTTTATATCCGGGTGATATTGCAGTGATACTGCCCGGTGAAAACTTCGGTGGTAAAAACAACATTCTTAACATTGGCTCATTAATGTGGGTTAGGCTTGATGTGCATAGCCGCAAACAATTAATAGGAGACTGGAGCCAGTTGACTAAAAAGGAACGTCATTCGCTTGAGCAGATCTTATCAGTAAACAAAGATTTACTTGTACTTAATATTAAAGAAGCGCAACCCTTGTTTTTTGAGTTGAAACACGAGCTTCAGCATGCCGAAGTTGGCTTTAGCACCCGTGTTGCACAATTGCTTGATCATTTATTTATTATAATATGCCGCCAACTCATCAGGCAAAACCACTCTCGCAGGGATTTTCCAACCACTTTTTTACGGCTTGAACAAACATTGCGTCAAAACCTGGCCCGCCAATGGACGGTGGAAGAAATGGCAGCTTTTGCTGGCATGGGCACTACTGCATTTACCGAGAAGGTAAAAAACTACTCCGGTTTCTCGCCGTTAAACTACCTTATAAACCTGCGTATTACAGAAGCTATAAAGCTTTTAAAGCGTGGGGAGGTGAATGTTACTGATATAGCATTAGCTATTGGCTTCTACTCATCGCAGCACTTTTCAACTACGTTTAAAAAGCTTACAGGATACACCCCAAGCGAGTTCAGAAAAAATAACCTCACCTTTAATCAGCAGCAATAAAATGAACAGTATAGTAGCCATTGAATTAGGAACCAACGCGGTGCGCATATTCGCGTTTGATCTGATGGGCAATATTATTGGTTTTGCAAAAGGACATTATCCAACGTTTCATGAGGGGCCGGATAATAGTGAGCAAGATCCCGAGCAGGTGTTTATTACCATGCTTTATGTACTGAAGAATTTGCTGAATGATACGCTTTACCCGCAGAAGTGTGTGGTAGGTTGTATTTGTTTTAGCGGATCGATGCACAGCTTGCTTACGGTTGATAAGGATGGCGTTCCCTTGGGTAATGTGATAACATGGGCTGATAACCGTGGGAAGGAAACAGCTGTAGAATTAAAAGAGTCAGAATTAGGCCGTACCATATACGAAGCTACAGGTACCCCAATACACCCAATGTCGTCAATGGTAAAAATTGCCTGGCTTAGAAACAATGATCCTGATCGTTTTAAAAAAACAAGCAAATATTTGCCGGTTAAAAGTTACATTCTGCAACAACTCACAGGTTCGTGCATAATAGACTATAGTATAGCCTCGGCAACAGGGCTAATGAATATTCATAGCTTAACATGGGATGATACCGCGCTTGAGTTTGCCGGTATAAGCGCTGGTAAGCTGCCACAACTGGTGCCTGTATTTTACTCAGAAGCCAAACTTAAAAAAGAGTATCAAAAAGCATTGCGGCTACAGCCGGATGTAAAGATAATTATAGGCTCAAGCGACGGCTGCCTTGCCACATTAGGCGCGGGTGTTTGGGAAGAGGGTAAGGCTACCATAACAATTGAAGATAGCGGTGCATTTAGGGTAATTGGAGATAAAATAATTAAAGATCATAATAAACAGATATTTAACTATCTGCTCACCAAAGAGCATATTGTAAGCGGTGGGCCTACTAATAGCGGCGGCGTTATTTTTGAATGGTTTACCAAGCGTTTTGGCGATTTTAAAAAGGCGTTTGATATTGACCACTCCATGGGTAACCTTATAAGGGAGGCAGCAGAAGTGACGGTTGGGTCAGATGGGTTGTTGTTTTTACCGTATTTATTAGGAGAACGTGCGCCAATCTGGAATGCTAACGCAAAGGGCTGTTATTTCGGTATAAATATAAGGCATGAGCGTAAGCACTTTATCAGAGCCACTATTGAAGGTATTTTATATGAAATGTACAGCATTGGAAAAACGCTCGAGAACCACAGAGCAATTGATAGTCTTTCGGTTAATGGAAGCTTCGCATCTATACCATTTTGTACGCAGATTATCGCAGATATTTTTAATAAGCCGGTGAGTACGGTGAGTCATGGCGACACCATTGGTGCGGGGGCGTTTTTACTAAGCGCTACCGAAATGGGAATGTATAAAAATCTGCGCGAGGCTTCAAATACAATAAAAATGCATCAGATCTTTTTGCCAAATGCTAACGATCATGCCATTTACAGGCAGTATTTTACAGTGTTTGAAAGCCTGATTGAAAAAATCGGAGGAGAATTTGATGCTATTTCCAATTTACAAAATTTGAAATAAAGTGTTTGAAATTTCCATATTGCTAATTTTTTACATCTCTTGTTGTAAAAAAAACAATAATAAAACAGTAAAAATAAATATAAAATAATTCGATTTTTTATCCTATGGTTAACTAAAACGAAATAGCTAGTGTTTTTTTGTGTAAAATTCACCGCTGGGTTTATTTAGTAGACTTAATTATCAAAATTGGCATTATTTGTAACAAAACTATTATAAACGATAAACCGGTTTTTTAATTTGCTAGAACGCCGTTGGAAATAGTAACAATTGTGATGCTGTTTTTTGATTGGACGATTTAATGTTAGATTTAAAAATTATAAACCGCTTATTTTTTTTCATTTTATTGGCAAAGGACCTGCAATTAGGTGGTTTTGGTTGCATAGGGGTTATGCATCAGTTCGTATCAGCAATGTTATTTATTGTTGTTGCGCAGGTTAGGTGTGGTAGTAAAGTTTGGCTCAGTTAAAATTTAGTTATAAACAATTATTAGTAACCAAAACAATTAAATATGAATAAAGAAATACGTTAACTATCATGGTAGCGAGATCTCGCAAAACCTAAAAAGGCCTCTACCAAAATGGTCAGATTTTGATAAAGGCACCAATCAAAAATTATAGTCATTGATTTTAATCCAAAATTATGAAAAAAAGAAGAGGAACACCTTCATACAATAGTATTGTTACCGGTGTTTTCGCAGTACTTTTATGTGCGTCTTCTGCGCAGGCAGAAAATAACACGAACAGTAATGCAGCGGCTCTTGGACCTTTAGCCAAGCTTGCTGCCGCAAACGTTTTAGTAAAACCCGTGCCGGCAAAGACAGTTACCGGTAAAGTTGTTGATAGTAAAGGCGAGGCGCTGATAGGCGTAAGCATAGCTGAACAAGGAACAACCAAAGGTGTTGTTACCGATGCCGATGGTAATTACAGCATATCTGTTGAAGGAAATAATTCAATTTTAGTATTTACTTATATAGGCTACGAAACACAGAGCCAAACTGTAGGAGCGCGCACGGTAATTAACGTAACGCTACAAAACAAAAGCAGTAACCTTGAAGAGGTTGTGGTAACAGCCTTAGGTATAAAACGCGAATCAAAGAAGCTGGGTTATGCTGCAACAACAGCTAATGTTGAAGAGATTCAACAAAACCGTACCACTAACGTAATGTCATCTTTAGAGGGTAAAGTTGCGGGTTTGAACATTTCTCCGCCAGCTGCTGGTCCGGGTTCAAGTACCCGTATCCGCTTACGTGGTCAGGCTGCATTTAACGGTGCAACTAACTCTCCGTTGATTGTAGTAAACGGTTTGCCTATGGATCAGGGCGAACAAAGTGTTGGTCCAAATAATACAACAGACCGCGGTGACGCGCTTCAACAAATTAACCAGGATGATATTGAATCATTCACCGTATTGAAAGGTTCAACTGCAGCTGCGTTATATGGTTCAAGAGCGGCTAACGGAGCAATTATCATTACTACAAAAAGCGGAGCAAAGAATACCAAATTTGGCGTAGAGTTTACTTCAAATTTTGCTGCAGATCAGGTATTGGATTACAACCGTTATCAAATGATTTATGGTAATGGTGTTTGGGATGCAACAAAATTAAGTGGAAGAAAGCCAGCCAGTCAGGGCGAGTCTGTTACATACGGTGCCCAAACATGGGGTGCTAAATATGATGGTTCACCGGTTACCTACTTTGATGGCAGCACCGGAACATATTCTCCAAATCCAAATCGTATTACTGAATATTACAGAACGGGTACATCATTCAACAATGCTTTAGCACTTTCGGGTGGTAACGCAAGCACCAGTTTCAGATTGTCTTATTCAAATCAAGATGCAAAGGGAATCTCTCCTGTCAACGATTACCACAAGAAAATTGCTAACCTTGGTTTGAACAGTAAGATCACTGAAAAATTAACACTTACTTTTAACCTTAACTATACTAACGAGGTAAATAATAATCCACCTCAGGTGGGTTTTCAGGGTGCAGGTGCTCCTAACTTCTTATACCGTATGAGCCCGGCAATTCCGTTAAGGTTGTTTAGAGACAGCGCGGTTAACCCTGCAACTTTAAGCGAAGCTCAAACATCAGGTTTTCAAACAACTTTACTTAACCCGTACTACTCAAACCCTCGCCAGTTTTTGGTAAGGAAAGCAGATCGTTTTCTATCAACAACTACTGCAAGATATGATTTCTTTAAATTCTTATACTTACAAGGCAGGGTAGCGTTTGATTATAACAGTGCTTTAAATGAGGGCAACACGCCACATGGTGTTGGTGCCTCAAACTTGTTGCAGAATGGTACAGGTCCTGCTTACAGCGGTAGCTATAACGTTAATACCAACTGGCAGCGTAACATGAACTACGATTTCTTGTTGGGAACCAATAACCAAAGATTTGGTGATTTTTCAGCTGAGTTAACTTTAGGTGGTAATATTCGTGACGATCGTGGTAGTGGTGTTAGAGCTTCAACTGCTAACGGTTTAATTGTGAAAGACCTTTACTCAATTGAAAATGGTGTTCAAAAGAACGTAAACTACGACTTTAACAGACAACAGGTAAACTCACTTTATGGTGTGGCAGACTTTGGTTATAAAAGCTTCTTATACTTAACCATTACAGATCGTGTTGACTGGTTCTCTGTTTTAACGCCCCCATCATTCATAATTTCTAACCCAAAAAACTCAGTTAACTATCCATCAGTAAGCGGTAGCTTTGTGTTCTCGGAATTATTACCAAATGTAAAATGGTTAAATTACGGTAAATTAAGAGCGAGTTATGCACGTACTGGTAGTGCCGGAGGTATAAACAATTTTTCGAGTCAGCTTGGTTACAGCTTAAATGCTAACCCTTTCACTGCAAACGGATATAGCTACACCTTGGGGAACTTTAACGCCAATTATCCAAACCCTTTTGTTACGCCATTTGACGTAATTGAAAAAGAGATTGGTTTAGAAGTTAAAACCTTAAACAGTCGTTTAAATTTTGACGTTGCCGTATATCATAAAAGCTCTCAAAATCAAATATTAAACACACCTCTTTCTGCTGCTTCAGGCTTTACCACAAGGCCAGTTAACATTGGTAACTTGCGTAATAAAGGTATTGAGGTGTTAATTGACGGTACACCAATTAAAACCGCCAATTTTACCTGGAATACATCAATGAACGCGGCTTATAACGAGAGCCTTGTTTTAAAATTAGCCGATGGGCAAACCACTCAGGTAGTAAACGCTTTCAATGCTAATGGTAACGAGTTTTTAGGTAAATTAAGTTATGTAGTTGGTATGGCTATGAACCAATTACAGTCGCCTACTTATCTGAGAAATGCTGCCGGACAAATATTGGTTACAAAAGACGGTGCGTTATTAGCAACTAAATATGATGTTAATTTTGGACAGGCGGACCCTAAATGGACCGGTGGTTGGAATAACACATTCCGCTACAAGCGATTAAGCTTGTTGGTGCATATCGATTATAAATTTGGTGGTAAAATGTTTTCATCAACGGCACTTAACGGTTTAAGACAAGGTTTAACTCAGGCCTCATTAGTTGGTCGTGAAGGTGGTGTGAAATTCCCTGGTATAATTTATGATCCAACTGGTGGTCCAGGTGGCACACCCGGCCCAACAAATGGCACAAACAATGCCGACAGGGCTGTTGGTGTTGTTCCTTCAACATTCTATGCAGACTACCGTACATTACAGATTGCCGACCCATTTGTATTTAAAAGTGATTTTGTTAAGCTGAGAAATATTACAGTGAGCTATGACTTTAGTGACATGCTTAAAAATGTTAAATACATAAAAGGAATAAGCGTATCTGCGTTTGTACGTAACGTTGCAATACTTCATAAAGACGTTCCGGATATTGATCCTGAGGCAATGGCCTCTACAGGCGATTCAAGGTTGGGTTATGAGCAAAGTACCATACCCACAACCCGCACATTTGGCCTTAACTTAAATGTTAAATTCTAAAATTGAACATGATGAAAAAATTGAATAGTATAAAATTTTTATTTGCAGCTACCGCGGTTTTAGCGTTTGGTAGTTGCGATAAGGGTTTTGTTGAAAAAAATCAGAGTCCGTATCAACAAACCAGTATTGATCCGGCAATATTGTTAAGTACAGCCCAGCGTAACGTTAGTACCGGAAGCTGGGAAGTTGAATCAACCATTGTGCAACAATTTGTTAACGTTTTTGACGGCGGTGTAACTTCAGGTTTTCAGTTCAACTTAATAGGAGGTGCTGATACTTACAACGTTTTAAGATGGAACCAAATGTTTAGCGGCGGGGGCCAGGTGGGTACGATCAGGATGTTAGACCGTGCACTTGACCTGGCTAAAGCGGAACCAATACAAAGGAATAATCTGATTCAAATGATCAGAATATTGCGTGCAATGAATTACATGATATTAGTTGACACTTATGGTGATGTGCCTTACAGCGAAGCTAATAAAGCTTATTCAGCAACTAATAATACTACGCCTAAATATGATAAGGCAGCTGATATTTATACAGATTTGTATAAAGAACTGAAAGAAGCAAGAGCCGCTTTAGTAGTTGGTACAACTGCTACTAATTCAACTAATGCTGTGCCATTTGACATATTTTTTGGAACCGGTTACCTTACAACACAGGCCTCTGTACAAATACCTAAATGGCAACGCTTTGCTGGAAGTTTACTGTTACGTATGGGCATGCGTTATTCTAAAATAGACGCTAACAAAGCGCAAACTATAATAGCAGACGCTTTATCAGGTGCCGGTGTAATTGCATCTAATGCTGACAATGTTATGGTACCATTTAACAGCACAGATAATAACCCGCTAAATGGTGGACCAAGAGGTACAAATCCATACTACTATTACTTGTATGAGCCGTTTGTAAATCAGCTAAAAAGCACAAATGATCCAAGGGGTAAATACATTGCGGCTTATTACAATGAACCCAACGTTATTAATGGTATTCCTCAGGATACAGTGTTGGCAAATCAGTTTGGTTTCCCTGTTGGTTACAATAACTCTACAATACTTACCAAATCTGATTTTAAGGGAAATGCTCAAAAAGGTGCAGGTTTTAGATACAGCCAGTTAAACTACTTTGTTTTTGGCAGCAATACAGCGCCGATATTTGTTTGTACTTATTCGCAAACTCAATTATTATTGGCTGAAGCTGCATTCAGAGGCTGGGTTACCGGTTCTGCTGAAACCTTTTATAACAATGGTATAAGGGCTTCTATGGATGAGTATCCGCTTTATCCTAACGCTGCCGCTATACCTGCAAATGCTTATAACGCATATATTGCACAGCCATCTGTTGCCTTTACTGGTGGTAATGAGCTTCAAAAAATCAATACTCAATATTGGTTAGCATCTTTAGGCAATCAGGCAGAGGCATTCGCAAACTTCAGAAGAAGCGGTTACCCTGCATTAACGCCAAACCCAATGGGTACACCGCTACCTGCTTCAACCGGTGGTTTTGCACGTCGTGTACCTTATCCGCTTATTGAGCGTTCGGTTAATCAGGCAAGCTACCAGGCAGCTGTTGCCAGCATGGGTGGTGATGATGTTACTCAACGTTTATTCTGGGATAAACAATAAAAATATCTAGCATGTAAATTTAAAGCCCGTGGCATTAGCCCGGGCTTTTTTGTTATTAGTGGGCGTTGGTTTTCAATAAATCATTCAATTTATTTCAAGTGTATTTATAACAATTAAAAAGGGTTTCATACATTAGCAAAAAATAACCCCTGCTTAGTTATGCTATATATCAGGGGACATTTATAAACCATTGGTATTTCGTTTTTTGTTGACTAACAAAACCATCAGTACACAACAATAATATGAGAAAACTTATTTTGGCATGTAGCCTTGTAATAGTAGGTACGTTTGCTAAAGCCCAGTTGGTGCTGCCAAAAGGCAAGCAAACCACAATTATTAATCCTGTCAATTTAAGCTACAGGTTTATGTTGGATACGCCTTCGCGCCGCGAAGCTGCCGACCCGGCGATGATTAATTTCAAAGGTGAATACTACTTGTTCGCATCAAAATCAGGCGGCTATTTCCACTCTAAAGACATGCTCAATTGGGATCTGGTAAAAACCAGCGACTTGCCTCTTGAAGACTATGCGCCAACAGCTATGGTTTATAAAGGCGAGGTTTACTTTATGGCATCAGGAAATAACCCGGTAAAAATTTATAAAACAGCAGATCCAAAAACAGGTAAATGGACAGTGGTGCAGGATAAATTCCCCATCACTATGATAGATCCGTTTTTGTTTGCTGATGATGATGACAGAGTATATTTTTACTATGGATGTTCAAACGTTAACCCGCTATACGCTGTTGAGTTAGACCCTAAAACTATGTTACCTTTAGGCAAACCAACCGTGTTTTTTAACAGTGACAAGGAAAGCCATGGCTGGGAACGCAGAGGCGATTATCAAACTGTAGCTGGTCGCCCGTGGATAGAGGGAAGTTGGGTAACCAAACATAATGGTAAATATTATTGGCAATATTCAGCACCAGGTACAGAATTTAAAAGCTATAATGATGGCGTGTATGTGTCTGATAAACCAATGGGGCCGTTCACACTAATGCCTAACAATCCCGGCTCAATGCGTCCCGAAGGATTTATAGCAGGTGCTGGACACAGTGGAACTTTTAAAGATAACTATGGAAATTACTGGCGCGTGTCGACCATTGTAATTTCAGTAAAACACATGTTTGAACGCCGTTTAGGTTTATACCCACTATTTTTTGATAAAGATGGTATCTTCCACACTTATACGGATTTTGGCGATTTCCCGCTAACGCTGCCTAAAAAGAAAATAGCCAGCCCGGCGGAATTAAAACCTAAATGGATGTTGTTGTCTTACAAAAAGCCTGTAGAAGTATCGTCTGCACAGCCTAACCATCCAAAAGAAAACGCGTCTGACGAAGAAGTGCGTACTTATTGGAGTGCTGCCACAGGCAACAAAGGCGAATGGTTGACAATGGATCTTAAAAAGATATCAACCGTTAATGCTGTACAAATAAACTATGCCGAAAACCAGGCTAACTCATTTGGTCGTAGCGATAATGATTACTACCAATATTTATTAGAGTATTCAACAGACGGTAAAGCCTGGAAAACACTTGCCGACAAACGCAATAACAAAATAGATGTTCCGCATGATTACCTGGAACTCAGCGCGCCAATTAAAGCACGTTATATCAGACTAACCAACTATAAAGTACCGTCAGGCACTTTCGCCATTGCTGATCTGCGCGTGTTTGGAAAAGGTACAGACGGGGTTATGACTACCAAAAACGATATTTTTGTTAGTCGCTCAAAAACCGACCCATGTGTTGCTGATATTTCATGGATCAAAACACCTAACGCGGTTGGTTATAATGTTAGGTATGGTACAGCACCAGATAAATTATATCATACTTACCAGGTATTAGGTACCGAGCATGTAACCATAAGAAGCCTGAACAAAAACGAAAGCTACTACTTTACCGTTGATGCTTTCAACGAAAGTGGAATTAAAACCGGCAATC
The DNA here is from genome assembly GCF_002797815.1 of Mucilaginibacter auburnensis. Classification (NCBI taxonomy): domain Bacteria; kingdom Pseudomonadati; phylum Bacteroidota; class Sphingobacteriia; order Sphingobacteriales; family Sphingobacteriaceae; genus Mucilaginibacter; species Mucilaginibacter auburnensis. The sequence goes on from NZ_PGFJ01000001.1 coordinate 1,465,077, forward strand.
CGGTAAGTAACGTTGAATAATAAGTACTATATATAAATATGAAGAAAACATTATTTTCTGCCGCCGCCTTTGCATTGTTAACGCTTGGCAATTCAGCGGTGTTTGCACAAAGTGCTAAGGCTACAATAGGTGCCGAATCAAATTTGGTAATAAGCAAACATATTTACGGCCAGTTTGCCGAGCACCTGGGTCGTGGTATTTATGATGGTTTTTGGGTTGATCCTAAAATGCCGGTAAAAAAGCAAGACAGATACAGATTAGATATTGTTGAAGCTCTAAAAAAAATAAAGATTCCTAACCTGCGCTGGCCGGGTGGCTGTTTTGCTGATGAATACCACTGGCGCGACGGTATTGGTGTGCGCACCAGTCGGCCTAAAATGGTTAATACCAACTGGGGCGGAGTAACAGAAGACAACAGCTTCGGTACTCACGAATTTTTGGAGCTTTGCCGTTTACTGGGTTGCGAGCCTTACATTAGCGGTAATGTAGGTAGTGGTACTGTACAGGAAATGTCAAACTGGGTAGAGTACCTTAACTTTGACGGTAAAAGCCCGCTAACTGATCTTCGTGCTAAAAATGGCCATGGAAAACCTTACAATGTGAGTTTTTGGGGTGTAGGTAACGAAAGCTGGGGTTGTGGCGGTAACATGACGCCTGAATATTATTCAGACGAGTACAAAAGATACGCCATCTTCGCTAAAGACTATAACAATGCCAAGTTGAAAAAAATTGCTACCGGTCCTGCCGGCGACAATTACAACTGGACTGAAGTTGTAATGAAAAACGTTAAAAAAGACATATGGGGTATAGCGCTACATTACTACACTCTGCCTACCGGCAGCTGGACAGGCAGCAAGGGATCTGCCACCAATTTTAACGAGGATGCTTACTTCAACACCATGAGAAATGCCCTTAAAATGGAAGAGTATGTTACTAAACACTCCGCCATTATGGACAAGTATGATCCGCAAAAAAATATTGCGTTGGTAGTTGATGAGTGGGGTGTTTGGACAGACTCTGAACCTGGCACCAATCCTGGATTCCTATATCAGCAAAACAGTTTGCGCGATGCATTAGTTGCGGCATCAACCTTAAATATATTTAACAACCATGCTGAGCGTGTTAAGATGGCTAACCTGGCGCAAGCCATTAACGTTTTACAGGCACTTATTCTAACCAATAAAGAAAAACTGGTATTCACACCAACCTATCATATTTTTGATATGTACAAAGTGCATCAGGATGCTAAATTACTGCCGGTTAAAATTGACGTGCCTGAATACGAATTTAACGGAAATAAAATTCCTGCCGTAAACGTATCAGCTTCAAAGGATGCAAGTGGTAAAATTCATCTTACCATCGTTAATATTGATAATCATAAATCAGTTGATTTTAAAGCAGATTTAGGCAATGTTGCGTGGAACACTGTTACGGGCCAGATATTAACTGGTACCAACGTAACTAACATTAATACATTTACTAATCCTACAAATATCAGGCTTGTTGCATTTAATGATGCAAAAAAAGATGGTAGTAGTGTTTCAGTTAAATTGCCTGCCCACTCAGTAGTATCGCTTGAATTAAAGTAAACCAATAACCAACCAAAATAATGAGAACAAAGTCAAAACTATTCATGTCGGCGCTTATAGCGGCTGCTGCTATAGGCAATTTTGCCTGCACACCGCCTGCCGAAAATAAATCAACAGAAGAAAATACTATGGAACAAACCAGTACTGCAATACCAGATAGCAGTAATTTTTCAGGTGAAGTGAATGGAAAAGCCACGCACCTGTTTACGTTAGTAAACAAAAACGGAATGCAGGTAGCCATTACCAACTATGGCGGCCGTATTGTGAGTTTATTGGTTAAAGACAAAACCGGCGCGTTTAAAGATGTGGTTTTAGGTTATGATAACGTTAAAACTTACCAAAAACGTGGAGAGCCTTATTTTGGCGCTTTAATTGGCCGTTATGGCAACCGTATTGGTAAAGCTAAATTCAGCCTGAATGGTAAGGAATATAATTTAGAGAAAAATGACGGTGCAAACAGCTTACACGGTGGTGCGCATGGTTATTGGATGCAAGTTTGGGATGCTAAGCTGATCAACAAAACCACGCTTGAACTTACTTACTTGTCAAAAGATGGTGAAGCAGGTTACCCCGGTAATTTAAACGTTAAAGTTGTTTACACTTTAACAGATAATGACGAAGTTAAAATTGATTATTCAGCAACAACAGATCAGGCCACTCCGGTTAACTTAACCAATCACGCTTACTTTAACCTGAATGGTGCAGGCGATTCAACCATATTAAATAACGAATTGCGAATAGCTGCTGATAACATTACTCCTGTTGACAACACGCTCATTCCAACAGGAAAAATCACTCCTGTTAAAGGTACTGCTTTTGATTTTACATCATTTAAAGCAATTGGTAAAGAAATTGGCAACGCCGACGATGAGCAGTTGAAATTTGGTAAAGGTTATGACCATAACTTTGTGTTAAACAAACATACATTGAAAGACGCTATTGCTACAGTAAAAAGCCCTGTAACAGGTATTGTAATGGATGTTTACACCGAGGAGCCCGCCATTCAGTTTTACAGTGGTAACTTTTTAGATGGCCGCTCAAAAGACGGTAAAGGTGGCGTAGCTTACCCATTACGTTCTGCACTTTGTTTAGAAACTCAACATTATCCTGATTCACCAAACAAGCCGGAGTTCCCGTCAACTACCTTAAATCCGGGTAAAACTTATAAAACTACAACAATATACAAGTTCAGCGTAGCTAAATAATTATAAGACTTAATATTATTGAAAGGCAGACCGTTTTTTAGCGGTCTGCTTTTTTTGTGCTTATTGGTTATCTATCTTCGCTACAATTAATAGTTAAAACATGGCTCCGGATACAATCAGCAAACTCACTAAGTTAACCGAATTAAGTAAAGGCTATAAAGCTTTTTTGTATGATTGCGATGGTACCTTGGCTGATAATATGGCCGCTCATAAAGAAACTTACATAAAAGTAGAATTAAACCAAGGCCATACCATAACCGGAGACATTGTTGATGAACTGGCCGGCTGGCCTGTTATTGATGTAGTAGGGGAGATCAATAAGCGCTTTGCCACAGATTTTGATCCTGCTGAATTCAAGGAACTCAAGTACAAGCTTTTTCTTAACGACTATATAGACCTTACCAAGCCCATTGAATTTGTAACCGAACATTTAAAGGCGCATGCTGGTAAAGTCAGGATTGGTGTTGTATCGGGTAGTGGAAGGGAAGCAGTTGAACGAACGTTACAAATTATAGGCGTGATACACCTTGTTGAAGTAATGATTTGTGCAGGGGAGACTGAACATGGAAAGCCATATCCGGACCCATTTTTGGCAGCAGCCAAAGTTTTAAATGTAGCCCCCGAACATTGCCTGGTTTTTGAAGATGGAGATGCCGGAGTGGAATCAGCACGGCGCGCCGGAATGCGATCAATCCGTACTGACAAAATAGAATAATCTTTGCCTGATTTCTCGGGTCAAAAATCTTAAAACTCCTGCTATTTCGTTTGCGTAAAAATTTATCATTTTTGACGCTATGGCTATTTCGTTTGCGTAAAACTTCTATTTCGTTTTCGTAAATTTTTATACCATTTCGCAATGTGCGTTGAACATTTGTAACATAATTTTGGTGAAATGTGATAGTCGATACGGAGCGTTCAACGCATTTTCGCAAGCATTATTGAGTAGTTTTTTTCAATAGTATTATAAGCCAACAATTCACTTTGTGATACTTTATTTTTCTAATTGATTTGCAACCTGTGTTGTTTTGAGGTAAACCTATTTTACCATCATGCAACCTTGTTTCGAACGGAAAATTAGATATCGCCAGGTCCAATCAAATTATTAGTAACCCAAATATTAATCAAACCAGTTTACAAAGGTAAATGAATAAAGAAGAGACATTGTAACCGCTTGCTTAGTCGCGTGTCAAGGATATGCGGCCATTTTAAATGATATCAATCTTAATAAGAAAATCCAATTTTATGAGCAAACTTCAACTTTTTAAAAATGTAAGGTTGTGGAAAACATTATGTCTGATCGCGATGATCAGTTTTGTTTCAACAGTAGCCTTCGCACAAAATATAACGGTTAAAGGCCGGGTGTTAGACGATAAAGGTGAACCTTTGGTAGGTGCCACCATTAAAGCTACCGGTACTAACAATGCCGTTACCGCTGACGCAAGCGGTAACTTTTCACTTAGCGTGCCAAGTAATACTCCAAGTGTTACTATAACCTTTCTTGGTTATGTAGATGTAGTTAAAGCAGTTGCCGGTAATCCAAATCTGGGAAACATAACAATGGCAGCTAATTCACGCGATTTGAACGAGGTCGTGGTAGTTGGTTACGGTACTGTTAAAAGAACGGAAGTTACAGGTACGGTTGCAACCGTAAGCGCTAAAGTTTTACAGGAAATACCTGCGGCTAACGTGGTTACTCAATTACAGGGCCGCGTTGCAGGTTTAGACATCGTTAACGGACAAATGACTATCAGAGGTTACCGTACTATTGGTAATCAAGGTGCTGACAGGCCATTAATAGTAGTTGACGGTGTTCCGTACTACAACGATATTTCAAATATCAACCCCAACGATATCAAGAGCGTTGACGTATTAAAAGGAGCTTCTTCTACGGCTATTTACGGTTCTCGTGGTTCTGGTGGTGTAATATTAATTACAACCAACAGAGGCCGAGTTGGTAGAACAGAAACCTCTTATGATTCATTCATCGGTATCTCAAAACTTCAGGGTTCGCTTAAAACGCTTGACGCAACTGGTTATGCGCAATTGAAAGCTGACGCTTATGAAGGCGCCTTGTTACAAAAAAATAATAATGCCCAAGCCTATCCTTTAACAGCTTCTGAACTTGCTAACCAAGCAGCCGGTGTTAATACCGACTGGGTAAAGCTTTTGATAAAGCAACAATTAGTGTGGGATCAAAACCTGCGTGTTTCAAGCGGAACCGAAAAAACTCAGTTCAATGCTGCTTTAGGTTATCGTAGAACAACAAATGGCAACTTACAGCCAAACAACACTGGTCAGCGTGTTACCATGAATATCAATGTTGATCATCAACTTACCAAAGTAATTAAGTTTGGTGCGCAAACGCGTAACACATTAAACACTAATGATGCCTCAGGTGGCGATCAGTTAGGAACTGCACAGTGGATGAGTCCGTTGGCAACACCTTATAATGCAGACGGGTCTATCAACTTAAGGCCTCTTACCGGCCAACTTGACGAATCAACTGCTAATCCGTTATTACGCGGTACAATTCCTGATATGTATTATAATTATACCAGGGGTTGGGTAAGTGATAACATAGTTTACGCTGAGTTGAAGCCTATTGACCACTTAACTTATAAATATACAGTTAACTATAACTACTCTCAATCAACAGGAAACGTTTACAATGGTATTAACGGTGTTAATATTGTTAACGTTGGTCAAACTACAGCAAGTACAAACAATAGCACTTCCTTCCGTGTCGCACAGGAGCACTTGTTGAACTATAATAATACATTCGGTAAACACAGTATTAACTTGACCGGTGTATTTACTGCTGAAAGACAACACAATGAAGGCTCAAGCATGAGCGCTCAAAATATACCCCAGTTTACCAATAAAAACGCCAACCTAAATTTAGGCACGTTCACTGGCTTTAATGGTAACTGGACAGAAACAGGTTTGTTATCTTATGTAGGTCGTTTAAATTATACATTCAACAATAGGTATAACTTTACTGCAAGCATGCGTGCCGACGGTAATTCAACGCTTGCACAAGGTAACCAATGGACTTCATATCCTGCATTTGGTTTAGGGTGGACCCTTACCAACGAGGATTTTATGAAAAAGTATACCTTCGTTGATAATTTAAAATTACGTGCTGGCTACGGCGAGAATTCGACTATAAGCGGTGGTGCTTACAACACTTTAGGCCCGCTTGATCTGGCACCTTTCCAGTTCGGTGGTGTAACAGCGGGTAACAAACAAGGTGTAAGGGTAACTAACTTAACTAACCCAACCCTTACCTGGCAACGTACACATGAGGCTAACGTTGCTTTAGATTTCGCTGTATTGAAAAATCGTATAACCGGTACGGTTGAGGCGTTTTATCAAAAAACAACAGGTATTATTCTAAACAATATATTGCCTTCAACAATTGGAGTAAGTTCAATGCCAACTAACCTTGGTGTGACCGAAAACAAAGGTATTGAGGTAACATTAAGCACTGTTAATATCCAGGATTTAGGCGGTTTCAGCTGGTCATCTGATTTTAACATTGGTTTTATCCGTGAAAAAATTGTTTCGTTACCTAATGGCGCTCAAAGAAATATAGGTTCAGGTTTGTTTGTTGGTCAGCCACTTTCAGTGATTTATGACGTTAGAAAGCTTGGAATTTGGCAAGTTTCTGATTCGCCTGGTCCAACAAGTACAGTAAACGGTGTTCCTGTTTATGCTCCTGTTAGAGGTCAAACTTCACCATTGCAATATCCGGGTCAAATAAGAGTTCAGGATGTTGACGGCAATGGTAAGATCGATGCTGATGATAACCAGATCATAGGTCACTTTAATCCTAATTATACTTTTGGATTTACCAATAGGTTTGCTTATAAAGGATTTGACGCAAGTTTAGTTATCACTGCTCGTATGGGCTTTACCACACTTGTGCCTTACGTATCGTCTAATAACTCAGGTACAGAGGGCTGGCAGTTTCTTAACTTAGGCCGTCATAACCAACCTGTTATTGATTACTGGACTCCGCGTAATCCAACCAACGCTTTCCCAATGCCAAACAACCAGTTCTTTAGCCAGTATTATTCTACCTTACAGTATTATGATGGCTCATTTATTCGTGCTAAAGCTGTTAACCTAGGCTACAATATTCCCGCTAACGCAGTAAAACGTATCGGTCTGTCATCACTAAGAGTGTATGCAAACATTACAAATCCGTTTGTTATCTATTCGCCGGTAAGCAATTTCAGTTTCTCTGTTACTGATCCCGAATCAGTTCCTGTAACGCCAGTACCTTCAAGCACAAGTGGAAACATTGGCGGAGGCAATAGAGCCGTAGGTTTGAATGCAGGTACGCAAAGACGTGAGTTTTATTTCGGTATACAAGCAAGGTTTTAATTTTAAGGAAATAAGAAATGAAAATATTTAAAAAAACGGCCATTGTTCTGGCTGCGTTAGCAGCGATAGGAACAGTATCCAGTTGTAAAAAGCTTCTGGTAGAGCAGCCACGCACACAATTATTGCCTGATTACTTTAAAACAGGTGGTGGCATTATAGCAGGTATAATTGGTGTTTACGCCGATATACGTGATTACTCGGGTGGTGAATCTACTCTTTATTGGGTGGGTACTGACGAAGGACGTCAAGGGTCTTCGGGAAGTTCAACAGCACAGTTGTTTGACAATTACAATGGCATTAACAGCTCAAACACACCTGGATTTGACGGTAGGTGGGCTGATATTAATACGCTCAATGGTGTATTAAAATTTGCTCCTTTAGCAAATGATATAACTGATTCGCAAAAAGCAACATATATAGCTCAAGCCAAATTTTTGAGAGCATGGCTATATTTCCAATTGGTACAAACCTACGGTGGAACTACAGCAACTGAAAAAAGTGGTATACCTCTTAATATTGAATTTATTGAGGCCCCAAGGAGTAGCGAAGCGCCTGCACCATTAGCAGATATTTATAATCAAATAATCAAGGATTTTACCGAGTCTATATCGGGATTGCCAAATACAATTACCTCTGATAATCCTTTCTCAGGAGCAGGAGCAGGAAAAACCGCCACTGCCGCAGTTGCTAAAACCTATTTAGCAAAAGCTTATCTTACCCGTGGTTATCTAACCGAAATAGCGCAACCTGCCGATTTTCAAAAGGCAGCTGACCTTTCGGCAGAAGTAATTGCTAACAAAGGTGTGTATGGTCTTGATTTATGGCAAAGTTATGCCGATGCCTATAAAATCGAGAACGATTACGGTAAAGAAAATATGTTTAATATTGACTACGGCTTAGGTGGTTCTGACGAAAACTATACCCGTTATCAACAACAAGGTGATGGTGGTTGGGGTATAAACTTTCTTTATGTAGTTTGGCGTTGGGATTATATCGCAAATGCTGGTATTGATAATAACAATAACATAGACGCCGTTCCTCAAACAGTTAGCACATCTAAACAGCCAATGCGCCGCGATAACTATAACGGTCGTCCATACGCACGTGTTGCTCCAAATGGCCCCTACTTGTACGGAACATTATGGCCGGCTGGTCAAATTAAGGATAGCCGCTTTGATGCTACCTTCCAAACGTTTTGGATTTATAATAAACCACTTTACCCTGCTGCAGGAAGTGTAGCTCCTGGTTTAACAAGTGCTGAGGTTGCTGCCGGAAAAACCGGGGCGGGCTCTAAAGGTGCATTAATACCTACTTCAAATTTCTCAGAAACGGCATACAACATTCCTGTTGACGGTGATACAGCAGTGTTGATTACAGATCGCGATGTTACCATGGCGAGGCGGGATGCCTTTAAAGGCTTAATTGTTGAACCTAATCAAATCAACAATTTAAGGTGGCCAACTGTTAAAAAGTTTGATGATACTCGTCGTACTCGTTTGAACGATAAATCAGCTCGTCCTATAATTATGTTGCGTTTCTCTGAGCTTTATTTAATTAATGCGGAGGCTAACTACATGTTAGGAAAAACAACTGAAGCTGCTAATTCATTAAATGTTCTTAGAACACGTGCTGCTTATCGCAATCCTTCAGATGGCGACCGTATTCCTAAACATGCATTTAGGGTAACTGCAGCTAATATGGCAGCAGCCAATGCCGCTAACATTGCCGCAAACCAGTTAAGCGCTTCAGAACTTGCTCAATTAGCTGTTGCTTATAATAAAACTCCAGGTACAGCATTGAATGGCTTGGATCTTATATTGGACGAATACAGCCGTGAGTTGTTTGGTGATCAACGCAGATGGTATGATCTGGTTAGAACCCGCTACCTTGTACGTCGTGTTAAAATGTACAAAGGAGCAACAGCGCCGAGTAGTGTAGACGCCGTGCAGGATTTCCATATGCGCAGACCTATCCCACAAAGTTTGATCGACGCTGTTTTAACAGGACCTAAATATCCTCAAAACAACGGTTATTAATACTAATAACTTAATTAGTAATGCTAGAACCGCCCCAAATTATGGGGCGGTTTTTTTATTTTGCAATCTCCTAGTAGATGTCCTCACATTAAAGTGAGCTTATTGCTTATATTTGAACCTTAGCTGACAATTAAGCCTCATGCAGAAATACTTTCATCAAACACGATTACTGTTAGCAGTTGACTGCATCATATTTGGATTTGATGGTGAAGAGCTTAAACTATTACTTATACAAAGAGGCTTTGAACCCGAAAAAGGTAACTGGAGCTTGATGGGCGGATTTGTTCAACCTGAGGAAAGTTTAGACCAGGCAGCCAACCGTATATTAAAGCAGCTTACCGGACTTGATGGTGTTTATCTGGAACAATTGTACACCTTTGGCGAACCCAATCGTGATCCAAAAGAGCGTGTCGCATCTGTAGCCTACTTCGCGCTGGTTGATGTTTCTAAGTATGAAAAACAGATTAGCCATGATTATCATGCAGATTGGTTTCCGCTAAAGAAAGTACCTGAGTTAATATTTGATCAGCCGGCCATGGTTGAGATGGCTCAGAAACGTATTCGCTATAAAGCCGCGCTTCATCCGATATTGTTTGAGTTATTGCCTGAGAAGTTTACCATACCGCAACTCCAAAATTTATATGAAAGCGTTTACGATACAACTATTGATAAGCGCAACTTCAGTAAACGGGTTTTAGCCACTAAGCTTTTGATAAAGCTTAATGATAAAGATAAATCCAGCTCAAAAAGGGGAGCATATTACTATAAACTTAACATGCAAAACTACTACGCCAAGTTTCAGGCTTTCATGAATTTTATACCTAATCCGGATAACCTGATGGCTTAAACACAGGCTGGTAATGTTTGGAAATAAATTTTATAATCTTAATAAATAAGTGTTATTTTGACACCAATTTTTAAACCTATATGGAATTGGATAAATATGTAATTGGTGTTGATTATGGCACCGATTCTGTACGCGCTATTATTGTTAATGCCGCTAACGGAAAAGAAATGGCATCGTCGGTACATTATTACCAACGCTGGCAAAAGGCTATGTTTTGCGATGCGCCTAACAACGTTTTCAGGCAGCATCCGCTTGATTATCTGGAAGGATTAGAGATAACCATTAAAGACGCCATTAACAAAGCAGGGGGTAAAGCCATTGCCGATAATGTGCGCGGTATATCTGTTGATACAACCGGATCAACTCCAATAGCCGTTGATGAAAAGGGTACTCCGTTGGCCTTAAAGCCTGAGTTTGAAAACAACCCTAACGCGATGTTTATTTTATGGAAAGACCATACAGCTATTAAAGAAGCGGCTGAGATAAATGAGCATGCAACCAAATTTGATGTTAATTACTTAAAATATGTTGGCGGTATCTACTCGTCTGAGTGGTTTTGGGCCAAGTTACTGCACATCATTCGTGTTGACGAGAAAGTGCGCAAGGCAACATATTCTTGGGTAGAGCATTGTGATTGGATCCCATTCGTGTTAACAGGTGGTAATGACGCATCTCAAATAAAAAGAAGCAGATGCGCTGCAGGCCATAAAGCACTTTGGGCCGAAGAGTTTGGCGGTTTACCTCCTGATGAGTTCTTCTCAACTTTAGATCCGTTGCTTGCTGGTTTTGCTTCGCGTTTGTTCAGAGACACTTATACTTCTGATATTGCCGCAGGCACCATTGGCGCTGAATGGGCTGCAAAATTAGGCTTACCGGCAGATGTGAAAATTGGCGTTGGCGCTTTCGATGCACACATGGGCGCCGTTGGCGGTCAGATTGAGCCTTACTACCTGAGCAAGGTAATGGGTACATCAACCTGCGATATTTTAGTAGCTCCAAATGCCGAAATGAAAGACAAACTTGTTGCAGGTATTTGCGGACAGGTTGATGGTTCTGTTATTCCGGGCATGGCTGGTTTAGAGGCAGGCCAGTCTGCTTTTGGCGATACTTATGCCTGGTTCAAAAACGTATTGTCTTGGCCAATAAACAATTTGTTGACCAAATCAAAGGTTATTGATGAGGGCACTGCTGAAGCTTTAAAGAACGAAATTTTTGAAGAGATAATCCCCGAGCTAAGTCGTCAGGCTGCTATGCTTCCGATAGAAGAGACGAATGAACTGGCTATCGACTGGTTTAATGGTCGCCGTACGCCTGATGCTGATCAATCACTTAAAGGTGCGGTTATCGGCTTAAATTTAGGTACAGATGCGCCACGTTTCTTCCGTGCCATTGCTGAGGCTACCTGCTTCGGTGCAAAAAGCATTGTTGAGCGTATGATTGATGAGGGTGTACCGGTTAAAGGTTTGATAGGTATTGGTGGGGTAGCTAAAAAATCATCATTTATTATGCAAATGATGGCCGACATTATAGGTATGCCTATTAAGATACATCAGCACGTACATACCTGTGCTTTAGGTGCAGCTATGTTTGCATCGGTAGTTGCAGAACTGCACAACAATGTAGAAGAAGCAATGGCGGCTATGGGCGGTGGTTTTGATGTGGTTTACGAACCAAACCCCGAACTTAGCGCAGTTTATGCTAAACGCTATGAGCAATATAAAGGCCTTGGCGAATTTATTACCTTCCGTACCAGGCAACTGGAAAAATCTGTTAACGCATGAGTAAGTATCAGCATATAAAAGACGAGGCTTACGCAGCTAACATGCAGCTTCCAAAATTGGGTTTGGTGTTATTTACGTTTGGTAACGTAAGCGCGGTTGACAGAAGCTTAGGCGTATTTGCTATCAAACCAAGCGGTGTGCCGTACGAAGATCTGACACCAGACAGTATGGTGATTGTTGACTTTGATGCCAATACTGTTGAAGGTAACTTACGTCCGTCATCTGATACCAAAACACATGCTGTACTATACAAGCATTGGGATAGCATTGGTGGAGTAGTACATACGCACTCAACCTATGGTACCTCATGGGCACAGGCACAGCGTGATATACCAATTTTTGGTACCACACATGCCGACCACCTGACTACCGATATTCCGTGCGCGCCGCCAATGGACGATGCCATGATAAAAGGTAACTATGAGTATGAAACCGGTTTTCAGATCATGAACCACTTTAACAAATTCAATTTGGATTATAAAGAGGTAGAAATGATACTGGTAGGTAACCATGCGCCATTTACCTGGGGTAAAACAGCTGCCAAAGCCGTTTACAACAGTGCCGTTTTAGAATGCGTTGCGCAAATGGCTTACTTAACTGAGCAGATCAATCCCCAGGCACCACGTTTAAAAGATACGTTGATCAACAAACACTTTCAGCGTAAACATGGTCCGGATTCATACTACGGCCAAAGCTAATCACCAATTGACTGATAAAATTATAACATAAAAATGATCGACTTAAAAAAATCAGAGATCTGGTTCATCACCGGAAGCCAGCACCTTTACGGCGAAGAAACGCTTCGTCAGGTTGCGGTACACTCGCAAGAAATTGCTGCAGGTTTAAACAATGCCGGCCAGATACCGGTAACTGTTGTTTACAAACCTATTGTTAAAAGCACCGAAGAAATATACGATACCATTGCTGAAGCTAACAATGCTGAAAACTGTATTGGTATAGTTACCTGGATGCACACTTTTTCGCCTGCTAAAATGTGGATACGTGGTTTAAGCATCCTGAAAAAACCGTTATTGCACCTGCACACCCAGTTTAACCGCGATATTCCATGGAACTCTATTGATATGGATTTCATGAACCTGAACCAAAGTGCCCACGGCGACCGTGAGTTTGGTTTCATGGTATCGCGTATGCGTTTAGAGCGTAAAGTGGTTGTTGGCCACTGGCAAGAAACTGAAGTTGCTGAGCAAATTGGTGCTTGGTCTCGCGCTGCTGCTGCATGGCACGATTGGCAAGGCGCTAAATTTGTTCGTTTTGGCGATAACATGCGTTATGTTGCTGTTACCGATGGTGATAAAGTTGAAGCCGAATTACAGTTTGGTTTCTCTGTAAACACATATGGTATTGGTGATCTGGTAGCTGTTATTAATGAGGTTACTGAAGCTGAAATTAGCACCTTATTAGACGAATACGAAGCAACTTACAACATGGATGCTTCATTGCGCAAAGGCGGAGAGAAACACCAGTCGGTTTATGATGCTGCTAAAATTGAATTAGGCTTACGCAAATTCTTAGAGGCCGGAAATTACAAAGGTTTCAGCGATACTTTTGAAGATCTGCATGGCATGATCCAGTTACCAGGTATTGCTGCTCAGCGTTTAATGGAAGCAGGTTACGGTTTTGCCGGTGAAGGCGACTGGAAAACAGCTGCATTAGTTCGTGCTTGTAAAGTAATGGGTAGCGGCCTGCCGGGTGGTAACGCCTTTATGGAAGATTACACTTACCATTTTGATCCAAACAACGCTTTGGTATTAGGCTCGCACATGCTGGAAGTTGACTCATCATTAGCCAGCGGTAAAGCTACTTTAGAGGTTCATCCTTTAGGTATTGGCGGCAAAGCTGATCCTGCACGTTTAGTATTTAACGTAGCGGGTGGCCCTGCGCTTAACGCGTCATTAATTGATATGGGTAACCGTTTCCGTTTACTAATTAATGAGGTGGAAGCTGTTGAGCCAACTAATGATCTGCCTAACTTACCGGTAGCGCGCGTATTATGGAAACCACTTCCTGATATGAAAACAGGTTGCGCTGCATGGATCTATGCAGGTGGTGCACACCATACTGCTTACAGCCAGAACTTAACTGCTGAACATTTGTATGATTTTGCTTCAATTGCAGGTGTTGAGTTTATCCGTATTGGTAAAGATACTCGCATTGATCAGTTACGTAACGAACTAAAATGGAACGACAGGTTCTATAAATAAGGATCTACAGAAACACACAACAATAGAAAGGCCGTTCCAAAAGGAGCGGCTTTTCTGCGTTTTATTGCTTTCCTCGCTTGTCATTCAAATATTCCGATGGCAATACACCATATTTGCCTTTAAACATGCGTGAAAAGTAGCTTGGGGTGCCAAAGCCGGTCATGTATGCTATTTGCGCTACATTGTAATCACTGCTTGTTAGTAGCGCTGCTGCCTTTTCCAACTTAACAGATCGCATATATTCAATTGGGGTGAGCCCCGTCAATTCTATCAGCTTATAGTAAAGCGAGCCCCGGCTCATACCGGCATGCTTGCTTAAATCTTCAACAGAAAGATTGGAATCACTCATCCGCGACTCCATAAATGCCATCAACGAGTTAAGTAATTTTACATCTGCAGATTCTGTTTCGGCAGGCTGCTCAGCAACCATGTGTATCTGTTTGGAGTAAGTATCCTTTAAACTCTTATTCAGTTCCAGTAAGTTGCTTATACGTGCATGTAATATCTGGAAGTTAAAAGGCTTGGTAAGGTAATCGTTAGCACCTGCATTAAGCCCCTTTAACTGTTCCTCTTCACCAATTATAGCTGTAAGCAAAATAACAGGAATGTGGCGCGTACGTTTATCACCTTTAAGTTTCTTGCTGAGCTCAACGCCATTCATTTCAGGCATGCTAATATCACTTACTACCAATTGCGGATGCGTAGAGAGCGCCTTTTGCCAACCTTCCTTTCCGTTAGCGGCTTCAATTATCTGGTAGTATTTGCTTAAATGCCCCGCCAGGTATTGCCTGAATTCATCATTGTCCTCCACCAATAACACTTTTGTAGTTTGGTCGGTATTGATTGCTGTGTCGTCAACCGGCTCATCAAAAGGATCTGCTTCTACCATTTCCTGGTATACTGTAGTTATCTGTTCAGTTACTTCCTGTATAGGCTCCAAAGGTAGCTCCACTATAAATTGCATTCCTCTTTCAGGCAACAATTTGGCGGTAATTGTACCATCCTGTAATTCAACAAACTCCTTAATAATAGATAAACCAATTCCTGTACCCTGATTTAGGATGTACGAAGGCTGTTGGGACTGATAAAAACGATTAAAAATGTTATCCAGGTCAGCTTCAGGAACGCCTACGCCGGTATCCGCAACGGTTATAGTAATGTAAGGTGTAATAGCATTCTCATTAACGTCGGTAATAATGCTTACAGAGCCTCCGGAAAGCGTAAATTTAAACGCGTTGGACAGAAGATTAAAAATTATGCGTTCTAACTTGTCGTGATCAAAAAACGCATGCCAGTTGGGCCTTGAACTCTTGATTTCTAAGGAAATATTTTTCCTTGCAGCAATATCCCTGAACGAATCGGCGGTATCATGAATGAACGCTACAACATCATCAGCCTTCAGGTCAAGTTTTAGCTGGTGCTCCTCCATTTTTCTGAAATCAAGCAGCTGATTTACAAGGTTAAGCAAACGCCTTATATTGCGATTTATAACACCCAGATCTTCATTAATGTCATTACTTAACTTTTGCCCTATCAGTTTTTCAACCGGAGCAGCTATAAGCGATATAGGTGTTCTAAACTCATGACTTAAATTAGTAAGGAACTGTATTTTTTCTCTGTCTAATTCATGTACACGTGCAGCTTCCCTTCTTTCCGATTCTATGAGCTGTTCAACCCTCAACTCTTCCTGTTCGCGCGCAAATTGTAGTTTGAGCTTTCGGATACCACGTCTGCGAATGTAAAAAAGACCGCCTGCAATGGATGCCGCGTAAAGAATATAGGCAAAAGTACTGCGCCAAAATGGTGGCGATACAATTATTTCTATTGTTGTTACCGCCGCGTCTTCATCCTTGTTTGTATTATTCGTTTTAACTTTAAACAGATAGGTACCTGGATCAATGTTGGTATAGTTGGCCACCCTGTTTCTGTTAACAAGGTTCCAATCATCATCAAAACCTTCTAACTTATATGCGTATTGGTTCTGCATTGGCGCAGTGTAATCAAGCGCTACATAACCTATAGAAAAATTTTGACCGTATTTAAGGCGAATCTCTTTACTGGTAGCAATTTGTTCCTTTAAAGGTGATTTTTCTCCCGGTACAATGGTTACGTTGTTTACTTTAAGGTCGGTTAATAACACGCGATTGGGAAGTACAACATCGGGTAGTTGGGCGGGATTAAAAAAATTGAACCCTTCTTCTCCACCAAAATATATATCGCCATGTGAAGTTCTTAAGCCGGAACTGCGCAAAAAAGAAGCTTGTTGAACACCGTTCTCGCTATTGAAATTTCTGAATTTTTTTTGCTTTCGGTCAAAAGAACTAATGCCTTGATCCGTGCTAAGCCACAAAATTCCGCGGTCGTCTTCAACTATGGCTTTAATACTCGCGTTGGCCAAACCGTTTTTTTCAGTGTAGGTGATGAACTTTCTTGTTTTATTATCTAAGTAGCTTAGCCCTTGGTTGGTGCCTACCCAGGCAGTATGGTCTTTGGCTATTAAAACACTTTGTACAATGTCGTCAGAAAGGTTGTTCTTTAGCTTGTCATATATAATTACTGACCTGTCAGCAGGATGATATACTGCAATACCAGTACCGTTTGATGCTATCCAGATATCGCCGTTAGGCCCCTTGGCTATGGTATTGATAAAGTCATTTAAAGGCGATACGGGAGAAAAAGCAGTTGGCCCATTTTTGTTAAATTGGTTAAATTTATTTGTCGCCGGATCATAAATACTTACACCCGCTCCAATAGTGCCTATCCATATTTTACCTTTTCCGTCTTGCATAACGGTTGATACATCATTGCTGGAAATAGAATTGGCAGTGCCATCAGCTATAAACTGCCTGTAACTTCCTGTTGCCGGATCCAATTGAAAAAGTCCGTCGGTATATGTACCGACCCATAACTTACCCAGATGGTCCATATGTAAGCACAACACAACGTTTGCGGGTTTGCCTGTAACCTTACTTTGCAAAATAAAACGCTTGAACAGCCGCGTTTTTTTATCAAACAGTGAAAGCCCGCCACCGTCGGTACCAATGAATACCTTGCCATCTTTATATTCTGCGAAGCTGTTAACAATTGGCGCGTTCAATCCTTGCGGATCAAATGGATTGCTTAGTTTATGATCAAACAGTGCTAAAATTTTATCATACTTTACAACACCACCCCTGTAAGTACCTACCCAATAAATGCCTGCCGGATCAATATAGATAGCACGTGTTGAATTGCTGAGCATGCTAAATTTATCCCGCGGATCGTTCACGTAATGCTCAAAAACATCGGTAGCCGGATTATAAATATCTACGCCATTTTCGGTTCCCACCCAAAGTTTTCCGTAGCTATCAGAGCAAACTGCAAAAATTACATTATTGCGGATACTTCGGTTGCTATTGCCTTCTGCGCTGTATACCTTAAATTTTCCGTAGGATAACCATTTGTTTAATCCGTTTTGTGTACCGAACCATAAGTTTCCGTTGGTGTCTTCTGTAATGGTTTTTATGGCGTTATCGCTAATGCTATAGGCATCAGCATTGTTATGTAAAAACACTTCAAATTTGTCTGCATTCCTGTTGTACAAAAATAAACCCTGGTTGGTGCCTAGCCAAAGGCGATGCAGACTATCTTCAAAAATTGCCAGCACAACAAATGATCCCGGTTCATCAACTTTTTTATTTCTGATCCTTTTGCTGCTTATTTGAAATGTTTTAAGATTAACAATAAACAGGTTGCCGTACGTGCCTATCCACAAATTGCCCTTATCATCTTCGTAAAAAGATCGTGCAGAAATGTTTTGAACCTTTTGAGAAGGGTGGCTTGGCTTAAGGGTAACAAACCTATCTGTTTTCCTATCGTAATAACTTATTCCTCCGCCACTGCTGCCCACCCATAATCTGCCTTGCTTGTCTTCGTACAAGGCTACAACCTCATTGGTTGAAAGGCTGTTTTCATTGCCAACTTCATGCCGGTAAACTGTAAAGTTACTTCCGTCAAATTTGCTTAACCCGTTACTTGTACCGAACCACATCAGGCCATGCCTGTCTTTTATAATGGCGTTGACCGTGTTAGATGGCAGCCCTTCTTTGGCAGTAAGCGCAATAAAGTTTATATCGGTTTGCGCATGCGCAACTTTAAACCCAATAAGCAAACCCAGCCATAAAATTAAATGGCTCGCCCGCGTTTTTAACATAATGAATATTTTAATGGCTGGTAAGCGAATTGTTTGGTAAGGTATTGGCTTCACCGCTTTAAACAAATATATAAAATAGACGACACTTGCTAATTAACTTAAAAGCTGCGGTTGTTATTATTAGTATCAAAAAAGTTACTGCCTGCCATTGACTGAATTATTTACAAAGCTTATTTTAGAACTTCCATTCATGCAAAATCCGTTTTTTAAAACGTTAAAGATTTTGACTGTAAACCTAAGGATCAGCTAAAAAAAATAAGGCCAACTCTATCGATGTAGTTGACTATTAATTTTAGCTCGATTGACCTGTTCGGCCCAAATAAACAATGATATATAAAACACAGGTCACCAATTTATACCCGATTAACAACCTGCGCGCGCAATGATGCGTGAACTTAAATAGGAAGATGAAGATAGACTTTATAAAATCAAAATTGCTTTTTGCTTTTAACCTGCTTGCGGTTACGGCATTGGCGCAAGGCCCCGGCCATGCCAGTTACGTTACCGAGAAAGGTGGCAAAGGCTACTTTAAATTAGTAGCTAACGGAACTGCCTCGCCCATATTGGTGAGTGAGCAGGAATGGCCCGGCGTTAAGCGGGCTGTAAACAGTTTCGTTACAGATGTTAATGCTGTAACAGGTGCTAAACCCGGGTTAGCAACTACAACTAAAGCTAAACAACTTATAATAGTTGGTACTTTAGGGAAAAACCAGTGGATTGACCAGCTGGTCAAACAAAAGAAATTAAATGTTACCGGCATTGCTGGTAAATGGGAAACTTACCTTGTACAGCCGGTTGCTAACCCATTTCCGGGTGTTACAAGCGCTTTGGTTATTGCGGGCAGTGATAAGCGCGGAACTATTTACGGTGTGTACGATCTATCGGCGCAGATAGGGGTGTCGCCATGGTATTGGTATGCCGACGTTGCGCCTAAAACAAAAAAAGCACTTTACGTAGCTCCGGGGCGCCATACTGATGGAACTCCCGCTGTAAAGTATCGTGGTATTTTTATCAATGATGAGGCGCCGGCTTTTTCCGGATGGGCCAAGGCGAAGTTTGGAGGTGTTAACCACCAGCTTTATGAGCACATGTTTGAGCTGATATTACGCTTAAAAGGCAACTATTTGTGGCCCGCAATGTGGGGCAATGCCTTTAATGATGATGATAAACTAAATCCTGTTTTGGCTGATGAGTATGGTGTAGTAATGGGTACATCTCACCACGAGCCGATGGATCGCGCGCAACAGGAATGGAAGCGTTACGGTAAAGGCAAATGGAACTACGAAGAAAACAAACAGGGTTTACAGGACTTTTGGCGCAAAGGCATTGAAAATATGGGTAACAAGGAAACTATTGTTACCATAGGTATGCGTGGCGACGGAGATGAGCCAATGACCAAAGGCAGTAATATTGAGTTGCTGGAAAATATTGTGAAAGATCAGCGCCAGATCATCAGTGATGTGCTGAAAAAGAAGCCTGAAGAAGTGCCACAAATGTGGGCTTTATACAAAGAGGTACAAGATTACTACGATAAAGGTATGCGTGTGCCCGACGACGTTACACTGTTATTGTGCGATGATAACTGGGGCAACATACGTAAATTGCCTTCTTTGACAGATAAGCCGCGTAAGGGAGGTTATGGTATTTATTATCACTTTGATTATGTGGGTGGTCCGCGTAATTACAAGTGGTTAAATACAAGCACTATTGCTAAAACATGGGAGCAAATGAATCTGGCTTATGAGTATAACGCGAGACAGATATGGATAGTTAACGTAGGAGACTTAAAACCTATGGAATATCCTATTAGCTTTTTCCTTGATTTTGCATGGAACCCTAAGCGCTGGCCAGCCAATAAGTTGCCGCAATATGCTACTGAATGGGCCTCGCAGCAGTTTGGAAGTGAGCATGCCACGCAGATTGCAAGTATGCTTACGCGCTATACACGTTATAATCAGCGGCGCAAACCTGAATCATTAAACCAGGATACCTACAATCTTATCAATTACAATGAGTTTGCAAGGGTGGTGGCCGATTACAATGCGCTGAAAGACGAAGCAGAAAAACTGGCAGCTATAATGCCTGCTCAGCATAAGGATTCGTTTTATGAGTTAGTACTTTACCCTATACAAGCCTGCGCTACATTGAACGAAATGTACTTTGAAGTTGCTAAAAACAGGTACTATGCGCAGCAAAAAAATGCCGTTGAGGCTAACAAAGCTGCTGATAAGGTTAAAGAACTGTACGCTAAAGATGCTGATATAAGCAAATATTATAATATGGTACTTGCCGATGGCAAATGGAACCACATGGCCGACCAACAGCATATTGGTTACACCAGCTGGCAGCAGCCAAATGCTAACATTATGCCTAAGCTTACTATACTCAAACCTGATAGTGCAAAAAATACAGCATTGTTACCTGTTGAGCAAGATGGCAGCACGCCTAAGGTAAACGGTTTGTTCAATGACAAATACGGGCACATAGCTATTGAGGCCGAGCATTATACCCGGGCGGTTAAAGACAAAAGCATTAATTGGGTTACCATACCTGATCATGGCAATGTTCTTTCAGGTGTAACACCATGGCCGGTAGCAGTGCCACGATTAGCTACACCAGGTGGATCTACCGCTCATCTGGAATATGATGTGGACCTGAAAAGTGCCGGTGATGTTTCAATAACAGCCTACATTACACCAACACTTGATTTCAGGAATGGCGGCGATGGCTTGTTCTATGCTATTTCAATTGATGATGAAGCTCCCCAAAAAGTGGATATCGCATCAAAAGTTGATGGGCGTGACTGGAGCCAGATGGTGTTAGGTAATGTTAGAAAGCTAACTACCAAACACAAAGTTGCATCCGCAGGTAAGCATACTATCAAATATTGGTTTGTTGACCCCGCTGTTGTTTTAGAACGTGTTATAGTTGACACTGGTGGTTTAAAGCCAAGTTACCTCGGCCCAAAAGAATAAGGGCTTAGCTTGATCAATACACTTAAATACCCCAATTAGCGTTAATTGCCGGTTGGGGTATTTTTGTTAAATTTTGTTAAGCCGCGTTTTATTATCATTCAACTGATTACTTTAGTGTTGTGAGACAATTTTTACTGTTATTGCTTTTTATATTTTGCTGCGGAACTGTTTTCTCGCAGGGCAGGATACGCGGTAAGGTGTTAGAAGATAAAACTTACTTAGGCGTGCCGGGTGTTACCGTACAAAATTTAAGCAACAAAGCTACCATGGCTACGGATGCCTCAGGGGCTTTTTCCATTGTCGCCAAAACAGGCGATATGCTTAAATTTTCAAGTATGGGTTACAAAGCCGATACCGTTTTATTAACCTCAATGGATATAATCACTGTTTATCTTACACCTGAGCAAAATATGCTGAACGAGGTGAAAGTTAAGGAGTTGGAATTTCCGCCGGGCGCATTCGCTTTAAAGCCGATGATGGGGCCTTTAGGAAGTAAGGTTGTGCGTTATCAAACTGATAGGAACGGTAACCCGATTGGAGGGATCAAGTTGAGTCCTTCGGCGCTTTTCGGCAGCAAAAAAACATCAGAACAGAAAATTGAGCGTTATGAACGCGATGCAGAAATAAGCAGAATGTTCAATGTGGTAACACTTGGTCCGTACCTGCCATTTAACGGTCAGGAATTGATCAATTTTGTAATTTTATACAAACCATCAGCTGAAACTTTCTATAATCCAAACTTTAAGATGACTGACTACCTCAATACCTGTTATCAAAAATTTATGGAAATACCTGCAGATAAACGCAAGTCGAAAGAATTGGTCGCGCTTAAGTAAATAACTTCAATAAAAAGAAACCGCCTCGTAAGCAATTATGAGGCGGTTTCTTTTTATTGAAGTTTAACAAATCCGATATCGAAAATCCGATATCCGAAATAAAAAATTTACACATTGAACCTGAAGTGCATAATATCACCATCTTCAACAATGTAGGTTTTACCTTCAATGCTAAGTTTACCGGCTTCTTTGATGGCCGCTTCTGAGCCGTTGTACTTCACAAAGTCGTCGTATTTAATTACTTCCGCGCGTATAAAACCCTTTTCAAAGTCGGTATGTATAACACCCGCAGCTTGTGGCGCAGTAAAGCCTTGCGTAATAGTCCATGCCCGAACTTCCTGCACACCCGCTGTAAAATAGGTAGCCAGATCAAGTAGCTTGTACGCTGCTTTGATCAGTTTGTTAACGCCCGATTCTTCCAGTCCCAGATCATCCAAAAACATCTGGCGCTCTTCAAATGATTCCAGCTCTGATATCTCCGCTTCAATTTGTGCAGAAATAACCAGTACACCGGCGTTCTCATCTTTAACAGCCTCTTTAACTTTTTCAACGTAAGCGTTACCAGTTTTCACAGCGCTTTCGTCAACGTTGCATACATATAATACCGGTTTGGCAGTAAGTAACCAAAGGTCGCCTATGTATTCTTTATCTTCTTCAGCAACCGGAGCGGTACGCGCAGATTTACCGGCTAACAAATGCTCACGGTATACGGTAAGTACTTCAAAGGTTTTTTTAGCTTCTTTATCGCCACCGGTTTTAGCCATTTTCTCCACCTTCTGGATCTTTTTTTCAATAGATTCAAGGTCTTTTAACTGCAACTCGGTGTCAATTATCTCTTTGTCGCGGATTGGATCAACGCTTCCGTCAACGTGTATCACATTATCGTTATCAAAACAACGTAAAACGTGCAGTATAGCATTGGTTGCGCGTATATTGCCCAAAAATTGGTTACCCAAACCTTCGCCTTTGCTGGCACCTTTTACTAAGCCGGCAATATCAACAATCTCAATGGTGTTGGGTACTACGTTTTTGGGGTTTACTATTTCAGTAAGTTTAGTCAGGCGCTCATCAGGCACGGTTATTACGCCAACGTTAGGCTCAATGGTACAAAACGGAAAGTTAGCCGCCTGTGCCTTAGCGTTTGATAAACAGTTAAAAAGTGTTGACTTACCCACATTTGGCAAACCCACTATACCACATTGTAATCCCATAGTTTTATTTAGAATCAAGAGTTAAGAGGCAAGAATCAAGAAATCTATGCTCTTGTTTCTCTAATTCCTGTCTCTTTTAAAAAGCGCAAAGATAACACAAATACCTGCTGTTTAGAAACAAGAGTTAAGAAGTAGGAATCAAGATTTTTGTTTACCTTTTGTTGAGAATAAGAAGCAATAGTTAAGATTCCTGTTTCTTGCTTCTTAATTCTAGCTTCTCTTCAAAAACACAAAATACCGCCTTGTTTTTTGAAAAAATAAACGACTTTTGCAGCATATTGATCAAGGCAGTAAAACCCATGTAAAAACAGGCGTATGATGGAAGAAATGGTTGAGCAAATTGAATTATTGCTGGAGGAAAATAACGATGAACAACTGCGTACTTACCTCAACAACCTCAATATATCTGATGTTGAAGAACTGATAGATGAACTTCCTGACTATGGCCCTAAATTTATTGAGACGCTTACCATTAACCGCGCGGTAAACGTTTTCAGAATACTTGACTTCCCTACACAGGAGCGTATTTTCAAAAAACTTTCGGGAAACCGCGTGGCAGAAATTGTAAACGAACTGCCACCCGATGACCGTACGGCTTTTTTCTCCGAATTACACGGCGACGCAGTTAAAAAACTCATTCTTCATTTATCGCCCGAAGACCGCAAAGAAGCGCTATCACTTTTAGGTTACGATGAGTATAGCGTTGGCCGTTTAATGACGCCCGATTATATCACCGTTAAAAAAAGCTGGACCGTAGCGCGTGTATTGGAACACGTACGGCAATATGGCAAGGCTTCAGAAACGCTTGACGTATTATATGTTATCGGCGACAAAGGTGTGTTACTGGATGATATTCGTATACGTGAGATCTTATTGGCCGATCCGAATACAAAAGTAAGCCAATTAATGGACGGGCGCTTGATAGCTTTGAAAGCGTCCGACCCGCAAGAAGAAGCCATTAACATATTCAGGATGAATAACCGGGTAGCTTTGCCGGTTACCGATAAAGACGACGTATTGTTGGGCATAGTTACCGTTGACGATATTTTATGGATAGCTAATGAAGAGTATACTGAAGATATTCAGAAAATAGGTGGTACCGAAGCATTGGATGAACCTTACCTTGATATATCATTGCTAACACTGGTAAAAAAGCGTGTAGGTTGGCTTATTATCCTGTTTTTGGGGGAGATGCTTACCGCTGCGGCTATGGGCTATTTTCAAAAAGAAATTGAGAAGGCAGTTGTACTGGCGCTATTCATACCGTTAATTATTTCCAGTGGAGGTAACAGTGGTTCGCAGGCATCAACACTTATTATACAGGCTATGGCTTTAGGTGAGGTAACCATTGCCGACTGGTGGCGCGTTATGCGCCGTGAAATAGTGTCAGGCCTTATGCTGGGTTTAACGCTGGGTATTATAGGCTTTTTACAGGTGGCATTACGCAGCAGTTTTAGTGATGTTTACGGGCCGCATTGGCTATCTGTAGCAATTACGGTTGGCGTATCGCTTGTATTTGTTGTTCTGTGGGGTTCATTATCAGGCTCCATGCTTCCGCTGTTGTTGAAAAGACTGGGTGCTGACCCGGCTACTTCGTCTGCACCCTTCGTGGCTACACTTGCTGACGTTACCGGCTTGGTGATCTATTTCAGCATAGCTGTGCTTACTATGCAGAGTATGTTGGGGAGTTAGCGCAGTAATTATGCTTAACGATCCATACGGTTTAAACACAAAAAAGCCCGTTGCATTGCAACAGGCTTTTCGTTTGGTTTATAACTGGTTAATGTAATCTTCTTATATATCGAATGAGAAATCTTCGTCTGCAGAGGCTTTTGCGGTTTCGGGGGAATCGCTAAACTCATAGCGTTTTTCAACAACTTCCTGATGATCTTTTATGTACTCCATAGTACCGTTCAGACCTTCAATAAACTTTTCAAAATCTTCTTTGTACAAAAATATTTTGTGCTTAATAAAAACTCCGTCTTCCAGTCTTTTTTTGCTTTCAGTAATGGTTATATAATAATCATTTGAACGCGTTGCTTTTACATCAAAAAAATAAGTCCTTTTCCCCGCTCTTACCTTCTTTGAAAAAACCTCTTCTCTCTCTCTGTTATCGTAATCTCCCATGTTAATAGTATTGTAATTTAGTTTGATTGGCATAAATATAAATAATTTTTCAATCTGCAAGTATTAATTCAAATAATATTGGGGTTTTTAGAAAAAAATGTAAACAGAAAGGTTAAAATGGTATCAATCTAATTTTTGAGGTTCCTCTTCTTCTAATAACTGTTTCTCGTACAGTTCAAAATAAGTGCCTTGCAAATTTAAAAGGTCGGTATGGGTGCCTTGTTCAATTATTTCACCATTGTCCATCACCAAAATTTTATCAGCATTTTTAATCGTGGATATACGGTGCGCAATTATAATATTTGTTTTACCGTGCATTATCCGGCCAAGGTTGTTTAATATTTCCTCCTCGGTTCGCGTGTCAACTGCCGACAAACAATCGTCAAATATCAGTATCTGTGGATGCTTGGCAATGGCGCGGGCAATGGATACCCGCTGTTTTTGCCCGCCCGAAAGTGTAATGCCTCTTTCCCCGATAAGCGTTTCAAACCCATTTTCCAGTTTAATAATGTTATTATAAACTGCTGAGTCGCGTGCGGCTTGCTCAATGGCAGGCATGTCTTTTACATCGGCACTAAAGGCTATGTTATTAGCAATGGTGTCAGAGAAAAGGAAAACTTCCTGCGGAACATAACCCACCTGGTGGCGGTAATCAACCAGATTAACAGATTTAATGTTGCTGCCGTCTACCAAAACTTCGCCCTGCGTAGTATCATACATGCGCAGTATTAAATTGGCAATGGTTGACTTGCCTGATCCGGTGCGGCCAATAATGGCCACCATTTCACCAGGCAAAGCTGTAAACGAAACATTTTTAAGTGCCTGAATGCCTGTATCAGGGTAAATGAACGATACGTTTTTAAAGGCGATAGCGCCTTCTACTTTCTGAGGAGCATCTGTTGGTGAAATAATTTCAGGTTGCTGGCTCAAAAATTGGTTGATGCGTTTTTGTGATGCCGCTGCTCTTTGTATCAATGAGGTAACCCATCCTAATGACATTACCGGGAAGGTAAGCTGACTCAGGTAAACAATAAATTCGGCAATGTTGCCCGGGGTAATATTGCCTTTCATCACCTCAACGCCGCCTACATAAATTATAATAACGTTACTGATACCCACCAGTAACAGCATCATAGGGTAGAAGAGCGCCTGCACACGTGCCAAAGACATGGAGTGCAACTTATAATCGTTGCTCTCGGCTTCAAATTTTTTGCGTACTGATGCCTCGCGCACGTACGACTTCATGATGCGGATGCCCGAAAAGTTCTCTTGTACAAAACTTGAAAGTGAAGAGAGACGCTCCTGTATTTTCTCGCTGCGGAAATTGATGATGTTGTTAACGTAGTAAATAATTACGGCCAGTAACGGGAGCGGCAATACTGAAAACACCGCCAACCGCACATTCACCGTAAGCATGCAATAAATGGCTAAAACGAAAAGCACTACCGTGTTGATGGTGTACATAATGCCCGGTCCAAGGTACATACGCACGCGGCTCACATCTTCTGTAACACGGTTCATTAGATCGCCTGTATTGTGGCGGCGGTAAAACGCTAATGATAGCGCCTGATAATGCTCATATATCTCATTTTTAAGATCATACTCAATATGACGCGACATGAGTATAATGGTTTGTCGCATAAAAAACAGGAACAATCCTCTTAAAATGGCCAGCAACAAAACCAGTATGCCAAATAATAACAGGCTTGAGCCGAATATGTCATAAATAAGCCCCTGTCTGTTGAAGCCCGTAAATAAATGATATACGCTTATGTTTTCTTCAACCAGATCAAATGCTACTCTTATTACCTGGGCCGGTAAAATTCCAAAAATGTTGGATATAACAACAAACAGTACACCGGGAATAAGGCGCCAGCGGTATTTGTAAAAGAATTTATTTAAGTAGGCCAGATCTTTCATGCTGATGAAAAGTCCGAAAGTCCGAAGTCCGGACGTCCGAAAGTCAAAAGTAGACTAATACTGTTGATTATTCAAGTAACCATTTCAGTTACTGTGCAGCATCCAATTTAAAGTTCTGATTAACCGCGCAGTTTATCCAACAAGTCGCTCAGTTGAGCGGCTTCCTCCGGGGTAAGGTTATTTTGAAGAAAATCTTTGGTTTTAAACTCCGCATCCATCTTAGCCAGGGTGTCAAGCCCTTTTTCGCTTATTTGGATGTCAACCGCGCGCCTGTCTTTGCTATTTGTGCAACGTGTTATCAATTCTTTTTGAATGAGGCGGTCAACAATGCGCGAGGCATCGCTCATTTTATCTATCATACGTTCTTTTAAAATGTTGATAGTGGCCGGTTTTGGGTATTGCCCACGCAGAATACGTAAAATATTAAACTGCTGACGGGTTAAATTAAATTTTTCAAAATGTAGTCGCAAGGTGTTACTTAACCACCCTTCCGTATAGGCAATATTTACAACTACCTTATGGTAGTTATCTTCGAAGTTTGAACTTTGTATTTCGTCGTCTATTCGCATGGGCTGTTTTAACTTTCGGCAATGCAAATATGTTTATTTTTTTTAATTAAAATAATGGGTAATAGTGCAATACGACTAATTAATGGTCCAGTTATTAACTACAACTTTATTTAGTTAAGCAGTTTAACTTTAATGCTGTCGCCATAGTAGGCTTGTAAGTGCCGGCCATTGCCATGGAGTGTCCATATTTGAGTAGGAGCAACCTGCCGCACCGCTTCAAGTATATCGTTCCAGTCTACGTGGTCTGATATAAAAAGTGTATCCTCTTTGTTTACCTGTAATTTGTTCCAGCCGGATGCAAAAAGGCGTTTTACACCACTGGCTCTTATATAACTATCAAATGTAAACGGTGGTACAATGTACACAAACTCGTCTTGCGCTTTCATTAGTTTACGACCATATAATTGATAATTGCCTAATTTGAATCCCGCGTTTTCATATATTTTATTAATGGCCATTATGCGGTGGTGCACCAGTATTTTTTTGCGCGGCGCGTGGTCTGTTATCATCCTGATCAACCTCTGACTTTTACCTGTAGCATAAGCGCCTAAGAGAATGTTACTTTGTATGCCATTAAGCTTTTTTATCTCGTCAACCGGGTTAGGGTGAATGATTTTAGGATCGGCAAAGGTACTTTCGGTGATCAATACATCAGCCTTAACCCAGGCAATAGGCTCGCATGTATCATCGGGTTGGATCTTATAATCGCCGGTATATAGATAGGTAGAGTCTTTATACTCCATTAAAACCATAGCCGAACCCAGCATGTGGCCTGCGGGAATAAAGGTGATTTTTATACCGTTTATTACAAAAGATTCATCGTATCTAACTACCTGAAAGGTTCTTGCCGCATATCGGCTATAACGCAGTTCCATTAAGGCACGCGTTGATGCAGTGCAGTATACAGAACCATTGCCACTCACGGCATGGTCTGCATGGGCGTGAGATATAATCGCTGTTTTTACCGGCAGGATAGGGTCGAGGTAAAAATCGCCGTATTTGCAGTACAGTCCGTTATCATTAATAAAAACAAAATCGTCAATGATCATGGCTGATATCAGGCGCCGGAGAGCTTTAAAAAATGCTGGTGCAATTGTATTATTTGTGGTATTAGGAGTTGGCTGTCGTCATTTAATAGCATATGGTTTGCCATGTCTATCTTTTTTTCTTGAGAAAATTGCCGGGCTTCGCGTGCTTCAACTTCCGCACGGCTTATTTGATCACGGTTCATTACCCTTTTAATCCTTGTTTCTAAGGGGGCGGCAACTAAAATAGTTTCATCGCAGTCTTTGTATGAACCGCTTTCAAACAATACTGCGGCTTCCTTTATTATGTAAGGCTCGTTGAGGTAAGTTTTGGCCCATTCATCAAACGCTCTGAAAACAGCGGGGTGAACAAGAGCGTTTAGTTTTTTTAACTCAGCTTCATTATTAAAGACTATGGATGCCAGGTGTTTACGGTTAAGTGTGCCATCTTCAAAGTAGCTTTCGTCTCCAAAAGCTTTTTTAACGCCTTCAATCAATACAGCATCAGTGGTCATTACATTTTTACCTGCATCATCGGCGTAAAAAACTTTAACACCCAATAGTTCAAATACGCGTGCCACCGTACTTTTTCCGCTGCCTATATTGCCGGTTATTCCAATTTTCAGCATCACTTCTTTACAATAAAATCAATGTTGCGTGGTTCAATGCGCACCACTTTGCAAAAATCAGGAACACGTATAATTTTAACAGGAAGCGTGCTGTAACCGTATTTTTGCCAGTACTCCATATCAACCTGCGCCTCAAATAAGTCTGCATCAATGTCGGCATATTTATCAAGCGATGTTGTAAATGTAACGGTAACGCGTTGCGGGATCAGCTTAACATTGTAGTAATTAGCGTTATTGATTATCCTTAAAGGTATTTTAATGGTTTTCTCAGTAAATTCATTAACAGGTACTATAACCTTAACCGCTTTTGGATAAATGTTGATGTTTCCTGCGGAGGGTGTTTTCAGTCCTACTGTAGTTACAATGTTTTCATTTACATCATTGACCTTTAATGAGTCAGTAGGCCAGGTGGTCATCGCGTCTATCTCAGCACTCGGGCCGCTAACAGTAACGTAGGATGGCTCAAGCTTCACATTGTCAGACTGCGCATATTGTTTGCTGTAACGTATGGCACTTAATAACTTAACGGGAATGCGTTTGATGCTACGGTTAGAAAAATCAAAATATAAAGTATCCGGATTAAAGCCAATTACAGGGTTGTTGCGCGGCATTTCTGTATTAATGCGTTGCAACTGCGCGCTTAATACAACGTAGGGCCTGTTATCCAACGAACGCAGATCAACTGTTACGGCACTGCTTTTTTCATTAACCCGCGCAAATATCATTTGCCAGCCGGTGCCTTTAACAACAGCCTCAATAGTATCCGACTGCAAAGAATGAAAAGAACGTTTAAGCGGTACGTTTTTGTACCGCACGTACATTTTAGTGGTGTAGTTGTAGGTGCTTGAAAATGCCACTACCAGCCAGGCGCAAACAGCAAAGGTTAAGCAGGTTAAAAAAACCGATATCCTTCTGCGTTCTGTTGCTGATAGTTTTATCATGATGTAGCTGAAAGGTAAAAGGCGAAAGGTAAAAGGTTGTGTTCCTTTTCTTTCGCCTTTACTATTACAAATTTAAAATTATTAGCTGTGTAAGCAAACCTTTTACCTTTCAGCTTTTACCTTACTTAGCCGGTGTATTTAAAGGTTTTGACGCGTCAAGCGATATAGCTGTTTTGTCAAAGCGTAGTTTACTGCCCAGTTCTGTATCAATAACAACAGTTGTTTCATTTACTTCCGCAATGCGTCCGTGCAAGCCGGCTGTGGTAATAACTTTGTCGCCTTTTTTCAATTCGTCGGCAAATTTTTTCTGGTCTTTTTGCTTCTTCATCTGCGGACGGATCATGAAGAAATACATCACCAAAACAATAAGTCCAAGCGGTATTAAGTTTTGTATGCTAAGTCCGCCAGCCTGTAATAAAATAGTAGTAGTCATCTTTAATAGTTTATTTTTTTGCCAACACTTCACCAATCAAGTGCACTACCGTTTGTGCCGGATCAGTATTAGCTGTAACGG
The DNA here is from genome assembly GCF_002797815.1 of Mucilaginibacter auburnensis. NCBI lineage: Bacteria > Pseudomonadati > Bacteroidota > Sphingobacteriia > Sphingobacteriales > Sphingobacteriaceae > Mucilaginibacter > Mucilaginibacter auburnensis. The sequence continues at coordinate 1,496,085 of NZ_PGFJ01000001.1, forward strand.
TAATTAATTTGTCTTGTAAGCCAACTTTGCCTGCGCTGTTAAAGGTAACAGAAATTTCGCCCTCTTTGCCGGGAAGAACAGGGTCTTTTGGCCATGTAGGTGTTGTGCAACCGCATGACGCCACAGCATTGGTGATGATCAAAGGTTGTGTGCTGCCATTGTAAAATTTGAAAACGTGCGTTGTTTTTTCGCCCTCGGTTATTTTACCAAAGTCAAAGCTCTCCTCATTAAATTTAATAATAGCCGGATCTGCTTTGGTAACGCCTGCCGAATCTGCTGAAGTTGTATCTGCTGCTTTCTCGCTGTTGTTACAGGCCGATAATGTAGCCGCTGTTAAAAGTATTACAAAAAGCTTTTTCATATTATTCAATTAAACCCCTGCCGGTTTTACGTATTTTTTTCTCTTCTTTTAATTCGATCAAAATTTTGTCTAAAATACCATTTATAAACGAATTACTTTTTGGCGTGCTAAACTCTTTCGAAATTTCAAGGTATTCGTTTATAGTAACTTTAACGGGTATGGAGTTAAAGTTGATAAATTCGGCAATTGCCATCTTCATCAGCAAGGTGTCCATCATTGCAATACGTTCCGGCTCCCAGTTCTGCGTTTTAAGGCCTATCATTTCCTGGTAGTCTTTATCGTATTTAATAGTTGCCTGGAATAGGTCAATTATAAATTCTTTATCTTCTGCCCAGTTACCTGTTGTTTCTGCCAGTTTGTTTTTGGCCGGATCTTCAAAAGAAAAGTTTTTAAATGTTTTGGCTATTAGGGCTTGTAAAACATCTTTATCAACCGGCCAGAAAATAAATTTTTCTTCAAAAACCTGTTCGGCCAAAGTTGATTTTAATATAACTTTTTTGAAGATGAACTTAATGATGTCTTTATCGGTTTGGATAGTGTCGTCTGTTTTTTGCAGATACTCTTCATACTCTGGCGAGTATTTTAATGCTCTGAACAAACCTTTAACCAGTTCGGGATCAAAATTCCACTCAATTTTGTATTTTTTTACACCGGCTAAATACTCTTTGTTATTTCTGAGTGAGGTGTAAAACCGGTTGGTCATTATTTTCAGGTTGGCATTTAAATCGGCTGCCGTAGGTAGGTGTTTATGAGCGCGCTCCTCAGCATCTTTCTCCGCATATTCAACCACTTCTGATATTAGCGACAACATCCAGATATACATTTCGTATACCTTATCAATGTTTTGCAGCAGGTTTTTTTCGTGTTGGGAAACACTGCCTGCTCCGGTTTGGTGGTATGCATATACCGCTTGTAGTACTTTTACCCGTAGGTGCCTTCTATTTAGCATAATGTAAGAACGATTTTGGAGCGAACTCCTTATTATTATTTATAAATTAATATGATGATTTTACTTTATTGATGTCTGCTATACGTTTATTAACAATTTTATTAGCTGCCTGAATGGTAGGTATGTTTTCAGACTTTGATAACTTTAGTACGTTACGCGTAGCCTCATAAATATTCTCAGTAAGTTGCAATGAGTGCTTTTTGCTAAAACCCATCAGTTCCGAGTAGCAATTAATAACACCGCCGGCACTTATTACGTAGTCGGGCGCAAATAAGATGCCTTTTTCCAACAGCATTTGCCCGTGCATATCCTCGTCTTCAAGTTGATTGTTAGCTGATCCGGCTATAATGGCACATTTTAACTTATTAATAGTTTGCGTATTTACGGTAGCACCTAATGCACAAGGCGAATAAATATCAGCATCTATATCAAAAATACTATTGTTGGAAACCGCCTGCGCGCCATATTTTTTTGATACAAAACCAGCACGTTCCTCGTTGATGTCGCTCACGTATACCTTAACATTTTCATCGCGCAGTAGTTTCACCAGGTTTTCGCCAACTTGGCCAATACCCTGTACTATAACCGATTTACCTGTTAAACTATCTGTGCCAAAAAGTTCTTTAACCGAAGCTTTAATGCCCATGTATACCCCCATAGCTGCAATAGGAGTAGGGTCTCCGCTGCCGCCCATGGTTTCAGGTAAGCCCGTAACATGCTGTGTTTCCATGCGGATGTAAGCCATGTCGCGCGGATTAGTGCCAACATCTTCGGCTGTAATAAACTCACCATTAAGATTTTTTATAAACCTGCCGAATTTGCGCAGTAAAGCTTCTGATTTGTCGCGCCGGGAATCGCCTATAATAACCGCACTGCCACCGCCAAGGTTTAATCCTGATATGGCGGCTTTATATGTCATGTTTTTTGAGAGACGCAGTACGTCATTTAACGCATCGTCTTCGCTTTTGTAAGCCCACATACGTGTACCACCCAACGCCGGACCCAAAGTAGTATCGTGAACTGCAATTATAGCTTTAAGCCCGGTATCCGGGTCGCTGCAGAACACTACTTTTTTGTGTGCGTATGCCTCAATTTTACTGAACAGAGATTCGGTGACTTGCTTTGTTGACATTTACTGTTTTTAGGCGCAACAAAAGTAGGTGTTTTTTTTAATGAGCCAAAGGTTTTTTAAATGCCCGTCTGCAAATGGGATAGTATAATATTAATTAAATAAGTGCCGTTGCCATTTCCAAAATATCCACCCGAACAACAAGCCCGCCAATATGCCATAAATTGCCCCTGCGGTTACATCTACCGGGTAATGCACACCAACATAAACCTGTGCAAAACTTATAGAGGCTGCCCAAAATAAACTTACAGGTAAAACCCATTTGTGGCGTTTATAAAATACTATACTCAAAAAAACGGCAATGGCAAAATGATCGCTGGCATGGCTGGAGGGGAAGCTGTAACCGGTTCCGCAGTCAACGCGTTCAATAATAGTAGTATCTAACTCAGGCGTATTGCATGGGCGCAAGCGGTTGAAATAGGGCTTTATAATGCTGGCACTGCCAAAGTCGGCCAATCCGAAGGTGAGCAGCAGCAGCGCTAAAATTATTACACCCTGTTTTTTATATCGCCAAAGGCAGAAAACAAAGATAAAAACGTACAACGGTATCCAAACCAGTCGGTTACGTAAAACCGGCATCAGCCAATCAAAAAACCAATTGCTCATATCATGGTTAATGAAATGAAACAGTTGTTGGTCAATGTTGAGCAGAAAATCAGGCATTGGGGCAAATATAAACTAAGATTTGCTGGATGATGCTGATTTCAGGATTTTATGACTGCTTTACCTAAGATGAAATATTACTATCAAAAATCTTAAAATCTGATTAGTACTACTAATCTTAGTCAAGCCAATAATTAATCTTATTTTTGCAGCAATCTATTTTTGAAATTTTGACACTTATAAAATCAATTTCGGGTATACGGGGTACGATAGGCGGCGCGGCTGGCGATGGTTTAACACCCCTTGATATAGTAAAATTTACATCTGCATACGGTGCATGGCTTATCAGAACCGGTGCGGCTAAAAAAGTTATTGTTGGCAGAGACGCGCGCATATCGGGAGCTATGGTTAACAACCTGGTAACAGGCACGTTAATGGGCCTGGGTATAGACGTGGTGGATATTGGCCTTTCAACAACTCCAACTGTTGAGGTGGCTGTTCCGTTGGAGCAAGCGGGTGGCGGTATTATCCTTACAGCCAGCCACAACCCAAAGCAATGGAACGCCTTAAAACTATTAAATGCCAAAGGCGAGTTTATAAACGATGCTGATGGTAAGGAATTGCTGGAAATTGCCGAAAGCAGCGACTTTAATTACGCTGATGTAAATACGTTAGGCAAGGTTATTTACGACGACAGCTTTATGCAAAAGCATATTGAACAGATACTGGCCCTGCCATTGGTTGATGTGGATGCTATTGCCAAAGCCAACTTTAAAGTAGTAATTGATTGCGTTAACTCAACAGGCGGTATTTTTGTTCCGGCCTTGTTGGAAGCGCTTGGTGTTAAAACGGTACATAAACTATTTTGTGAACCTGATGGACAATTTCCGCACAACCCGGAACCACTGCCCGAGAATTTGACAGACCTATCAAAAGAGGTGACAAGCAAAAATGCCGATCTGGGTATTGCTGTTGACCCTGACGTTGACCGCCTCTGCTTTGTTTGTGAAGATGGCAACATGTTTGGCGAAGAATATACCTTGGTTGCCGTAGCTGATTATGTATTGAAAAATACAAAAGGCAATACGGTTTCTAACCTCTCGTCAACCCGCGCCCTGCGCGATGTTACCGAACAGGCCGGCGGAGAATACCATGCTGCAGCGGTAGGCGAGGTGAACGTGGTGAACAAAATGAAAGAAGTAAATGCCGTTATAGGAGGCGAAGGCAATGGTGGTGTAATTTATCCCGAACTGCACTACGGTCGGGACGCTTTAGCTGGTATCGCTTTGTTTTTAACACATTTAGCTAAATATGGTAAACCTGTTTCGGTTTTGCGTAGCTCATATCCAAACTATTTTATCTCTAAAAATAAAATAACGCTAACGCCTGATATGGATATTGATGCGTTGCTTTTAAAGGTAGAAGAGAAATATAAAAATCAACCATACAGCACTATTGACGGTTTGAAAATTGAGTTCGATAAACAATGGGTACACCTGCGCCGCTCAAACACCGAACCTATTATCCGCATATATTCTGAGGCTGATTCTGAAGCAGTAGCCAGCAGTTTAGCTAATAAGATCATTGCTGATATAAAGGAAATACTTAGCTAATTATTGAATTACTGAGCTATTGAATTATGATTGGTTTTAATTTAGTAGCTGGTTGGTTAAAAACAGAATTTTAATCCATTAACTGATAAAAAGGATGCTTGATTTGGTGAGCGTGTAAATTCGCTCATTCACTAACTCACTCATTCACTCATTAAAGCATGCGTGTTTATTTAGATAATGCGGCTACTACACCGCTTGATCCCGAGGTTATTAAAGTGATGAGCGAGGTAATGGGGAGCCATTTTGGTAATCCGTCATCCATACACGCGCATGGGCGCGAGGGGCGCACACTGGTTGAAAGGGCGCGTAAAACTGTTGCCGGTTTGCTGCATACGTCTCCTGCTGAGATTTTCTTTACCGGCAGTGGTACCGAGGCCGATAACATGGCTATTCGTTGTGGTATTATTGATAATAACATAACACACGCTATAACTACCCGCATTGAGCACCATGCCGTAATACACACCCTGGAAGCTTTAGAAAAAGCCGGCACTATTAAACTAAGCTTTGTTGATATTGATGATAAAGGCAACGTTGACTATGCGCACTTAGAAGATTTGCTTAAAACTAACGAGCGCAGCTTTGTATCATTAATGCAAGCCAATAATGAATTAGGTACACTTACAGACATTGAAAAGGTTGGCGAGCTTTGTGAGCAATACAATGCCATTTTTCACTGTGATACGGTACAGACTATGGCCCACTATCCGCATGATCTGGGTAAGCTCAAAGTGCATTTCATTACTTGTGCTGCACATAAATTTCACGGACCTAAAGGCGTGGGGTTTTTATACATCAGTCATAAAATAAAAATAAAGCCGCTTATATATGGCGGTGCACAGGAGCGCAATATGCGCGGTGGTACCGAAAATGTGTATGGTATTGCAGGCCTTGCTAAAGCGCTTGAACTGGCTTATGCCGATATGGAGTTGAAGCAGCAATACATACAAGATTTAAAAGCATACATGATAGCGCAACTGAAAGCCTGCATCCCTGGAGTTCAGTTCAATGGTGAAACGGATGCTGATAAAAGTTTGTATACCGTACTGAACGTTTCGTTCCCTGAAACAGACATAGCCGATATGTTGCTGTTCAAGCTTGATATAGCCGGAATCTCTGTATCTGGTGGAAGTGCTTGTAGTTCAGGTACAGACATTGGTTCTCACGTACTTACCGCTATAGGCGCAAGTACTACACGGCCTTCTGTAAGGTTCTCTTTCTCTAAGTACAACACCCGGGAAGAAATAGACTTTGTTGTAACAAAGCTGCGCGAATTATTTTCTTAGCTCATTTTTAGTTCAACAGAATTAACCTCCAATTTATTGGCACGGTTATGGTTTATTAATTTGTAATTAAAATAATAAACCTATGAACTACGAAAATCAAAATTCCGGAAACGGTAACCGCCCAGAAGAAAGACCTGAAAGAAGACAATCAGAGCAAGAAGGTTCAGGATATAGCCCGCAAAGGGAGCAACAACAACAGGATTCAGGTAACGACGCCTCATTTAGTGAGCAAAATGACGTTACGCCGCCAAACGAACATGAGTTCCCTTCTGAAGGACCCTCTCGTGCGGACTTTCAACCTCAACACCATAGCCGGAGTACCGGCAGAATGGTAGGCCATGAACCCGGCACCGAAAGCATATAACCAACACAAGCATCTACCTTAAAAACAAACGCCATGATTTTAGAACAGAATAAATTTGGATACAACCCGGATAACTATGATGATGAACCATCAGATTATGTGAATAGCGATAACGCTTATAATGCTGATGACCTGTCAAGAGACAGCGCAGAGGAATTTGAAGAAGAGGATGATGACTTTGCTCAGGATGACGAAGACGATGAGTTTGTTGACGTTGAAGAAGACGACGATGACCTGGATGATTTAGACAACGAAGTAGCAGATGATGATACTGATGTATTTGAAGATGATCCTATCAATGATGATGTGACTGATTATCCGTCAGGCAATCCGGAAGCATTTAGCGAAGAAGGCAGAAAACCCGTTTATATTAAGGACATGCCTTATATAGATGCACGTTAAAAATAGCATATAAATAAAAATGGCTCCCAAATGGAGCCATTTTTATTTTATAAAGTCTTTTAATTTTTCATCATTTTAAGGAAAGCGCTTAGTTCTTCCTTCATTTCGCGGCGGTCAACTATAAAATCTAAAAATCCGTGTTCCTGTACAAATTCTGCAGTCTGGAAACCTTTTGGTAAATCTTTTTTTATAGTTTCTTTAATAACACGTGGACCTGCAAAGCCAATTAATGCACCCGGCTCGGCAATGTTAATGTCGCCCAGCATAGCATATGATGCGGTTACACCACCTGTTGTAGGATCGGTAAGTAGTGATATGAAAGGTATTTTAGCCTGACCTAACAGCGCCAGTTTTGCAGAAGTTTTAGCCATTTGCATTAACGAAAAAGCTGCCTCCATCATGCGTGCACCGCCTGATTTTGATATCATCAGGAAGGGAACTTTATGCTCAATGCTGTAATCGATAGAGCGGGCAATTTTTTCGCCTACTACAGATCCCATTGAACCACCGATAAAACCAAAGTCCATACAGGCAATAACCAGATCTTGTCCGTTTACTTTGCCTACGCCTGCACGTATAGCATCTTTCAATCCGGTTTTAAACTGGGTTTCTGTTAACCTGTCGCTATATTTTTTAGAATCTGTAAACTCCAGAGGATCGCCTGATGTCATATCAGGGAAGAGCTCCGTGAACTCATTATTATCAAAAAGTACCGAAAAATACTCTTTTGAACCTATACGTAGGTGATAGCCACAATAATGGCAAACGTATTGGTTTTCAACTTGTTCGGAATAGTGGAGGGGTTTTTTACATTGCGGGCATTTGTTCCAGATACCATCAGGTGCCTCTTTTTTTTGCTCAGTAGTAGTAATTATCCCTTTTGATTCGCGTTTAAACCAACTCATACCTGTTTCTAACTCTTTCAAATTGATGCAAAGAAACGAATTATTTTGTAGATATGAGATTTGAGATAACAGATTTGAGATGTAAACCACATTTATTCAGAAAAAACTCGCGTCTCATGTCTCATATTTCGCATCTAAATTTTAACTTCGGCACTACAAACTTTGATTATGGATTTAAAAAATTATAAAGGCGTACTGCATGGCGATCAGGTGCAGGAGCTGTTTGAAGCGGCAAAGAAACACCAGTTTGCTTTACCTGCTGTAAATGTTACAGGTACCAACACCATTAACGCGGTTATGGAAACTGCAAAAGCGGTTAACTCACCGGTTATTATACAATTATCACATGGTGGCGCCCAGTTTTATGCAGGTAAATCATTAGATAATTCAAAGCTGCAAGCTTGTATTTTAGGTGGTGTATCTGCCGCTAAACACGTGCATTTGTTGGCTGAGCATTACGGTGTTGCAGTTATACTTCACACAGACCACGCTGCAAAAAAATTATTACCATGGATTGACGGCTTGTTAGAGCACGGCGAGAAGTTTTTTGCTGAAACAGGCAAACCACTGTTTTCTTCGCACATGCTTGACCTTTCTGAAGAGCCTATCGAAGAAAACATTGAAATATCATCTAAATACCTGGAGCGTATGGCCAAAATGGGCATGACGCTGGAGATTGAATTAGGTGTTACCGGTGGTGAAGAAGATGGCGTAGATAACTCTGACGTTGACAGCTCACGTTTATACACCCAGCCTGAAGAAGTTTCTTACTCATACGAACACCTTTCAAAAGTTAGTCACCGTTTTACGGTTGCAGCTGCTTTTGGTAACGTGCATGGCGTTTATAAACCAGGCAATGTTAAATTACAGCCCGTTATTTTGCATAACTCTCAGGAGTATGTTAAAAACAAATTTGGTTTAACTGAAGATAAACCTATTAATTTTGTGTTCCACGGCGGTTCGGGCTCAAGCCAGGAAGAAATTCGCGAAGCTATTAGCTACGGCGCCATTAAAATGAACATTGATACCGATTTGCAATGGGCATTTTGGGAAGGCATTAAAGATTACTACAAAGGTAAAGAAGGTTACCTTCAAAGCCAGATCGGTAACCCTGAAGGTGAAGATTCTCCAAACAAAAAATACTATGATCCACGTGTTTGGTTACGCAAAGCAGAAGAAACCTTTGGTAAACGTTTAGCGCATGCTTTTGAAGATCTGAACTGTGTAAACGCTACGGATAAACTGTAAGCTAAAAGACATAAGTTATATAAAGCGCCGATGTGAAAAACATCGGCGCTTTTTTTTAGTTTTAAGCTTAGCAAAAATATAGTAAGAGGTTTATGGCTAAGAAGAAAAAAAACTTGTTTGAACGGTTTGCCAATTGGGCAACAAATGCAACGGGTAGTTCAACTGCTTTTGTATTGGCAATCGGGATTATAATTGTTTGGCTGGTAACAGGTCCAATTTTTAAGTATTCAGACACCTGGCAGCTTATTATTAATACAGGTACAACCATTGTTACATTTTTAATGGTGTTCCTGATACAGAAAACGCAAAACAAAGATTCAAAAGCTATTCATTTAAAGCTGAATGAACTGCTGGCCTCGCATCAGGGAGCCAGTAACCGTATGGTTGATATTGAAGACCTGACCGAGGAGGAATTAGATCGCTTACATCGGTTTTATGAGCAACTGTCAGACCTGGCCGAGGAGGAAGATGACATTTTGTGTACACACTCTATTGATGCTGCTGAAGAGAATCACCAGTTAAAATTAACCGGACATAAAACCAAACAACATTATTTAGATGCCAAAGCCAGTAGAAATAAAAGTAAACAAAGTAAATAATCCTGAAACGCTGCAAACCGTTTTCGCCATACGTAAGGAGGTGTTTGTAGTAGAACAAAAATGCCCACCCGAACTGGAGTGGGAGCACGAAGAAGATTCGCATCATTTTTTGGCGTTGGTTGATGGAGAGCCTGCCGGTGCCTGCCGCTGGCGTAAAACCGACTTAGGCTATAAATTAGAACGTTTTGCTGTATTAAAACAGCATAGAGGAAAGGGCGTGGCCCACATGATGGTATCAACCGCTTTGAGGGATCTACCTTCGGATGCAGATTATATTTACCTTAATGCACAGATTGACGCTATGCCACTATACGCAAAATCGGGTTTTGAAAAGGTAGGTGAGCAGTTTGAAGAGGCAGGGATACAGCACTTTAAGATGGTGAAAAAGCGAGTTTGATTTCGGAATCCGGATGTTCGATTTCGGATTTTAATTTGTCATTCTGATCGATGACGATTTGCTATCTAAGCGATTGAACCAGCTTGGTTTACCCGATTCTTCGCTGCTTTTAGAATGGCAGCAATAATCTATCCAGTTACTTCCAATTTATACCCCTTACCCCGTACTACAACAATATTCACATTGCCGGCAGGCTCCAATTTTTTACGGAGTTTAGATATAAACATATCCAGGCTGCGCCCTACGATAACGCCTTCATCTTCCCAAATCTCTTTTTGCAAGCGGCTTCTCTCAATAATTTGATTAGGTGAAGATGCGAATATGAGCAATAAGCGTGTTTCAGTTCCGGTTAAATCTGTAGTGTTGTTGTTTATGATAAGTTGCTTTAGCGGAGCATTAAATATTACTTCGCCAATATTAAATACATCGTTCTGCACAACGCCGGGCAAAGTTTTTCGCGATTTGCCTGATCTTAGAAGTAATAAGCCAACAAATGCCAAAACCGGCAAGCCTCCTAACAAAGCGGCATTTTTAGTAAAGGCAACTTTTTTTGGCTTAAATTGAATGTTAATTACATAACACGCTTTAGGCTGTTCCCGGCCCTTACACGTTATAATATCATCTTTTTTGTTTTCAGAAATGGCGTAGCCATAAGTTACCGTTTCTGTTCCGCATTTAATTACATTCACTATGTAATCGCTTGCAAAGGCGTCTTTATTTAAGATCTTCTGGGTTATTTTTACCAGCGACTCCGGCTTAAACATGAGTTCTTTCTCAAACCTTATCTCAAATTCGTTCTCACTTTTCTTTTCTACAGGTAAAACTCTTGATGTACTATCATGCGATTGCAATAACAATTCGTGACCAATTTTACGAAGCAAAATTTCTCTTTTGGCTAAATCAAAATCGCTGGTGTTAGTTAGGCTAAAAGCAATACATATCAAAGCCATTAAGGGCATAAGTACTAAAGCAGCCATGTATTTGCTTTTGCCCAAAAGGGAGTTAAACCTATCTAACATATTGTCAGTATTTTATTTACAAAGGTTTACAATTTTATTTACAATCCATATTCGTTAGCCCGGAAAATGTCAAAGTAGTTTTGCTGAATCAAATTTTACACTACATGAAAAGTAAAAACATTAAAAGATTATTCGCGGTTGTTCCGGCTTTGTTGCTGGTTGCAGCCCTGTTAAATTCCTTTGCACTAAAAGAAAAAGAAGAGGAGAAGAAACCGGTAAATGAAGAAAAAACATCTGCGGTTACCAATATCATCTATAAGTCTGCAGATGGCGGCCAAACATGGCAGGACATCAGCAAAGGACTTCCCGAAAGAATGCAGCGGGAAGGCCTGTGGCAAGACGGGTTATACACTAATGACCACGCAATATATGTACGCGCCGGAAACGGAGTTTATCGCAACGAATCAAATTCAACAACTTCTTCCTGGACAAAAGACGTTTTACCCGGCAATCAGCGTAACATTGTCCCTACCAATAGCGGCATACTTGCTTACAATATTCGCGGCCAATTTCTTAAGAAAATCAACGGAGCAAATAAATGGGTGCCTGTGTATACCAATTTTCAAGAACAAGCTGTGCAATTAGACAAGATGGTAGACTGGATGTATACGACGTATAAAGAAAGAGAAGTCCGCTCTGTATTTGAAACCGCGGATGGTACAGTTTTTATCTCATCTAATAACGGTTTGTTCCGATCAACTAATGGCGGAAAAACCTGGAAACATGTGCATGTTGGCGACGGCAGAATGAAATTGGTAGAGCAAGATGGAGTATTGCTATCAACAGGAAAAGACGGAGTATTAAGATCAACCGATAACGGTGAAAGCTGGGAGAATGTATTGAGCGAAGGTGGCCTTGGTATTGCTGTAGAACCTTTAACCGGCGGATTTGCCACTATAGTTGAGAATGTTGTAACAAAGACCAATACGATACACATTTCGCAGGATAACGGGAAAACATGGAATGAAATAGGAGCCGAGCTTCAGCCTTCCTGGAATAGTTTATTTATGAAAAGAATAGGATTGATAAAATCTTCACCCAATATTTTTGCTATTAAACAGATGGGTAAATACTTGGTATGTGGCCGCTCAGATGGCATATACCGGTCATCAGACATGGGCAAAACATGGACGAAATTGGCGCTTCCTGATGCACAGAACAAAGGCTTCAATTTAACTGTGGGCGGCAGTACACTTTATATCATGCCAAACAAAGGTTGTTGAAGCATATTTACAATAAATAAGGTTTGCGCAAGCTACTTATCAGCCCAAACCTTATTTTCTACACTTATGCGCACATAAAGCATTGCCGCATTGAGGATAGAGAATATAATGGCGGTGTAGTAAAGATTAAACACTAAAGGAATGATAGCTATTTCCAACACCACCTCCATATAGTTAGGATGCTTGAATATTTTATAGGGTCCTTTTTTTACAGGGTATACGCCGGGTACGCGGTATATTTTAGTATTCCAGTATTTGCCTAATGATGATAGCGCCCAAAATTTGAAAGATAGTACGGCTATAAATGCCAGTAACAGGTAATAATTGAAAGGTGTATCATCCCGTAAATTGTACTCCACTATTAATGAAATAACAAATAAGGTATGCATACCCACCATGAAAGGGTAGTGATCCTGTCCGTATTGTATAGCGCCCTGACTTAGCAACCACTTTTCATTCCGGCGCGCTATGTATAGTTCCGACAAGCGTTGAGTGATCAGAAAAGCCAAAAATATATAGAAGTACATTATTAGTTGTTTGATAGTTTAAGCAAAGCCATCTCGCTTGAAAAACCCGGGCCCATAGCCATCATTAAACCATAGCCATCTTCAAAGCCGTCGTTAATAAACTTATCAAGTACGTATAAAACCGTAGCGCTTGACATGTTGCCGTTATCATTCATCACCTCGCGGGTATGTTTCAAAAAATCGCCCTCTACCTGCAAGGCCTTGGTGTAGGCATCTAACACCTTTTTTCCTCCGGGATGAAATATAAAGTTGTTGATGTCGCTCAATTGCAAATTGTGTTTTTGCAGAAACTCACCAATATCCTGTTTTACATTCTCATTAATAAAGGTAGGGATATCTTTAGAGAATAAAACCTTAAAGCCAGTGTCCTTAAATTCCCAGCCCATTACATCTAATGAATCATAGTACAGTTTACTGCTGGCGGCTATGTAATCAACTTTAGCTGCGGGGTGAGGGTGATTGTCGCCTTTAACAATGCAAGCCGCCACGCCGTCAGAAAACAGGCTGGAGCCGATGAAATTGCTCTTGCTGTAATCATTTTTCATCAGCGTAAGCGAACATAGTTCTACCGCTACCAGCAACACCACAGCATCCGGATTAGCAATAGCTACCGTACCCGCTTTAGCCATACCCGAAACACCACCACCACAACCCAAACCCCATATAGGTGTACGGTTAATGTTGGGGTTTAAGCGCATGGCGTTTACTATTAAAGCATCCATGCTCGGTGTAGCCAAACCGGTGGTAGTCACAAATAATATATCGGTTATTTCATCTTTGTTAATGCCTGCCCTTGCAATACAATCTTCAACGGCTTTAACAGAATATTCTAACGCAATTTTCTGAAAATCGGCGTTGCGTTCTTCAAACGTTGTGGGCTGGCCGTACCACTCTAATGGTTTGCAAAAGTTGCGGGTAATGATTTCAGTATTATCGAAAGCAAAGATCAGTCTATCAGTTTGCGGGAAATTGGCCGAAAACATAGCATGGGCCTGCTGTTTAACCGCTTGCTGTTGTGTTTTAAATGGAAAGGTAACCGTAGCGGTTGCTGCTATATGAGGCATAAATTTATAGTGCGAATGTTATGTAAGTTATTATAAAAGCGCTACTACACCCCTTTTGTTTGTAAATAAAAAAAGCTGCCCATGCGGGCAGCTTTTTTGTATATGGATTTAAAATTGATTAATAGAACACAGTGTAAAGCGCCACTAAAATACCAATAATGATCAACGCGCCTGCAGCAAAGCCACCGGTTGTTTTAAACATAGAAGAATCAACTTCCAAACCGTTGGTTTTCTTGCCACGGCTTGCATCAATTAAGCTGATAACGATCATGGCTATCATACAAAGAACAAAGGTGATACCCATACGGTCAAGGAAAGGAATTTCCCACAAACCGCTTTGCGCATTTTTGTAAGCAAAACCAATGTTGTATAAGCCTGAAAGATCAGCAAACTTAGGTAAGAACTTAAAGAATACCGAGATGCCAAAACCACCTATAGTAGCAAATAAAGCTGCGTTTGATGATGCTTTTTTCCAGAAGAAGCCTAAGAAGAACATGGCGAAAATACCCGGAGATACGAAGCCTGTGTACTCCTGAATAAACTGGAAACCACCTTTTTTATCAATACCCAGGAAAGGTGAAATAATAACACCTAATGCCATAGCAATAACTACAGTGGCTTTACCTACAGTAACCAGGTTTTTCTCGCTGGCTTCAGGGTTAATTTTCTTTTTGTAGATGTCAAGCGTAAAAATGGTTGCAATACTATTGGCTTTACCTGCTAATGAAGCAACTACCGCAGCTGTTAAGGCTGCAAAAGCTAACCCTTTAATACCTGAAGGTAACAAGTTCAATAACACGGGGTAAGCGTTATCGGCATTTTCGCCAACGCTTGCAGCGCTTTGCGGATCAAATACCTGCTCCTTAAACAACACGTAAGCAGCAATACCGGGTAATACCACAATTACCGGCATTAATAATTTAAGGAATGCTGCGAATAAGATACCGCCACGTGCAGTTTTTAAGTCAGCGCCCAAAGCACGCTGCGTGATGTATTGATTACAACCCCAGTAGTTAAGGTTTACAATCCACATACCACCTAACAACACGGTTAAGCCTGGTAAATCGCCATAGCTTTTGTTGTCGCGATCTAAAATCATGTGGAAGTGGTCGTTATAATTGTCGTGCATTAATTTTAAGCCGCTCATTAAACCGCTTTGACCATAATGCTCGGCAACCTGATTTACAGCAATGTAAGTAGTAACCAAACCACCTAATATCAGGAAAAACACCTGTATAACGTCTGTAAAACCAATTACCTTCATACCACCTAAGGTGATGATGATAGAAACCACCGCTAACAAACCTATACAAACGCCAAAGTTAATGCCCGATATTCCGTGTATAGCAATAGCTCCAAGGTAAAGTATGGAAGTTAAGTTAACTATAACATAAAGTAAAAGCCAGAAAACAGCCATGATCATTGCTACAGTGCTGTTATAACGCTGATGCAAAAACTGAGGCATGGTAAAGATCTTATTCTTCAGGTAAACCGGAATAAAGAAAACGGCCACAATAACCAGGGTTAATGCCGCCATCCACTCGTAAGTAGATATGGCCAGACCCATGGTAAAGCCGTTGCCGCTCATGGCCACAAATTGTTCGGCAGAAATGTTTGATGCGATAAGTGATGCACCGATAGCCCACCAGGTAAGCGAACCCTCGGCTAAAAAGTAATCTTTTGATGAAGATACACCCACGACTTTTTTACGGTTGTACACCCATAAACCGTAGGCAGCGACGATAACGAAGTAAATTAGGAATACTACCCAATCGCCAATAGCTAATTCTTTCATGTTAATATAATTGGTTTTTTTTTGTAGCAATTATAACCTTTATGTTACGCATTAGCAACAGCACCAGGCAAATATTATTGCATTACTTGTATTTTTTACACGAAATGGTTTTCGTTGTTTTTATATTCAAAACGGAGACTGAATTTAACTTTCTGGTTATAACCTGGCTTGAACGTTTTCTAATTTGTAATTAAAAATTAATACGTTTACTTTTTACCGTCAGTTAACGCCACACGTCTATTTCTTCTCCGCCTTATCTGCCGCTTCATGATAATTATCCAGCGCTTTATCAAAAGGCATCCCGTCGTTATGAATGCATTCACAAAACACGTTGCAAGCCCCCGGATTTTTGGCGTCATCGCATTGCGTTTTGCAGTCGGCAACCGTGTTGCGCGGCATCAGGTCGAACATATGCGTTATGGTGAAAACAAATAACACCAGGAAAGCGAACACACCTGCAAAAAATTTAAAAGGAATTTTCTTATCAATAGTTTTTGGTGTAGGGGTAAACTGTGCATTTGGGAACAGGATAAACTTCAATCTGTGGTAATCCCAGCAAAGCAAATAAATGCATGATGTTACCATTAAAGGCGCGGTCAGCAATGAACCCTCAAAACGTACCGCCAGCGACAGAATGCAAATGTTTAGTATGATAGGAAAGTAAATGAGTACACCCAATAATGCTGTGCGGGGAATAAGCAAAAGCGCCCCGGCCAGCATTTGTAAAATACCTATAAAAGTATAGTAGTAACCGGTATGATGCAGCGCCTCCAAATAGTGCCCCATGGGTTGATTATTATGCAGATCGGTAAAGCGTTCACCAATAATTTTTACATATCCGGCAGGTAAAAAACCTGCTGCCAACGCAATGCGGTTAAATACTGTGAAGTAATTGAACCATTTGTTTTGCCTAACCGTTAGATGCAAGCTATCTAATTTGCCGATATAGTTCATTATAAAAGTACTTTGTTTTGCAAAGTTAAAACTTTATTGCCATCATGAAAATTATTTTTGTAGATGGATGTGAAAGAACTAACATTGATTGGTACAGTCATCAATGTGGAATAATAGTATCTTTAATAAAAATCGAATATGACCTTCAACCTTAGTAATATCTTTCAGAAAAAGCCATTTAATGAACCATTGCTTGATTTAGCAAGCCCACTTTGGAATGCGTTAGAAGGTGGGTATAAAGGCAGCTTTTATAACCCTTCCGGGGCATTATTACGTTTGGAAACGGCAACTACTAAGCATGAGGCTGACCATGTTTATCAGGAACTTTGGAATGAGTTACACCATCAGGGAGATGTTGGATTGGCATCTTATTATGCCGTTCCGCATTTAGTCAGGATAACAAAGGAGAAGAAAAGTGTTGACGAAAATGTTCTCGGGTTAGTTTCTGTAATTGAGATTGAACGACACAGAAATAACAATCCAGCATTGCCTAAAGCTCTTGTTTTATCCTATGAAAGCGCATTAAAAGATTTGGTGGGCCTTGCGCAAGAATTCCTAAACAACGAATTGGAATTATCCATAATATCAGTCGCACTTGCAGCAATTGCTGTTGGAAAAGGCCAAATAAAGCTTGGCAATGCTATACTTAATTTAGATAGTGAAGATATGATTGATGAAATTTTTGAGAATTTTTAATCTATTCATTTCCTGACAATGCTCACTTAACAAGGGTGAGAATAAAAATACAAAAGCCGTTCCTTTTCAGAAACGGCTTTGATATGGTCAATATCTAATTTGATTAGATGTAACGGTTGATCAGGTTTTCTAAGTATTCCTGACGGCCGCTTGTTACAGCAGGCTCACCGTTTTGAATAGCGTATTCGCGCAGGTCTTCTAAAGACAATTTGCCTTCTTCAAACTCTTTACCTTTACCGCTATCGTAAGATGCGTAACGGTCGGCACGGATCTTTTTGTATTCTGATTTTTGCAGGATAGCGTCGGCAGTTACCAATGCACGGGCAAAAATGTCCATACCACCAATGTGAGCGTAGAACAGATCAGCAGGATCTGTTGAGTTTCTGCGGATCTTAGCGTCAAAGTTAACGCCACCACCTTGTAAACCACCGGCTTCAAGAATGATCAACATTGATTCTGTTAATTCGTTAATGTCGTTAGGGAACTGGTCAGTATCCCATCCGTTTTGAATATCACCACGGTTAGCATCAATTGAACCTAACAAGCCTGCGTCAGCAGCAACTTGCAACTCGTGTTGGAAAGTGTGACCAGCCAAAGTAGCGTGGTTAACTTCTATGTTGATCTTAAAATCGTTTAACAGATCGTATTTCTGTAAGAAACCAAACACGGTAGCACTGTCATAATCGTACTGGTGTTTAGTAGGCTCACAAGGTTTTGGCTCAATAAAGAAGTTACCTTTAAAGCCTTGTTTACGAGCGTAATCTTTCGCTGTATGTAAAAATTTAGCTAAGTGCTCTTGCTCACGTTTCATGTTAGTGTTCAAAAGGCTCATGTAACCTTCACGACCACCCCAGAATACGTAGTTTTCGCCACCTAAAGCAATAGTAGCATCTAAAGCAGCTTTAACCTGAGCAGCGCCATGTGTTAACACATGAAAATCAGGGTTGGTAGAAGCGCCGTTCATGTAACGGGCGTGTGAGAACAGGTTAGCAGTACCCCAAAGCAATTTAACACCGCTTTCAGCTTGTTTTTGCTTAGCATACTCAACTAGTGCCTGTAAACGACGATCATTTTCTTTAATGTCGTTAGTGTAATCAACCACGTCCACATCATGGAAGCAGTAGTAAGGCAGGTTTAATTTTGTAAGGAACTCAAATGCAGCGTCCATTTTGTCTTTAGCGCGCTCAACAGCATCAGCTTTTTGGTCCCATTCAAAGTTGTGAGTAGGGCCACCAAAAGGATCAGCGCCATTACCAACAAATGAATGCCAGTAAGCACCCGCAAATTTGAAGTGCTCTTTCATTGTTTTACCGGCTACAACTCTGTTTTCATCATACCAGCGAAACGCCAACGGATTGTCTGACTCCAATCCTTCAAATTTGATCTGGCTAATTCCTTTAAAGAATTCTTTCTCGCCTGTTACTATTTTTCCCATTAGATTATTTGTTAATTACTTAAAATTTTATGGTTGTTAATTATGCTTGTATGCTTTGTTTTTGCTGTAATATATTCAATTGCTGTGTAAGCAAGCCTTTCCATTCTTGGTAAACCGGCTCAAACATTTTTGATGTAGGCTCTATCAGTTGTACCGGTTTCATGTTGCTGAATGCTTCGGCCGGGCTGCTGAAAATATTAGCGCCAATACCGGCGCCTAATGCCGCGCCAACGCTGCCATCGTTTTTATATAACTCAACCGGGATGCCGGTAGCGTTAACAAAAGTTTGCGCGAAAAGGTCGCTCAGGAAAAGGTTGGCTTTACCCGCGCGAATAACTCGTGGACTCATGCCATTCTCGCGCATAATGTCAACACCGTAACGGAACGCGCAGGCAATACCTTCCTGTACCGCACGGAAAATGTGTGCCTGGGTATGCAGGTTCAGATCAATATGGTGGAAGTGTACACCAACCAACTCGTTGTTCAGCATGCGTTCGGCACCGTTACCAAAAGGCAAAATGCGCAAGCCATCGCAACCAATAGGAGCGTGGTTGGCTATCTCGTTCATTTGCTGATAGCTAACTGCAGAGCCGAACAGGTTTTTGGTCCAGCGATACATACTTCCTGTACCATTTATACAAAGCAATACGCCGGTACGTTTCTCTTCTTCGGTATAATTAACGTGTGCAAAGGTGTTAACGCGAGATTGCGGATCATAAGTCAGATCATCACTCACACCGTATATAACGCCTGAAGTACCAGCTGTAGCAGCAACTTCGCCTGCGTTCAATACATTTAATGAAAGGGCGTTGTTAGGCTGGTCTCCTGCTTTGTAGGATACCGGGATGCCTGGTTTAAGGCCCAATTTGTCGGCAATAGTATTGTTAACTTCGCCATGGTTAGAGAATACCGGTTTGATCTCCGGGAAGAAGCTTTCTTCAAATCCGTAATAATCAATTATTTCTTTAGAGATGCTGTTGTTCTTAAAATCAAAGAACACGCCTTCTGAAAGGGCAGATATGGAAGTGGTTATGCTACCTGTTAGCTTCATGGCGATGTAATCGCCGGGCAGCATAATTTTATCTATCTGATTGTATATTTCCGGCTCATTCTTTTTTACCCAGGCCAGTTTTGACGCGGTAAAGTTGCCCGGAGAGTTTAATAAATGCGATAAACAAACTTCATGACCAATAGCATCAAAAGCTTCGTCGCCAATTTCTACAGCGCGGCTATCGCACCAGATAATACTGTCGCGTAATAATTTTTGTTCTTTATCAACCAATACAAGGCCGTGCATCTGGTAAGCAATACCAATAGCGGCAATATCTGTCGGATCGTATTTTTGAGTGCTGTTACACAAGCCAATAGCTTGTTGCGCCTGCTGCCACCACATCTCCGGAGATTGCTCTGCCCAGCCTAATTGCAGCGACGTTATAGGCGACTCGGTATCAGGGTAAGTTGCAGACGCAATGGTTTTTTGCGTTGCAGAATCAACAACAGATGCTTTTACTGATGATGTGCCTATATCTATTCCGAGAAGTAACATGCTATATATAAGTTAATTGTAAATTTATTCGTAACGGTTGTGCTTATGCTGGTCCGTGCTACGAAATTAAATCTTTTTTTTAATATGCAATCGATTGCAGGCAATTATTTTTATCATATTTGTAATAATTTCAATGAAACCTAAAAAGCGAGTTACCATTTATGATATTGCCGAAAAGCTGAACATTACGGCATCGTCGGTATCTCGGGCGTTAAACAACAGCAGCCACGTAAACGAAGAAACCAAAAAGCTGGTACTTAAAACTGCAGCCGAGCTTAATTACAAACGGAACATACTGGCATCTAACCTGCGTATGGGCAAAAGCCATACAATAGGGGTTGTGGTGCCGCGTATCAATCAAAACATTTTCTCTAATGTTATTGCCGGTTTGGAGGAGGTTACCAATCAACAAAATTATAACCTCATTATCTGCCAGTCTAACGAGTCGGTAGCTAAAGAGATCAAGTGTGTTAACGCGCTGGTTGATCAGCATGTTGATTGTATAATTATCTCCATGTCGGTTGAGACTGACGATATAAGCCATCTTAGAAACGTAATAAGCCACGGTATACAACTTATTCAGTTTGACCGTGTAGCTACCGAACTGGAAACGCTGAAAGTGATCAACGACAACGAGCAAGCCTCTATGGAGGCCGTTGAGCATTTGATACAGCAAGGTTACCGGCGTATAGCTTTATTAGAGGGGCCTCAAAATCTGGATATTTTTAAACAACGCCGCAACGGCTATTTACGTGCCCTCCAAAAACATAATATTGAAATTGACGAAGAACTGGTAATGAAGAATGCCTGGACAAAGGAGTTGGGTGCCGAAGCAACGCGCAAGCTGTTAAGTCTGCCCAATCCGCCCGATGCCATTTTCGCCTCAACGTCAGATTTCTCTGCCTTAGGCGTATTGGATGTAGCGCATGATATGAACATCAGCGTGCCTGAGCAATTAGGCATCTGCGGTTACGCCAATGAGGCTTTTACCGAGTTAACCAACCCTTCTATCACCACTATAGATCAGTTCAGTATACATATGGGCCGCACCATTGCCAATTTGTATTTTGAGGAAGCAAAGAATACGGAAACCATCCGACAGCCTAAAGTGATCAGTTTAAAGCCGGAATTGATTATTAGGTCTTCTACGTTGAGGAATGCTAAATAAGATTTACCTTTGAATCAACGCTTATCACTATGCTAAAAAATTTAAAACTAATCATCGTTATCATTCTATTTACTGCCTACGGTTGTAAAAAAGAAGCTTCCAATAATAATACCGGTAACAAACCGGCAGAAGTACCCATTACTAAAATAGACAGACCTATCTCTGTAAGCGCAACAAAAGGTGTTTGGGGAACAAAAGTTGTTATCTCTTGGGTAGCAATCCCTTTGGCAAAAAAGTATCAAGTATTTAAATATGATGATGCTGCTAAACAATATATATTGTTTAAAGAAACGCAGGAAACTACCGTTGATGACTTGGTTGGTAATGCCTTGGTTAAATATTTTTACAAGGTCAAAGTTTATAACAGTACTACAGAGTTTAGTGATTTCAGTGACATTGATTATGGTTATACGTCAGGAAAAACATATAATAAATACACGTCTTTTGGTTCTGAAGGCTATGCTATAAAGCAGTTTCAATTTGCGACAAATGTAGAAACGGACAATTTTGGTAATATATATGTAAGTGACGAAAACATACCACGCATCCAGAAATTTGACCCGGAGGGTAATTACATAGAAAACTTTTTTAACGCATCTGGCTCAGGCACCCGAGGAATGTGTTTTTTACCCAATGGCAACATTGTAGTTACGCACATTAATGAAAGTTCAAATAATATAAGTATTCTGAGTCCGGATCGGAAAGTTATTAAATCATTTGGTCCTTTGGGGCAAGGGGATGGTGACGGCAAATTTGGTAATACCCGACAAATATGCTCAGATAATGAAAGTAATATTTATGTTGTTGATCAACTTCGTAACAGTGTACAAAAATTTAACAAAGACGGAAATTTTTTATTGAAATTTGGCAATAGCGGCGCGTCTTCATTAGATCACCCATGGGGAATTTGTTATTTAAAAGACAAAATTTACGTGTCAAGTTCAACAACTTCTTTTGTAAATGTTTATTCTATATCGGGCTCATATATAAAGTCAATCAACGTTGGAGCTCCCGGATACTGTGTTAAAACCGATGGAGAAAGCTTATTTATCGGATCATCAGCTTATGTAATTAAAACGGATGTTAACGGAGAAGTGATTGAAAAAATTGGAATTGGAGACCTGACAAGCGTAAGTCCCGGTATTGCAATAAGTACTAAAGGAGATTTGATTGTTACGGATATGTATGCTAATAGAATAGTTGTCTTCAAAAGGAAATAGTGAGCATAGAAAGTAAATCTAATCGTAAAACATCCTTTGCTGATATACCCTTTTCAAGCGTCTCTGTCGGTCCACCAAGTTGGTCGAAGTTAAACTTCGTCCCAAAATAAGGCAAGCATTCTGCTTGCGTAACATAATTGACTTACTATTTGCAACTGTTATAATGTTAAGCTGAAAGCTTAACACATTTTAGTACGAAGTTTGTAAACTTCGGCCAGAAAAGTATCATTACTACATATACATTACACTGATATTGTTTCGATATGGAAAGAGAAAAGGAGTATTACCAAGCATTGCTCGAAGTCGTCTTGAAAAATGATAAGTATCCTTTTGGATTTATAAACGTTTCACATATTGATTATGCAGTGTGGGAAAAAATATTTTCGGAAGAAATTTTAAACGAAAGGTTTTTATTTGACAATATATCCGGCGCTTATTCTATAAACAAACCCCTTTACAAAAAGCACAGGACGTTTTTTGATTCAGAGATTCCTTTTCGGTTTAACTTTAAACTTTTTGAGTATTCAGTAAGTCTGGTTTCTGTTAAAGAAAAAGATTACAAGAAAGATTATTATGAAGTGTTACCTGGATTGTTTGATAAATAGCTTTATAATCTTATAAATTTCCCAACTGGTTAAAGTTTATGAACTCCCCCCCAAACTGGTCGAAGTTTATAACTTCGTCCCCAAATAAGGCAAGTATTCTGCTTGCGTAACATAGTTTGACTTAACTATTTTTGGACTGTTATAACGTTAAGCTGAAAGCTTAATACATTTTAGGTCGAAGTTGATAAACTTCAACCAGAAAAGGGAACAGCGGAAATCTGAATAAAGAATTAACGCGCACTACCGGTTAAAGTTAAAACGGACCGCGCTTTAACCTTTACTTTCTTTACGGGTTTGCTTATTTTTAATTCATTTTGCTCAGAAGTTTCATAAGCAGCATCAACTTTCATCTTTTCAATCTCTAACTCATAATCTTCGCTATCGGCATTTATTATAACCACAGTTAACTGTTTGTTATGCTTGTAGGCAGATAGCATTACCTTCTCCGGCAATTCGGTTGTTGGCTTCACATCAAAACGTACGTAACCTGGTTTTATAAACCTGCTGTAGTTACCCAATACCCACAACATTTTGCTGGCGTAATAATTTCCGTCGGTTTTGTTTTTGTCAATGTAAATAAGTCCGTCTTTATAGTCATAAGGAGATATGGCCAGCCACCACTGCCAGGCTGTTGCGTTGGCCACGGTTATATCAGTATGGATCACCTTAGCTACATAAAGCGCCGCATCCATGCCTAAATCGCGCCCGTTACCTTTTATTTCACCATCATTATCGCCCAAAATGCAATATTCAGACTGCCAGAAGCTTAGCCCTGGTATTTTAGCAACACTATCGGCTAATGTAGTTCTGCCTTTTATTAATGTTTGCTTTGGCGATGTGGTAAAATAACTATGCGCGGTGATGGTTTGTGCAACCGTTTTCAAGTTACCAATGTATCTTGGCGACTGTGGTTTGAAAAATTCTGCTATTTGCATACCTCTGCTGCCTTTATCAGCCCTGCTGTACAAATAGTCTATCTTGCCGGCTTCCCCTATAATTATTTTCGACTTTATATTATTCTGAATGAACGATTGGTCTATAGCTTTTACTACGCCGTAAATTTCTTCATTGGTAAAAGGGCTGCCTTCCTGTTTGCCGTCTTTCCAATCCCATTGCGGCTCATTTACAGGGCTTATATAGTCAAGATTGATATTGGTTAATTGGCTGATACCTTTAACAGTGGTTGAAAGATATCCGGCAAAGTCATCATATCGCTCCTTTGCAATGTTTGCCTTTCCATCACTTGAGTAACCTTTACCATTAAGCGTATAGTTTACAGGCGGCGAATTAGAGAAGCCCAGAAATTGCTTTACGCCACGCTTTTTAGCAGCATTTAAAAACCAGATCTGGCCACTTTGCTTTGTCCAATCATAACTCCCGTCGGCAGTTAAAAACGATTCGGTGCGTTTCCAGTCGTCTTTTATACCGCTGGCTGTGCCCTGTTCGGTGGTGCCGGCACCAATGTTAAACCGCCACATAGACAAGCCAATTCCTACAGGTGAGCCATCCTTACGGGTAGCATTGCTAAATAACAGATCAGCTATTTCATTCTTCTTGTTTTCCGGCCATTGCCCGATGAATTGACCCGCCCAGGCATCCGACGCGCCAAAGTTTTCAATGATTTGATAGGTTTTTGCTGTGTTAATGCGTACCGTTAACTTTTTAACCTGCGCAAATGCGTTGGAGCTCAATAACACTGCGCCAATTAATGCACCTGCCCAACCGCTTAAAAGCCTGATTGTAAATGTTTTCATGAAGATGAATTTATAGCTAAGCTATAAAAAGCAACCGGAAAATCGTTTCACCCGTTTCATTTTCGTTTCACTTATATTTATTAAATAGCTGTTAGTTAGCTATTTGTGAAAAATATCGTTTCAAATCGTCTCACATACACAGTGAGACGATGGTACGCCGGCTGCCCAACGCGCTGACAAGATCCTGTCATTGGCTCTGAGCCCCCCCTTTAAAAGTTAAGGCATAAAAAATGCCCCAAGCCTTGCGCCCGGAGCACCCAAATCAAAAACTAAAGTTCTTGACGCCGATGTTTACGGCAAATTCTTTTTATCAACTTTCCAGTTTTTATCAGCTGCAAGGCCCGGAGGGTTGCCGGTAAACCATTTACCCGCTTCTTTATCGCCTTTTAATTGCCATTTGTACCACGCGGTAGCAACTTTAGCAAACTCGCCGCCGTGAGGCTGTCCGTAGGTGCCGCCGTGGCCAACGTCCATATTGGCAACAAAAACAGGCACATGGTTAATGTTTTTAAAATCATCCATACCGTTAGCATAGGCAATATCTTTTTCGCCGCCTAAAACATAAAGGGTAGGAGTATGTAGTTTTTTAAGGTGTTCTTTAGGCAGATCGGGCATGCCGCCAACGCCGCTGTTACGCACCACAAACAAACCGCTGTTGTAAATAACCGCTGTAGTTACGCGTTTATCAGGTGCCATTTCAAGAGTTTGCAAACCACCGCATGACATGCCGCTAACCGCAATTTTACTAATATCAATTTTGCCGTAAAGCGGACTCTGTTTATTACTGTTTTGTGCGATGGCCCAGTCAATAGCATCAGTTAACTGTGTTGATTTTGACATGGGGCCGCTTGCTTTTTCTCCAGCCAAAGGCAGCGGACCTATAGCCACTACTAAAAAGCCATGCGATGCAACTTCCGACAGGAAGTTTACATGCTCCCATGGTGAGTTAGCACATGCGCCGTTACCCCAGGCTATAATTGGCAGCTTACGGCTGTTACCGAAAGCGCTCAGATCCTGCGGGCGGAACACGGTATGCGTAGGCAATGAAGCCTCTTGTAAAGCGATAGCTTTGTAAGGGCCGGTGCCGCCATCTTCAATAACCCTTGAAGTAGTACGGGTAGCTGATGCCGTTGCCGGAGCCTGAGTTGGGGCTTGCGCCGATGCTGAGTTGACCAAAGCCAAACCAGCCAGGGCTACACCAACTAAAAACGAAAATTTCTTGTTCATGATGTTCTATATAATGATTGTTATATACTATTTAAATAGGCGTGGAAGCGTGTTGGTAAGATACAATTTACAGTTCATCCAGGTATGGCCGCCTGGTACCACAAGCGATTCATATTTCACCCCCTTCTCTTTAAACATCGCCATGTTTTTTAAAGTGCTTTCGTACAGGAAGTCTTCGGTGCCAACGCTAAAACTAAACAGCTTAAACTGCTTATTCAATTTGGCAGCATCTGGTTTCCAGTCGCCAAAAACCTGCCTGAACTCCTGTGTTTCAGGGTATGGAGCATAAGCGCTTACATAAGCAAACTTATCCGGGTTCATGATGCCGATTTCCATAGTTTGGCCACCGCCTACCGAGAAGCCGGCAATAGCACGATTAGGCTGATCTGTCAACACAGGGTAGTTAGACTGAATAAACGGAATAATATTATCTACCACATCATCAGCGAATTTCCCCATTGGTGCCGGGCGCACATTGGCATAAGGCATCACAATGATCATGGGTACCGCTTTCTTTTCTGCTATCAGGTTATCTGCTATCAGGTTAGCTTTGCCCACTTTGGTCCAGGTCTCTTCCGTATCAGATCCCCCATGAACTAAATACAATACCGGATATTTTTTTGAACCCGCCGGATCAAAACCGGGAGGCGTATAAACCAATAGCTGGCGGGTTGTGCCGGTTGCATTTGATTTGTATAAACGGTAGGTAACTTTGCCATGTGGCACATTCTTTAGCGCGTGTATGAGCGGTGTACTGCCCTTAACATCAACCAGACTAAATTTAAAACGCTCATTAGCAAATATATCGGTATTGTTAGGGTCAGCCACCTGAATACCGTCTACTACGAAGGCATATGGGTAAATATCAGGTTTAATGTTGGGAACCGTAATTGACCAAACGCCTTTGTCATCTTTGGTCATGGCCTGTTTTTCCTTTAAAAACTCGCCTGTAAGCAAAACTTCTTTTGCATTTGGAGCCAAGAACCTGAAGGTAGTGCTGTTATCAGCCTTAACTTCAGGCGATATTGGGTATGGAGCACGTGCCTGTGGCATTGCCGTAAAACTGGCAAAAACCACCAAAATAAGCAGGTTGAATATCTTTTTCATTTTTGGTTTCTTTGATAGTTTATTTAAATAGCAATGGTGTTGTGGCGGCAACGTAAGTTTTAACATTCATCCAGGTATGGCCACCGCCGGTGATGAGGCTTTTGTAATTTACGTTGTGTGCTTTTAAATAATCTAAAAACTCAACCGTTGATTTATACAGGAAATCCTCTGTACCTACGCTTACCCAAAACAGCTTGAATTTTTGGTTGGTAACCTGTGGTTTACCTGCTACGTCTTTGTATTCTTTCTCCATTTCTGCAGGCGATAGGTAGGCGCTGTAAGTACATACATAAGCAAATTTATCCATGTTGCCCAGAGCTGTGCGTAGAGTTTCGCCTCCACCACGTGAGAAACCACCAATAGCCCTGTTATTAGCACCGGTTAGTGTACGATAGTTCTTCTCAATGTAAGGGATAACGTTTCCAACAAGATCGCCGGCAAAGTTTTTTGCACGGGTAACCGCTTCTTCGCTTTCGCGTCCGGCGGGATCAGCAGGCTTTAAGCCACCTTTTTGGTCGGCTACGCGGGCCTCAATGTTACCGTTAGGCATTACTATGATCATTGGCTTTGCTTTGCCCTCGGCAATTAAGTTATCTAAAATCAGGTTTACTTTGCCTACTTTAAAGAAAGCCTCCTCAGTATCGGTTGTGCCGCTGATCAGGTAAAAGACTGGGTATTTAGTGTTTTTATTTTTGTCATAACCCGGTGGAGTATATACTACTAACGAACCGGTTGTATTTTGTACGCCCGGGTAGTACTCATAAGTAACAGAGCCATGCGGAACGTCTTTCAATGCATGTACCAAAGGCTCATCAGCCGGAACATCCAGCAAGCTGCCTTTAAAGCGTTCGTTAGGGAAGAAATATTCGTTGGCAGGGTCCATCACGTTGATGCCATCTACCACAAAATTGTAAGGATAAATATCAGGCTTTACAGGGCCAACAGTCACTGTCCAAAAACCTTGCGCATTTTTGGTCATGGCTGAAGGGCCACCCGTTAAAAACTGACCGCTCAGCTTCACATCCTTTGCGTTTGGCGCTATGTAAGTAAAGGTTACGGTTTTGTCGGCATTGATTTTTGGTGGAGGAGCCAATGGGCCACGTGGCGGTTGCCCTTTTACCAGTATTGGTAAACAGAGCAGACAAACAAGCAGCGTTCTCAAAGCTTTGTTTTGTTTCATTTTAAGTTATTGGTTTACAATGCCATAAGGTTGGGCCAAATAGCAGGTTTAGTTTTATTGTATATTAAGTGTCAAAAATACAATCGAAATTGACTTAGTAACAAAAAAGATAAAATTTATTTCCCAACATGGTTAATAACTCGTAATAACATATGGTCATCACATAAAAAACGCTATCCCGATCAGGATAGCGTTTTGCTTTGAAGTAATTTAAAATTTCTTTGAACCCGTTGGAGGAGTGGCTTTTGCAGAGCCCACTTTTTTAGGTATCTTAAGTATGGCTTTTAAAGCAGGTTTTTGATTCCATTGCCTGTCCCAAATTAACGGGTAGTTGATGCGGCGCGGAACCGGATAGTTATTCTTCCAGTTTTGGCCATCTTGCATACCCCAGAACGTTACACGCGCAATCTGGTCGCGGTGGCGGTAAAAAATGTCAAACAACTCTTCGTACCGTTTAGTTAGCTGCGCCTGAACGTCATCAGGTAAACCATCCCGGTAGGGGTCAAGAAACTTTTTAAACTCAGGCAACTGAAATTGCTTGTCTTCAAAAAGCTTACCAGTTACCTGCGCCTCTTTTGTAACAGGTAACACATCAATGTCCAGCTCGGTTATCATTACTTTAACGCCTAAAGCTGAGTAAGCGTTTATAGCGTCTTCAATGTATTTATTTTCCGGATAGTTCAGGCCCCAGTGCCCCTGCATGCCTACGCCATCAATTCGTATACCTTCTTTCTGCAGCATTTTAACCATGCGCACCACAGCGTCTCGTTTTTCGGGGCGCCACATGTTAAAGTCATTATAATAAAGTTCGGTGTTTGGTGCGTACTGTTGTGCATACTTAAACGCGTATTTAACAACCGTGTCGCCGCTGCCAACTATATTGTTCCAGTTGGTTGGGCGGTAATTGCCGTCTTCGCCAATAATTTCGTTAACCACATCCCAGGCATGTACGCGCCCTTTGTAACGCCCCGCAACAGCTTCAATGTGGCTGCGCATGCGCTCTAATTGTTGCGCTTTAGTATTGGGCTTGCCTTCGGCGTTAGTGAAAAAGAAGTCGGGTGTTTGATTGTGCCAAACCAAAGTATGCGCTACAATAAACATTTTGTTTTTCTCGCCAAACTCAACATACTGGTCAGCGCCGGTCCAGTTATACTCACCCGGGCGTGGGTTAATACGCTCAGGTTTCATGTCGTTTTCAATGGTTACCGCATTAAAGTGTTTAAGCAAAGTATCAAGCATTTGCTTACTGCGTGGCTGCGTAATAAATGGAGTAATAGCAGCTCCAACTACAAAAGCATCTTTATAAACATCTTTCAGCGCCTGGGCCATAACAGGAGCGGTATCTGCCAAACAGCAGGCGGCAATACATACTGTTAAAAGTTTCTTCAATTTATTCATGGTCGGCTTAAATAGAGACTAAGCCGTAAAGAAAGGGATTTATATATACCCAAAAAAATGCTTATTGTAACATATCAGTTAGTTGCCGGTTAGTAACCGCTATAATGCCACGATTAAACCCCGGTGGCTATTTGTATATTTACAGCCCAAATGCCCCATGCAGTATAAAAAACTTAATAACATTTTAGGCTGGCTGTGTTTTGCCATTGCCGCTGTAACCTACACGCTCACATTGGAGCCTTCCGTAAGTTTTTGGGACTGCGGCGAATTTATTTCATGTGCGTATCGCTTACAGGTATCGCACCAGCCGGGTTACCCGCTGTTTGCCATGCTGGGCAAGGTGTTTTCGTTGTTATCATTCGGCGACCGAACTAAAGTGGCTTACTTTACCAATATGGGTTCGGCTATGGCCAGCGCGGCTACTGTTATGTTTTTGTTCTGGACAATAACTGCCCTTGCCAAAAAACTTCTTTCAAAAACCGCGACGCAATGGAACGGGCAACAGCAAACCATGTTGATAATGGGCGCAGGCCTAACAGGCGCCCTATGCTTTGCTTTTTCTGATACGTTTTGGTTCTCTGCCGTTGAGACTATCGTTTTTGCTTTATCGGCGCTTTGTACCTCGGTTGTGTTTTGGGCTATTATGAAGTGGGATGGGCAAGCTGACGAACCTGATGCCGATAAATGGCTCATATTTATTGCTTACATTATAGGCTTATCCATAGGCATACACCTGCTTAATTTGCTTACCATACCTGCCATTACGTTGGTTTATTTTAACCGTCGCAATAAGGTAATGAGTATAAAAAAAGTACTCATAGCATTTGCCGTTAGCGTTGTTATACTTGCGTTGGTACAATTTGGCATAAGGCAGTATACTATTAAGGCGGCCGCTTATGTTGATCTGTATTTTGTAAACTCCCTCGGTTTTGGCTTTAACATCGGGGCAATATTGTTTTTTGTATTGCTGGTGATGACTTTAGCTGCCGGCATCATCTACAGTATAAAAAAACAAAAACCTGGGCTTAACCTGGCTTTGTTGTGCGTGGCTTTTATTTACTTTGGTTACGGCTCGTTTGTTTACATCCCTATAAGAGCCACTGCTAACACAAATCTCAATAATTCAAATCCGGATAATGCTTTTACGCTGAACAGCTATTTGAACCGTGATCAATACGGGCAAATGCCGTTGTTGTATGGGCCGTATTTTGATGCCGAAATTGTTGAGCGCAAGGATGCCGGAAAGATGTATATAAAAGGGGAGAAGCGCTACGAAGAATCGGGCGTGCGACCCAAGTATGTTTTTGATCATAATACCTTTTTTCCGAGAATATACAGTCGCGATGGTGATGATCCGCAGTTTTACAGGCAGTGGCAACGCATACCGGAGGATAGGGCACCTAATTTTATTGACAACATAGGCTTCTTTTTAAGCTGGCAAACCTATCAAATGTATGTGCGCTACTTTATGTGGAATTTTGCCGGCAGGGTAAATGAAATGGACGGTCAGCAGCGCATGGGGGGCCTAAAAGGATATGTTAACGGCGATTGGACTACCGGGATTTTGGATGGCTTTAAACAGCTTCCCAAATCGGTTACAAGCGGTACTAATTATATGCCATTATACGGTTTGCCTTTGGCAATTGGGTTGCTGGGGATGTGGTTTCATTTTCGTAACAGTAAGCGCGATGCACTGGTGGTTGTTTTGCTGTGGTTTTTTACCGGGATGGCTATTGTGCTGTATGTTAACCAGCCTGCTGTGCAGCCCCGCGAACGCGATTACTCTTACGTGTGCTCGTTTTACGCATTTGCCATTTGGGTAGGGTTAGGTGTGATAGCATTGGCTACCTATTTAAAAAAATGGCTTAATGAAAATAGGGCCATTATTGGTTCAATTGCCGCAACTTTTTTGCTGGTGCCGGTTTTAATGGCTTGTACCGAATGGCGCGGACACGACAGGTCAACGAAAACAGTGGCGCGCGATATGGCTTATAATTACCTTATATCATGCCCGCCTAACGCTATTTTATTTACCTATGGCGATAACGACACCTACCCGCTGTGGTATGCCCAGGAAGTGGAAAATATACGCCCGGATGTAAGGGTGGTTAATATCAGCCTGCTATCGGCAGATTGGTACATACGGCAGATGCAGGGAAAAATGAACGAATCGGCTCCGTTGCCTATCACCATGCCTTTCAACAAATATAAAACCGGAGTGCGCGATGTGGTTTTTTACAGGGATAACGGCGAGGAAGGAAGCGCTGAACTAAGTGACATATTTAAGTACATCACTTCGGACAGTACAGCAATGAAAGGTCAAAGCGGTGCTATGTTTAACATCCTCCCAACAAAAAACCTGAAAATAACCCTTGAGAAAAATGCTGTCATTGAAAATAATGTTTTGAGTGCGGGGCAAACTCCGTTGTTAGCAGATAGCTTAGTGTGGCAATATAATGCTGATTTTGTAATGAAGGATGATCTGGCTATACTGGATATACTTGCCCATAACAACTGGAAACGCCCGGTTTGTTTTACTGTTACGATAGGGAATGGTAACCTTGTAGGTTTACAAAATTACCTGTATAGAGAGGGTTTTACCTACAGATTATTACCATTAAAGCCGGATACTTCACTTGCCGACCAGACTCATAAAGTAAATACGCAGGTAATGTATAATAACCTGATGAACAAATTCAGGTTTGGTAATTATAAGCACGCGCGGTATCTGGATGATGAGAGCCGAACCATGTTCTATGCTGTTACCACGGCAGCGTTTACCTTGCTGGCCGAAGAATTGATAAAGGAAGGCAGATCTGATTTAGCCGTAAAGGTTATCCGCAAATATGATAGCGAAATGCCTGCTATATTTGCTGACATGCGCTCGGCAGATACCCGTTTAAATGTAGCGCGGCTGGCTTATCAGTTACAACAAAATAGTATCGCCCAAAGTATGGCCAATGGTATAATTACCTACGTTACCGATATTTTAGATTATAACGCCCGTCAATTGCACGGAGGAACAGTTAACAGTTATAACGTGGAAGAAGGGATAAAAATACTTACAGAATTATCTCGATTAAATAAAGAGCATGATAACTTACCCTTAGCTAAAACATTAGAAAATAAGGTTAAAGGTTACAACAGCGCATTTGAAAAAGTTTTAGCCAAAGCCGATTAAAACAAATAAGCAGTGGCCTTGTTTTTATGTATTGTAAAAACATAATGTGGGTTCTCTCCAAATGTTCCATCCGTTAAGTTGCATTGATTTCTCTATATTTATACATTATTCTCAAATTCACCAATGGTAAACCATCCTGATCTGCATTTTCAACAGAACGAAAATATTTTTCGTACGCTGGTTGAAGAATCGGCCACTGCTGTGGCTTTGTATGTGGGGCAGGAGTTTATCATTAAAATAGCCAATAAGGCTATCCTGAAAATATACGGAAAGGGTAATGATGTACTTGATAAGCCATACTTTGATGTACTGCCGGAGTTGCGTACGCAAAAAGTGTATCAAACTTTGTTAGACGTTTACAATACCGGCATTGTTTACGAAACTACTGAAGAACGTGTTGATTTGGTGGTAGATGGTAAGTTGAGCGTTTTTTATTTCAACTTTGCATTTAAACCCTTAAAAGATGCTGAGGGAAAAGTGTGGGGCATTTTGAATACCGGTAATGATATTACTGAACTAACCTTAACCCGGCAACAGCTCGCCGAATCAGAAGAACGGACACAATTTGCTCTTGATGCGGCAGAGTTGGGCACATGGAACCTTGATCCGGCAAATCAAACTGTAGTGTGGGACAAGCGCTGTCAGTTTTTGTTCGGTTTCAGAAAAAATGCAATAGCATACGCAGATGTATTAGCCTGTGTGCATCCGGATGATGTGGAGCGCGTTAAAAAGGCAGTTAGTGCCTCAATTGACCCGGTTTTAAACCAACTTTATGATGTCAGGTTCAGAGTAGTAGGACCTAACGCCGAGTTATTGCATTGGGTACGATCAATAGGGCGCGCATATTTTGATGATAAAGGCATTTGCATACGTTTCGCGGGCACTATTCAGGATATTACCAGGGAAATGGAAGTTAATAAAGAGCAGCAAAAGTTACTCTCTTTAGTTGAAAATACCGATGAAGCGATTGGTATCACTGATCTGGAAGGCAATGTTACCTATCTTAACAAAGCCGGTTACGAAATACTTGGATTGGAAAAAACGGAAGACATACACCGACCCGCAGCTGATTTTTTCGCCAACCTGCCCGAAGATACCAGAGCCGCAGCAGAAGCAATACTTACTACCGGTAAATGGGAAGGCGAACGCTACTATCGTAATTTTAAAACCGGAGAGGTCATTCCTATTTATTTAAAGGCGTTCAGAATTGATGGTCATTATACTGGCAAGCCAATAGCTATGGCATCTGTGGCGCGCGACCTGCGGCCTGAAATGGAAGCGCGTAATGAACAGAACAAATTAATAGCACTTATTGAGAACAGTTCAGATTTTATAGCGCTTACCGATATTGATACCAACATGGTTACTTATGTTAACCGTGCCGGCAAAGAGATGGTAGGCTTAGATCCTGATGAACCTGTTTACAGGAAGAATACCGATTTTTTAATGCCAAATGAGCAGGATCGTGTTGGTGATGATATTTATGCTAAGGTGCGAAAAGATGGAAAATGGACTGCTCAGCTTACTTATCGTCATTTTAAAACCGGGGAGCCTATTCCTGCATTTGTAACCAGTGTTAATATTAATGATCCGGTTACCGGCAAACCTATTGGTCGTGGGGGTGTAGCGCGAGATCTTCGCAGGGAAATTGAAGACAAAAAAGCTCTTGTTGAAAGTGAACACTTGTTGCAAAACATAACCAGAGCAGCACCAATAGCCTTATGGATGAGCGACGAGCAAGGCAATATCAACTATGTAAATCAAACATGGCTGGATTGGACGGGGCATACATTTAACCAAAGTTGCGGCATAAGCTGGCTGGATGCACTGGCGCCGGATGACCGCGACAAAACGTATAACAAGTTCATTGCTGATTTGACTGAACGGCGCCCATTTGAGGCAACTTTCAAGGTAATAAATACTAACGGCAACCAGCGTTGGTGCTTTGCAAGTGGAAACCCACAATACCGTAGCGATGGTAGTTTTGCCGGTTATATAAGTGCCTGTACAGATGTAACTGAAAAGAACCTTGCGGAACAGCAACTTTTTCTTAAAAATGAAGAGCTGAACGAGCAGATAAAGCAGTTTGAATTTGTTACCGGATTTATGCCGGTTCAATTATGGATAACCACCCCTGATGGAGACCTGGATTATGCTAACGACCGCGCGTTAGACTATTTCGGTGTTGATTTGGATGAGATCATCGGGCCAAAATGGATTTTAACGATTCATCCGGATGACCGTGAAATGTGTAGTGCAGCCTTTACAAGGTCCCTCATTACAGGCGATGCCTATCAATGCGAGTTCAGGCTGAAGGATAGATACGGCAATTACAAATGGCACCTGGCAAGAGCGCTGCCTTATACAAGCGAAGGTAAAATTGTAAAATGGTTTGGCACAAATACTGATATTGATGAGCAAAAGCGTTTAGAGCGCCAGAAAGATGACTTTTTAGGTATAGCCAGTCATGAGTTAAAAACGCCGGTAACAAGTATAAAAGCATACACACAGGTGCTCGGTGCCATGCTGAAAGCAGAAGGAGAACAAAAAAAAGCCGCTATGGTAGCCCGTATGGATGCTCAAATAAACCGCCTTACTGCACTTATTGGCGACTTGCTTGACGTTACCAAAATAAACTCAGGTAAGTTACAGTTTAATCGTACTCGGTTTAATTTTACAGATGCTTTAAAGGAAGCAGTAGAAGACTTGCAACACATAACTCAAAAACACCAACTGATAACGAACTTTACAGAAGTTGGGGAAATATTTGCCGATAGGGACCGCATTAGCCAGGTTATAACCAATTTAATTACTAATGCTATAAAATATTCGCCCAATAGCGAACGGATTATTGTCACTTCCGAAAAGCGGGAAAATGAGGTGACAGTATCCGTAAGAGACTTCGGTATTGGTATTGCACCCGATAAGCGAAACCGCGTTTTTGAGCAATTTTACAGGGTTAGCGGAGATAAGCAACATACTTTTCCGGGCTTAGGCCTGGGCCTTTATATTTCATCAGAAATAATTAAGCGCGAAGGCGGACGCATCTGGGTGAATAGTATAGAGGGGGAGGGGTCTGATTTTTGTTTTGCTTTACCCGTTGATCACAATTCAATTATTTATTAGCCATATACTACATGACAGAGCCGCAGCTTAAAACCATAATGATAGCAGATGATGATCCAGGCATTGTAGATGCAATTGAAATGCTGCTTGAGTTTGAAGGATATCATGTGCGCTCAACAGTAAATGGTTCGGATGTATTGCTAATGACAGACCTTCCGGATGTTTTGTTGTTGGATATCTGGATGTCTGGAGAAGATGGGAGAGACATTTGCAAAAAGCTAAAGGAAAGTGAATTTACCCGCCATATGCCGGTTATTATGATATCTGCAAGCCGCGATATTAAACAATCTGCAATGGATGCCGGGGCAGACGACTTTGTAGCCAAGCCGTTTGAAATGAACGAATTGTTGGAAAAAGTTAAAGCCCAAATAAAGTAAAGTGCTTGTTACTTACTTTTTTATAAATTGTATTTTATCTTAATTTATCAATTATATTTTAGCCGTTAATTGAGTAATATTTGTAGTAGTTGAAAAATAAATCAGTGAAAGCCTCAGATCATAGTTGCCCCAAATGCGGTCAGCCTTATCATTTCAAACAGCGTAGAAGCTGGTTTGTAAGGAATTTTTTGTTTTTTTTACCGGTGAAGAAGCTTTTTTGTGCCAAGTGTAAAAAAGGCAGGTACGTAGTAACTAACCAATAATAAAGCAACTTTAACGATTGCGCATTTTGTTCAGGGCCTTTTAAATGGATATAACTAAATTTATTTATCCAATTAAAAGCCAATGAATAATAAAGAGAATACCCGAAGAGATTTTTTAAAGCGAACTGCACTCGCGGCAGGCGGAAGTATTTTATTACCCCCTGCAATTGTTTTCGCCGCGCCTCCTCCTCCGCCACCTGTTAAGCCTGCTGATGCTAAGATACGTTTTTCCGTTATCGGTATAAATCATAGCCACATTTACGCCATGGTTGATGCTGTAACAGGCGGGGGCGGGCAGCTTGTTGCAGTTTACGCTAAAGAACCTGAACTGATGACAGGCTTTATGCGCAGGTATCCAAATGTTAAAAAGGCAGCCACAGATACCGAGATATTGGAAGATCCATCCATACAACTTATACTGAGTTCAGGAATACCTGTTGACCGTGCTCCGTTAGGGATTAAAGTGATGCAGCACGGTAAGGATTACCTGGTTGATAAGCCGGGTGTTATCACATTGGCTCAACTGGCAGAAGTGCGCAAGGTGCAGCAGCAGACTAAGCGCATTTATTCAATTATGTACAGTGAACGGTTGGAGAATAAAGGTAGCATCAAAGCTGGCGAATTGGTGCAGGCAGGTGCAATTGGTAAAGTAATTCAAACCATTAACATTGCGCCGCACAAAATGTCGCCTAAAACAAGGCCCGACTGGTTTTTTGATCCCCAATATTATGGCGGAATAATTACCGACATTGGCTCGCACCAGTTTGACCAGTATTTATTTTATACAGGCACTACAAAAGCAGAGATCACGGCATCGCAGGTTGCTAATGTGCACAATCCACAGTATCCTAAATTTGAAGATTTCGGCGATGCTATGGTACACGGCAACGGCGGCATGGGTTATGTACGGTTAGATTGGTTTACACCCGATGGTGTGAGCGTTTTTGGCGATGGGCGTTTAACTATTTTAGGTACGGACGGTTATATTGAAGTGCGCAAATATATTGACATTGCCGGAAGGCCGGGTGGTAGTCATTTGTTTTTAGCTGACAAGAAAGGTATACAGTACATTGACTGTAGTAACCAGGTGCTGCCTTTTGGCGAGCAGTTTGTAAACGATGTAATTAACCGCACGGAAACCGCTATGCCGCAGGCTCATTGTTTTTTAGCTACAGAGTTGGCGTTACAGGCGCAGGCTAAAGCTAAGAGAGTGGATTTGAAGTTATAAATAAGAATATTGAATACGGAACTAACTCCTTGCATTGGTTCTTCTGTGTTCAATGTTCCTATTAAAACCTTTTCTATTTAAAAAAGTTATAATCTATTATGGCAAACTTTAACGAAATAATAGCTTCAGATAAACCTGTATTAGTTGATTTTTCGGCTGAGTGGTGTGGCCCTTGCCAAATGATGCCGCCTATTTTACAACAGCTCAAAACAAACATGGGCGATAAAGTTACCATCATCAAAATTGATATAGACAAAAACCCGTCTGTTGCTAATGCTTACCGCATACAAAGCGTGCCAACCCTAATGGTATTTAAAAATGGTGAGACAAAATGGAGACAGAGCGGTGTTATACAAGCGGCGCAATTACAACAGGTAATAACACAATACCTGTAATTTAAAAGATGTAACTTACCTGGTTTCCTATTAAGTATTAGTGAATTAATTAATCCATCACGCACAATATTATGGCTCTTATTGTGTTCTAATTTAAAGCATCTGCATGCTTATTAACACATTTAAAAACGGAGGTGTTATGTTACAGCAATTAGGTTTTCTACCTCAAAGACAATTTCACGTATTGATCAACCTGCCCGGCCAGGAGTTAAATTTGACAATAATGCCGCATCACAACAAACATTTCAAGGTAATTGAACATGGGCATTTGTTAGGGGAGGTTGATCTTACGTCCGAATATAAGTGTGTACGACGTAGCGGTAATCTCAACAAGAATATTGTTAAGCAATTGGAGCAACACATTGCCGATTATTATAAGCAATTTAAGGGGTTATTTATTTGATACTTCCTAAGAGGCTTAACTTATAAACACAAAAACGGCTCCACGCATAGGCGGGAGCCGTTTTTGTTAATGATGAGTTGGTTTTACTTTATTTCAATTTGCCTGCGTACTGCTTTTGCCTCTTCACGCTTTGCAATATCAATTTTTAAAACTCCATCAGTATATGTTGCTTCAATATAGTCAGGGTTGGCGCTTTCAGGCAACGTAAATGAACGTACCCACGAATTGTAAGCAAATTCCCTTTTGTTATAGCTTATTTGAGAATTGGTTTGTTCTTTCTGATTTTCAACTGAGATGCTGAGCACATTGCGCTCTAAATTCAGTTTGAAATCCTCTTTACGCAAGCCCGGCGCAGCCAGTTCAACATGATAATGATCTTCTGTTTCACTGATGTTAGCTGCCGGCACACGTACGGTCATACGGTCATTAAAAAAACTGTCGTTGAAAATAGAATCAAAAACGTCTGTGAAGTTAGGCATTAAAGCACCGTTGTTACGTTTTTCTGGATTAAATTTAACCAATGTCATAGGTCTGTCCTCCTTAATTTAATAATAGAATAAAACTTATAATTAATTAAACTAATACACCTTTAACAAGCACTGTGCCAGTAGCATATAATGCATTTTTAGCTGAAAAAATTTCAGGGTGAATGAAATTTTTTCAGCTAAAAATGACAGATCTACTTAATGGATTGTATTGCTGAATAGGTACTATTGACCCTGTAAACTGCTTTGCTGCCTTTTTTCAGGTGGGAGCTCTTTGTATTTCTTGTAAGAGTCGCTTATGTATGATGCCAGCGAAGGGCCGCTGTTGCTTTGCACAAATTCAAAGCTTGGGCGATACATAGCCATAAATGTTTGTAATTCCACACCTCTGAGCGGAACTAAACTACTTACGTAAGCAATGCTGAAAGCCTGGTCAATTGCACGTTCTTTTTCTTCCTGCTCAAAATATTTTTTTAAACGGCGGGCGTTTTTAGCTTCTTTTCCAAACAAGCTACTTGGTGAAAGTATCCATACCTTGCTTTTTGAATAAACTTCAGGATATTCGGTATGAGGGTCGAAAGTTTCTCTTTGCGACCGTACGTTTACCTCATTTAACAAGGAAGTAGTTTGCTTTAGTTTAACTGTAAGTTTGTACAAATCAACTACCACCATCGTGTCCGGCACATAGCCCGGCGTACTGAATACAAGCAAATTACCCACCGAACCCTGGATTTCAAACTCACCGTCTTCATCAGTAACCGTAATTTTATTAGCGGTAATATTTTTTATAAAAACATCGCTCAATGTTTTGTTATTGGCTACATCAATTACTTTTCCTTCCAGGTAATTTTGCGCATTGGTAACCTGCGCAATAAATAAAAACAATAAAGCGGCTATTAAAAAGTGCGGTTTCATAGAGTAGGTATAATTATGCGCTCAAGTTAGTTAATAATTTGATGGCTCGCCATCTGTAAAAAAAAATTAACAAAGGGGGTGCCAAATTTGTAACCGGTTATAGTAGTGATTTATTTCATTAAGGCAGCGGGATAAGAAACATGTGCACATAATAAAAAAGCCTTTCCTCATAAAAGGAAAGGCTTTGATATCTTGAACTAAAGTGGGCTTATTTATGCTCTATACCTTCGGCTAAAACAACTACTTTGTTATTTGATGCTTCAACAACACCGCCTTTAATAAAAAACACATCTTCTTGTTTACCCGCTCCGCGAATAATCAATTTACCATCCAGCAAAGTAGATATAATAGGCGCGTGGTTATTTAATATTTCAAATGAGCCAACAGCACCCGGCAAGGTTACCGAAGTAGCTTCGCCTTCAAATACTTTTTTATCCGGAGTAAGAATTTCTAATGTCATTGTGTTTATTTAGATGTGAGACTTGAGATATGAGATGTGAGAAGCTTCCTCCTGCATTATCTCAAATCTCAAATCTCAATACTCATGTCTTATGAATTAGCTTCTGCTAACAATTTTTTACCTTTTTCAATAGCATCTTCAATGCTGCCTACAAGGTTGAATGCTGATTCAGGATACTCATCAACTTCACCGTCCATGATCATGTTAAAGCCACGGATAGTTTCTTTAATGTCAACCAATACACCTTTCAAGCCTGTAAATTGCTCAGCAACGTGGAACGGCTGAGAAAGGAAACGCTGAACACGACGAGCGCGTGATACAACCAGTTTATCCTCTTCAGAAAGCTCGTCCATACCCAGGATGGCAATAATGTCCTGAAGCTCTTTGTAACGTTGTAAAATCTCTTTTACGCGTTGAGCAGTATTGTAGTGCTCATCACCTAATACAGCAGGGCTAAGGATACGAGAGGTTGAATCCAGAGGATCCACCGCAGGGTAAATACCTAACTCGGCAATCTTACGTGAAAGTACAGTAGTAGCATCCAAGTGAGCGAAGGTTGTAGCCGGCGCAGGGTCGGTCAAGTCATCCGCAGGTACGTATACCGCTTGTACTGAAGTGATAGATCCGCGTTTGGTTGAAGTAATACGCTCCTGCATCACACCCATCTCGGTAGCCAATGTTGGTTGGTAACCTACCGCTGATGGCATACGACCCAATAACGCTGATACTTCAGAACCTGCTTGTGTAAAGCGGAAAATGTTATCAATAAAGAATAATATATCACGGCCTTTACCTTCGGTATCACCATCACGGAAATATTCAGCAATAGTTAAACCTGAAAGCGCCACACGTGCACGTGCACCTGGAGGCTCGTTCATTTGACCGAATACGAATGTTGCTTTTGATTCTTTAAGCGCAGTAGCATCAACCTTTGACAGGTCCCAGCCACCTTCTTCCATTGAGTGCATAAAGGCATCTCCGTATTTGATAATGCCTGATTCCAACATCTCACGTAAAAGGTCATTTCCTTCACGTGTACGCTCACCTACACCTGCAAATACTGATAAGCCGTCATAAGCTTTCGCAATGTTATTGATCAGCTCCTGGATCAATACGGTTTTACCTACACCCGCACCACCAAACAAACCAATTTTACCACCTTTTGAATAAGGCTCTAAAAGGTCAATTACTTTAATACCGGTAAACAATACCTCGGCCTCAGTTGATAGGTCATCAAACTTAGGTGGGTTATTGTGAATTGGACGACCATTTGATTTATCCAGATCAGCAATACCGTCAATAGCATCACCAACCACGTTAAATACACGGCCTTTAATATCATCGCCAATTGGCATTTTGATAGCAGATCCTAAGTCGATAACATCCATACCGCGTAATAAACCGTCGGTAGAATCCATCGCGATAGCGCGTACACGATCTTCACCTAAGTGTTGTTGAACCTCAAGAACTATCTTTTGGCCGCTTGCTTTGGTGATTTCTAATGCGTTATAAATTTTGGGAAGCTGCGCGTCAGCGAAGCTAACATCGACTACCGGACCAATGATCCGTGATATTTTTCCAATGTTTGGCATATATTACCTGGTGATTTTTAAATAACTCTTTGTTAAAACAGAGGGTGCAAAGTACCCGCTATTTCAGGGCGCAAAGTTAAGATTTATAACAAGATTTAACATAGATAATTGCAGATTTTTTTTGCCCTGCTTAAGCCTCCGCTGTAGCCTGCAATTTTGCACCTATACTTCCCCTTCGCGTTTGCGTAAAAACCATTCAGTGCCCAACAAAATAAATATCAAAGCAAATATCCATTTCACATCAATTATATCGCTATAATGCTTGTCTTCAAATGCTATGGTTTTTATATTCTCATTCTTTTTTATCAAATCAACTAACTGATCCATCTGTTGCGGATACAACATTTTACCGCCGCTTTGCGTAGCTATGCTATTCAACAACTGGCGGTTGGCTACACTTTGCCTTATTTCCAGGTTAAGCGGTTTTACCGTAAACTGGCCGTTTGCGCTAAAAGACTTGTTTCCTAACACTACAGCAGCACT
Source organism: Mucilaginibacter auburnensis (assembly GCF_002797815.1). Taxonomy (NCBI): domain Bacteria; kingdom Pseudomonadati; phylum Bacteroidota; class Sphingobacteriia; order Sphingobacteriales; family Sphingobacteriaceae; genus Mucilaginibacter; species Mucilaginibacter auburnensis. The sequence goes on from NZ_PGFJ01000001.1 coordinate 1,538,767, forward strand.
GTAAGTATATTCTCCAATTGGCAATGTGCCGGCATCTAACTGGTAAGTTTGACCCATGCGGGTAAACAAAAAGTTGTAGTTTTTGCCGTCGGTGCTTTTAATAGCTATTTTAACGTCGGGTGTATTGGTTAATTCAAGTGCGTCATCATACAATTCGGCATTGAGCAAAACATTATCGCCTTCGTCAAAAACGTTTTTTGAAGGATAGGCCCTGAAACGTTGCCTGTCTGTATTGGCAGTTAAATATTGTACCGCCTGGCTAAACAATTCTTCAACCGCATGGTGGTTGCCAAAGGTTTGAAATTCTGATAAGTTCCAGCGCCAGATCCCCTCGCCCAGAAAAACACCAGTGCGGCGACCTCCATCATCACCAAACATTAATAATGGATAGGTAGTTGGTACCGCCCCAATGCGCTGCCTTAACAAAACACCATTGGGTATGGTTACGCTGTAATTGGCATATGGAGCCATTAGCGGCGGGAACTTGTTTATTTTCTGAATGGTGGAGTCGCTGAGTGTGAATGACGCAAACTCATTTACCGGCAACGCAAAAACCTCCTGCATGTCTAAGCGGCTACTGCTGATAGCCGCCAGCTTTTGCTGCGTATTAAAGCCGCGTATATCTGCCTGCGCGCCTAATAAGTACCAAACAGGTACACGGCTTTTAGCTAAAACAGGCTTAAGCAGTGATAGGGTAGAAGCCGATGGCTGGTAAAGCATGAGCAAGCTGTAATCACTCCACTTTACGTCGCCCATGTCTGTAACCAAACTTGTTTTCAGCTCAAAGTTTTTATTGCTTTCGATAGCCTGTTTTATAACCGTAACATCGGGGTGAGGGCCATCATATAGCAGCAATATTTTTTGCTGAACATCTAAAACCTCCACATAAATAGTTTCAGAGTTGTTTTGTACCGACAGTTCGTTTTTAACCGGCGCTATGTTAATGTTGTATCGGTGAATACCCTTTTTATCAGCCTCTAACTGAAAGGTGGTGATCTTTTTAAAAGCATCAGTACCTACCTGAATATTCTCACTGTGTAAAACCCTGCCCCCTTCTGTAACGGTGAGGCGCATGGTTTCCCCTTTACTCTGCCAGGCTTCCGCTAAAACCTCTATTTCAAATTTATTACCCAGATAGGCTGTTTTGTTGTAATTGATATTGCCTATTAAGAGGTCTCGCCGGGCAACTGTATCGCCAAGCGCGAGGGTGTAAATGCTGGTTTTGATATTGCGGGCATCGTATTGCGGATCTGCGCCCTGGTTATACATACCATCGGTAGCCAATACTATGGCACCAATGTTTTGGTTGGCATAGCGGTCGTTCAGTTGGCGCAACGCTGAGGAAATATCTGTTTTACGGGCATTGAACTTATTGCTCAGGCCATTGCCAAGGTCGGCACCAAAATTGAATTCGCGTACATCGTAGTCATCACCTAATTTGTCTTTTAACTTACTTAATTCGGTTACAAAGCCAGCCGGATTAAAGTTAGCGGGTTTAAATTGCGATACAGATTGGGAATTATCCTGCGCTACTAATATCAAAGGTTTTTGAGGTTGATAACTTACAGATTGCAACAGCGGTGATACCAACAGCATGGCTATAATAAATACAGCAATAGCCCTTACAGCAAATAAGCCTTTCCTGAAATTTTCGGGCAGGCTCACGGGCTGGCGATACATGAGCCAGGCATAAGCAAGCGCTAACAGCAGGCAAACAGGTGTCCACCAACCGGAAACTGTGCCCCAGGTAATTGAAAATAGCAGCATTTTATAGGTTTACGTTTTACGCAGTACGTTTACGTAATCGCAAAATGCAAAAAATAATTATTAACTGCTTGAAATGTTTTTGTTACAGAGGGGGGAGAGGTTGCAAAAAATATTTTAGTCCTTAGCACTTTAATTTTGTGACTTCAAACAAAAAGAGCATACTTGCTATACAAATATGCTCTTTTAAATATTTTACGGCAACTAATCTCTAATCACCAGTCTCTAATCAACTAACCTACAACATTCCCCCATCAACCGGAATAACCTGCCCGGTGATGTAGGTAGCCATATCAGATGCAAGAAAGACACAGGCGTTAGCAACATCTTCAGTTTCGCCGGCACGTTTAAGCGGGATGCCTGCTTCCCAGCCCTGAACTACTTTAGGGTCTAACACGTCTGTCATTTCAGTGCGGATAAAGCCCGGCGCAATAACGTTGGTGCGTATGTTACGTGAGCCAAGCTCTTTAGCCATTGATTTAGAGAAACCGATAATGCCTGCTTTTGATGCCGCGTAGTTAGCCTGACCAGCATTGCCGTCAACACCCACTACAGAGCTCATGTTAATGAAAACGCCGTTGCGGTTTTTCATCATTATTTTTGATGCCGCTTTGGTAACGTTAAATATTGATTTCAGGTTAACTTGTATAACCTCATCCCATTGTTCTTCAGTCATGCGCATTAGTAAACCATCTTTGGTTATACCAGCGTTGTTCACCACAATGTGAAGGGTGCCAAAATCAGCAACAATATCGTTTATGAGTTTATCTGCCTCGTCAAATTTTGAAGCGTCGGAACGGTAGCCTTTAACCTGTGTACCAAAACTTTGCAGCTCCTGTTCAAGCGCTTGTCCTTTTTCAACTGATGATAAATAGGTGAAAGCTACATTAGCGCCATGCTCGGCAAATTTCTCAGCAATTTTGCGACCTATTCCTTTTGAAGCACCGGTAATTAGCGCCGTTTTTCCTTCTAATAATTTCATAAACTTTTTCAACTTCCGTTTCGGGCGGTGAAGATAAACATTTAGAGCGAATTGCAGAAAGGCTTGTTATAAACACAAATAGCGACAGGTTTCCCCATCGCTATCAAATATCTTTCAGACTTCTCCTACTTTCAGACTATTTTCCCTTCTGCGCAGCTTTAATGCTATCCTGCTTTGCTTTCTCGCGTTTTTTAAAAAAGCCACGTAGTAAAAAGTTGTGTTGCGCAGCTTCAAGGTCATCATTTAGTTTCACGGTGCTTTGCTGTAGATAATCTATCGAACTTTGCACTTTAGTAGCTGCTTTAGGGTCGTTTAGTAAAACGCCAATAACGTTGTCTGTGCTGTTAAACTTATTGGTAGCCTTGTTCAGGTTATCAGTAATGGTAGCTGCGTTTTTAGCGGTTTGTTGTAGCTGCGCAACCGATGAGCTTAGCTGGTTAAATGTGGCGGTATCCGTAAATAACTTGTCTGCCAAACCGCCTTTGGTGTTCATGGTTTTGCTGAACCTGTCTAACTGAACAGCCATACGTGCAGCACTACCAGTAGCCGATTCAAGATTACGCATGGCATTACGTAGCTGAATAGCCATCATGCTATCAGCCATTAGGGTGCCTACCGTTCCTTTACCCTGTAATATTTTGCGGCTTAGTAATTTAAAATCGCCTGTTATAGATAACAGGTTTTGGTTGTTTTGTTGCAGCGTTTTCATGATCTCATCAGTAGAGGTCATTTTTTCAGCTTGTAAAACGTCGCCTTCCTGAATAACTGGTGCCTGGGGCGTACCGCCGTCGATAACAATAATTTTGTTACCAATTAAACCGTCAGAGCCAATGTGAACACCAGCGTTACGGTGAATGTAGGGCTGACTGGCCTCGTCAATGTTCATGGCAACATCAACCTGACCGGCCCCAATAAACTCTATTTTACTGATGCTGCCCACCTTAACGCCCGAAAACCAAACACTATTGCCTTTTTTCAATCCGGCTACGTCTTCAAAAACAGCGCTGATGTGTACGCTTTTTGAAAAACTTTTTGATTGGCTACCCAGTACAAAAACGCCCAGCATGAACACTACCAACCCTACGGCCAGGAATATGCCCACTATAATTGAACGTTTATTTTCTGATGCTTCCATATAATTTCTTATTTAAATCTACTTTATAAAATTGTAATCAAAAAACGGTTTAACCCGTTCGTCGTTTGTGTCAAAAACCTCATCAAAAGTACCCTGGCGCTGAAACTGCCCGTCTAACAACATGGCAATACGGTCGCCGGTTTGTTTGGCGCAGGTTAAATCGTGCGTTATGATGATGGATGACGTGTTATAGCGCTCCTGAACCTCGTTGATCAACTCATTGATCTCGATACAAGTAATAGGGTCGAGGCCTGCTGTTGGCTCATCATATAACATTATTTCCGGGTTAAGTATTAGCGTACGGGCAATGCCTATACGTTTACGCTGACCGCCCGAAAGCTCTGATGGCATCTGATTAATGGTTTGCGATAAGCCCACCGCATCTAACACCGTTTCAACCGCAGTATTTACTTCGCCCTTGGTAAGGTTGCGCTTGTTGCGTACTAACGGGAACTCGAGGTTTTTGCGCACCGTCATACTATCATACAAGGCGCTATTTTGAAAAGAGAAACCTATTCGTACACGTAGCTCGCGTAGCTCACGTTCGGTAATGTTATTAATGTCATGACCCAATACATCAACTTGCCCTTCATCTAACTTAAGCAGTCCCGATATAATTTTTATCAATACTGATTTACCTGTACCCGAGCGGCCCAGCACCACCAGATTCTCTCCCTGATAAAGATCAAGATCAATACCGCGCAAAACGTGGTAATCGCCAAAAGATTTTTTTAACCCTTTTATGCGAATAACCGCGTTGCTTTTATCAATAGGTACGTTTGCCTTGTTCATATCTTAACGGAACCAACTGGTCATCTGTACAATAACAATTTCTTCAATAAAAACTAAAAACATGGCGGTAACAACCGCGCCGTTAGCCGCTTTACCTACACCCTCTGTACCTTTATTAGAGTTGTAGCCCTGGTAGCTGCCAACAATACCAATGGTAAAACCAAATACAATTGATTTAATAAGCGATGAGTTAAAGTCAATAAAGCTTAACGGATCAAAAAACTCTTGTATAAAGGTGGTAAAGCTGGTACCCTCGTTTACGGCTACGTTAATATAACCGCCCAGCATGGCTATTAGTCCGGTATAGGTGGCTAAAATGGGTATGGTAAGGGTAGTTGCTATTACGCGTGTGCATACCAAAAATTTAAACGGATTGGTACCCGATACCTCCATGGCATCAATCTGCTCGGTTACGCGCATAGAACCTAACTCGGCGCCAATACTTGAGCCTACTTTACCGGCAGCAATAAGCGCGGTTACCAAAGGGGCCAAAGCACGCATTATGGCGATAGATACCAGTGAAGGTAACCATGAACTCGCTCCAAATACTTCTAAAGACGGACGAGATTGTTTGGTGAAGATCAAACCTACAATAAAGCCGGTAAGCGATATTAGCGTAAATGACCGCACACCCACCTCGTAGCATTGGCGTACTATTTCTTTAAATTCAAAAGGGGGTACAAAGGCCTCTTTAAAGAAGCGAATGATAAATTTATGGATATCATACAGCGAGGCAAAAAAGTCAAATAACCTTTTACGGAACTTACTTTGCGGTTTTTTTACTGCTGGGGCTTGACTACTTTGTATATCCATTAACGGCGGCAAAGGTATTATTATGTGTAATAATCAACAAACACATAAGCAATGTTGTTTGTTGCGATTGCAAAATTAATCAAATGATTAATACGGCAAAGGTACATTTGCAAATGTTAGTGGAAAGTAAAAATTGGAAGAAGTTTAAGACGGAAAATAACGTCTTCAAAACACCAACACTATCTTGCCCATATGCACGCTATCTTCCATTAGTTGATGCGCCTGGGCAGCTTGCGCGGCAGGAAACGTTTTAAAAATAACCGGTTTTATTTTACCAGATGCTAAATGTGGCCATACCTTTTCTTCTAACTGGCGGGCAATTTCAGCTTTAAATTCAACAGATCGTGGGCGCAAGGTAGAGCCTGTTATAACCAAACGCTTGCGCATAATTAAGGATAGATCAACCCCGGCATTTTTTCCATTTACCGCATTGATAATGGCTAATCGCCCATCTTCAGCAAGCGATTGTAAGTTGGGTAATGTATAATCGCCGCCAATACTGTCTAATATCCAATTTACACCCTTGCCGTTGGTGAGTTGTTTTATAACCTCTGCAAAGTTTTCGGTTTTATAATTGATGGCCTTGTCCGCACCGAATTGCTCACAAAAAGCACATTTATCTGCCGAACATGCCGTGGTATAAACGGTTAATCCCAACCCATTGGCTATCTGAATGGCCGCGCTGCCAATACCCCCTGCACCGCCATGCACCAACAAGCTATCGCCGGCCTTTAATACATCCGCATAAAAAACATTGGCCCACACGGTAAAAAAGGTTTCGGGTAATGAGGCCGCTTCAATCATGCTCATGCCGTTGGGTACAGGCAGGCATTGCCCTTGGGGTACGTTGCAGTATTCGGCATAACCACCGCCTGCAATTAAAGCGCAAACCTCATCGCCTACCTTCCAGCGGGTAACTGCGCTGCCAACGGCTGTAATGGTGCCCGCAATTTCCAGTCCGGGTATATCCGCAGGTGCACCCGCAGGAGGTGGATAGTTGCCTTTCCGCTGAAATACATCCGGACGGTTTATGCCCGCCGCGGCAACCTTTACCAGTACTTCGGTATCAGCATAAACAGGTATTGGTCGCTCAGCAACCTGTAAAACTTCGGGTGCACCGGGTTGGGTTATAATGATGGCTTGCATAGCGGTAAATATCGGCATAAATTATTAACCGCTGTTTGCTCACCCCCCCCGGCCCCTCTCTGCTTCGCAAAGAGGGGAGAGTTAAAATGTTGGGGTTCAAAACCGCCCTCTTTCCACCGCAGGTGAAGAGAGGGCAGACCAGCGCAGCGAGGTCGGGTGAGTAAAATACCAGTCGACTCCCCCCAGCCCCTCTCCACTTTGTCTGTCTTGCCTGTCTTGTTGCGAGACAAGCGAGACACAACAAGACACTTTATAATTTGATGGAGCATTGCTGTCCTGTCTGTCTTGCCTGTCTTGTTCCGAGACAAGTGAGACAAGCGAGACACAACAAGACACTTTATAATTTGACGGAACATTGCTGTCTTGCCTGTCTTGTTGCGAGACAAGCGAGACACAACAAAACACTTTATAATTTTGATGGAGCATTGCTGTCTTGTCTGTCTTGTTGTGGATAAGGACAAGCAAGACAGTGCGGACACTACAAGACAGTATAAGTAGGCCGACAGTTTAGTTCAATATCGGTTGCTTGTCTTGTTGTGTCTTGTCTGTCTTGTCATCAGACAACAAGACAGACAGTTATTGTATCAATATTGAACATTTAGTGGTATCAGGTAGTGTAAATTCTTATATCATGAAATTAATGTAATGAATATATTATTAATTAATATATTGATAAATAATTACTTATAGTATTTTATTTCTCTTTGTCTCATATTATTGTCACTGTATCATTCTTTAAAATTAACACATTTGATAGTACCAATATCTGCTCAGTGCCGTATTTGTGGAGCATTGCTGTCCTGTCTGTCTTGCCTGTCTTGTTGCGAGACAAATGAGACAAGCGAGACACAACAAGACACTTTATAATTTGATGGAGCATTGCTGTCCTGTCTGTCTTGCCTGTCTTGTTGCGAGACAAGCGAGACACAGCAAGACACTTTATAATTTGACGGAGCATTGCTGTCTTGCTGTCCTGTCTGTCTTGTTGCGAGACAAGCGAGACACAGCAAGACACTTTATAATTTGATGGAGCATTGCTGTCTTGCTGTCCTGTCTGTCTTGTTGCGAGACAAGTGAGACAAGCGAGACACAAGCGAGACACCTGCCGTTAATAGCTAAAACAGCTAAGATATTAATACTTCATTATTCAAAATTCGATATCCGGTGTTCGATATTACTTATAAAAAGGGTGTAAAATAACGTCAAATTTTCACACTTTTGCATCCATTGTATAGTACAAAACTATAATAGAATTTGTAATGACCGCTAACGAGATACGCAAGGCTTTTCTTGATTTTTTTGCCTCAAAAGGGCACACCATTGTTCCATCTGCCCCTATAGTTGTTAAAAACGACCCTACGCTGATGTTCACCAATGCCGGTATGAACCAGTTTAAGGACATATTTTTAGGCGAGGCACCCGCCAAATCGCCGCGCGTGGCTGATACGCAGCGTTGTTTACGTGTATCGGGCAAGCATAACGACCTGGAGGAAGTGGGTATTGATACCTACCACCATACCATGTTTGAAATGCTGGGCAACTGGAGCTTTGGCGACTACTTTAAAAAGGAAGCCATTGAGTGGAGCTGGGAATTGCTGACCGAGGTTTACGGCATAGATAAAGACCGCCTGTACGTTACCATTTTTGAAGGCGACGACAAGCAAAACCTGCCTAAAGACCAGGAAGCATTCGATTTTTGGAAAGCGCAGGGTGTACCCGAAAGCCATATTCTATTAGGTAATAAAAAGGATAACTTTTGGGAAATGGGCGAGACCGGTCCGTGTGGTCCGTGCTCTGAAATACATTACGATAATCGCAACGACGAAGAGCGCGCAAAGGTTGACGGTGCCACATTAGTTAATGCCGATGATCCGCAGGTTATTGAGATATGGAACAACGTATTTATGCAGTTTAACCGTTTAAAAGATGGTTCATTGCAGGAGTTACCAGCTCAGCACGTAGATACAGGTATGGGCTTTGAGCGTTTGGTGCGTGTGCTGCAAGGCAAAAGCTCAAACTATGATACTGATGTATTTACACCGATAATTGAATTCATTGCCCAAAAATCGGGAATAAAATATAATGCCGCTGCTGAGCCGGGTGATGCCGATTGGGGCACAGCCGTAGCCATGCGCGTACTGGCCGACCATATACGTGCCGTTAGCTTTGCCATTGCCGATGGTCAGTTGCCATCCAACAACAAAGCAGGCTATGTTATCCGCAGAATATTACGTAGGGCGGTAAGGTATTCATACCAGAACTTAGGCTTTAAAGAGCCTTTCATTAATCAATTGGTGCCTTTGCTGGCCGAGCAGTTTAAAGGTGTGTTTGATGAGTTATGGAACCAGAAAGATTTTGTGCAGAAGGTGGTTTTGGAAGAGGAAAATGCTTTCTTGAGAACCTTAGAACAAGGGATTAAGAAATTTGTAGAGTTTACCTCATACAGCAGGGGGCAGAACTCTGCCGTAGTATATCACGATGCTGACGTTTTTCAAACATTAAGAAACGAGCTTAAGGGAAGTTTTGCTTTTGAGTTATCAGATACGTACGGATTTCCTATTGATTTAACTGAGTTAATGGCTCGTGAAATTGGTTGGACTGTTGACATTGAAGGATTCAATGCTGCTCTTCAACAACAAAAAGCCCGCTCGCGCGCAGCTTCAGCTGTTGACACCGGTGATTGGGTTGTTTTAAAGGAAGATGATTCCGTTGAGTTTACCGGCTATGATGAAACCGAAACCATTGCCCATATTGTAAAGTACCGCAAGGTAACCGCAAAGGGTAAAGATCAATACCAGATAGTACTGGATAAAACACCTTTTTACGCTGAAAGCGGTGGTCAGGTAGGAGATAAAGGCGAGCTGGTTTTCCCTGATGGTGAGGTAGTGTACGTAACCGATACCAAAAAAGAGAACGGCTTAATAGTTCACTACGTAGATAAACTGCCCGAAGATATTGACGATGCGCTTACCGCTATTGTTGAAAAAGGACTGCGCACCAGCATCATGAACAACCACTCGGCTACACACTTGCTGCATGCCGCCATGAAACAGGTTTTAGGCACGCACGTAAACCAAAAAGGTTCATTGGTGAATGCCGAGTACCTGCGTTTTGACTTTTCGCATTTTGCTAAGGTAACCGATGAGGAGCTGGCACAAATAGAAGCCATTGTTAATCAAAAAATACGCGAGAACATAGCGCTTAAAGAAGAGCGCAATGTGCCTTATGATATCGCCATCAGCAGCGGCGTAACCGCCCTGTTCGGTGAAAAATATGGTGATCATGTACGTGTGATCACATTCGACGAGACCTTTAGTAAAGAGCTTTGCGGCGGTACGCACGTACAGGCTACCGGTGCAATTGGTTACTTTAAAATTATATCAGAAAGCGCTGTTGCAGCAGGCGTACGCCGTATTGAGGCCATTACCGGTATAGCTGCCGAGCAGTTTATCATCAACCAAAGCAAGTTATTGAATGACTTGAAAGAGTTGTTGAAAAACCCTAAAGACATCAGCAAAAGCGTTGAGAGTTTGTTAGAAGAGAACAATCGCCTTAAAAAGGAAATTGAAAAAAGCATATTGGAGAAATCAGCGGGCTTGAAAGATGAACTGGCTCAAAAAGCAGAGAACATCAACGGTATCAACTTCATCGCTCAAAAGGTAGATCTACCCGGAGCCGATGCGGTCAAAAATCTGGCTTACCAGTTAAAAGATATCGTGTCAGACTTGTTCCTGGTATTGGTAACCAATACCGACGGTAAACCCGGCATCACCGTTATGATAGCTGAGAATCTGGTTAAAGAAAAAGGACTGGATGCAGGCAAGATAGTACGCGACCTGGCTAAAGAAATTCAGGGCGGAGGTGGCGGTCAGCCGTTCTTTGCAACAGCAGGTGGTAAAGATACCAGCGGACTGGACAGGGTGTTGGAGAAAGCTAAAGCTATTGTAAGCTAAGAACAAAAACATCAACCCACCGTCATTGCGAGGTACGAAGCAATCTCTGAAGCAATAAGCAACTATGCTTTTCTTCAGTGATTGCTTTGTTCTTTTATATAGATGGTAGTATTTCTTCTTCTTCCAGCTTCATGGTCGGCACACCAAAACGGTTTAAAAAGTCAACTCCCTCATCGCTGGCCAAACCTTTGTATTGCGCGTATGATTTACTGAAATAAACTTGTTTTATTCCGGCTGAGAAAATCAATCTGGCGCACGCTATACATGGCGACAGGGTTGTATACAATGTGGCTCCCTCTAATTTGGCGCCATTCTTCACCGCATATAAAATAGCGTTCTGTTCCGCATGTAAAGCAAGTGAGCAACTGCCTTTTGAGTCGCGCGGGCAACCATCAACCGGCCATTCTTCGTCGCAGTTATGGGTACCAGCCGGTGGTCCGTTATAACCTATGGAAATAATACGGGTATCGCGTGCCAAAACCGCCCCAACCTGTGCCTTTACGCAATGCGAACGCAGGGCCAGATCTGTAGCCAGTTTCATAAATATGTGGTCAAAACTTGGTTTCATAGTTGCATGTAAAGTTATCAATTTTTAATGACCACCTTTAACTTCCATGTTGTCGAGGTCTATGCCTTGCTTTCTTAATTCAATACCAACCTTCCAGGCATAGAATGCAATGTAAGCAAAACCTAAAGCTGGAACAATGTAGGAGAAGTGCAGGCCACTCATGCCGGGGATAACGTTGTTGCTGCTGTCGGCTATTTTGCCTTGGAGCGGAGGAATAATGGCACCGCCCAAAATCATCATGATCAAAAACGCAGAACCCTGACTGGTATATTTACCCAAGCCCGTAAGTGCCAGCGAGAAGATGGACGGCCACATAATAGAGCAGCATAAGCCCCCACTAATGAAAGCAAACGTGGCAAAGGTACCGGTTGTTAACAAGCCTGCCAACATAAAAGCCACGCCTAACAAACCCATCACCATACAGGTACGCGTTGGCTTTTGCTGACCAATGTAAAATGCTACAACCAATATAGCCACACTTATGGCGTATATGTACAGGTTGCTTACGTCTTCGCCTAAACTGCCATTTACTACAAGTACAAGGGCAAAAGCCATAAAAGGCACAATAGCAGTTAATATATTTTTAGTTTGTTTTGACAGATCAAAGCTATCTATTGCTCCGGTGAACCTGCCTATCATCAAGCTGCCCCAATACAGGGAGATAAATGTTGCCACCTGCGATTCGGTAAAGCCGCCAAATTCGGGCGTATGAAGCAACGAACCTAAATTACTTTGAATGGTAACTTCAGTACCCACGTAGGTAAATATGCCTATCATTCCTAATATGAGCTGCGGATATTGCATGGCACCCCAACCGGTTTTATCTTTCGCCGATGCAGAAATAGCTCTGATAAGCGTGCCTAAAATAATTAACAACGATGCATACACCGGGTATTCGCTCGGTAAGCCTAACGCGTTGCTGAGCGGATCAGCTGCCAATATCATCAAAAAGGCAACCAGTAATATCAGCAAGGGTAAATTTACCCTATTACTCGGCTCAATTTTCTGGTCGCTTGTTACAACGGGCAGGTCGGAAACCTTAAAAAAGATAGCCACACCTATAAATAAAGCTGCGAGTATATAATATAGCGTGTTTATGGACGAGATCTTTACATCCGCCGCAGCTATGGCTGAAACCGCTGTTCCGAATAGTAAAAGCTTAACTGTTAATGGACCTGTGATACCGCCAATATTATTCAGGCTGCCGGCCAAGTTTAAGCGTGTGGCACCGGTTGATGGCGGCCCTAATGCAATTACGAATGGATTTGCAGCTGTTTGTTGTAAGGAAAATCCAAGTGCGATGATAAAGAACGATAAAAGGATGAGCCCAAATGACCCCGTGTTAACCGATGGCACCATGGCCAACGCACCAACAGCTGAAATGAGCAAGCCCACGATAATACCATTTTTGTAACCCAGTTTATTTAAAATATCAACCTTGCTGGCCTGCGATGCAAAGTATAAAATTAGCGATCCTATAAAATATCCACCATAAAAAGTAAAGTCAATTAATTGCGATTGAAACTGTGTTAAGCTGAAATGCTCTTTGCAAAATGGAATAAATATGCCGTTTGAGGCTGCCAGAAACCCCCAAAAAAAGTATACGGTTATCACCGTAAACAACGCCGATCTGTAATTTCTTGACCCGTTTTGCTCCATATTGCTTAATAATTATCAAGGGTTTTAAACACTAACATAAGCCATTTTTGTTAAATAACAGTACCATTTTTAATATTACAGATATTAGTTGGCGCACAAGTGTTATTTAAGTTTGGTTGTTTATGATATAACCATGATATTCGCATACTTCAAAATAGAACCTAAGGCTACTTTTAAATGATAGAGGCTGTTATTTCGGGGATTGGGATTGGAATTGTGTTGACGTTTTTAACCGGCCCGGTTTTTTTTGCATTGATTAAAACCAGTATTGAGCGTGGTTTTCACGCAGGCATATACATGGCTCTGGGTGTGGTATGCAGTGATATTGTGTTTGTAGGAGCCATTTTGTTCGGCTCACAATTATTCGATGTCTCCACTCAAACCAAAACTATTGCCGGTGTAGTAGGCAGTATTATATTATTTGTGGTAGGTGTGCGCTACATCATTAAAAAGGTAAAACTCAACTATAATAACGACCAGCCCACAGGTATTAAGCGCTACGGATACTTTTTAAAAGGCTTCCTGATGTGCATTTTTAACCCTACGCTGTTGTTCCATTGGATAACCGTTATAGGTACAGCAAGCACCATTTACCGAGCTGACGATACTAACCGTACAGTTAAAATAGCGGTAATGTTTTTAACGGTTTTAATTGTGCAATTTGGTTTAGACACTACCAAGGCATTCTATGCTAATAAATTAAGGGCTAAAGTATCTGCTAAGCTGGTACACCGTTTAAACCAGGTGGCAGGTGTTGCGCTGATCATCGCTTCGCTGGTGTTGATGGATAAACTGGTTACACATTATTTCTTTGCGGAACCTACCGCTAAGGTGGAGGGAAAGCCTGCTACAAAAAGCACTATGGCCAATCTGATCAGGCTTTAAGTCCTTAGATTCAACAGTTCTATTTTTATTTTACATGCCTGCAAAAACGTTCCTTACAGCCAACTGGCTCAACTTACTCATGCTGAATTATGAGGTTGATGCCGAAGTTTTAAAGCCCTATATCCCTGCCGGAACAGAGCTCGACTTGTGGCAGGGCAAAGCTTTGGTAAGCATGGTGGGTTTTTTATTCCATGACACCCGTGTGCTGGGCGTACGTTGGCCAATGCATACCAATTTTGAAGAAGTTAATCTTCGCTTTTATGTGCGCTATTTTGACGGAAATGTTTGGAAGCGGGGTGCAGTTTTTATTAGCGAAATAGTTCCTAAACCTGCCATTGCCATAATAGCCAATAATTTATATCGCGAACACTACCGCGCCTTACCTATGCGCCATTCCATTACACCAACGGTTAATAATTCTGCCCAATATTTATACGAGTGGAAGTTGAACGGACGGTGGAATAAACTCGGAGCTACGATAGCAAATGAAGTAAACGATATTGAATCGGGTAGTGCCGAGGAATTCATTTTGGAACATTATTGGGGCTACAACATCTGGGATGAGAAAACTACCATGCAGTATCAGGTGGAGCATGTTAGCTGGCAAACCCGCCAGGTTATTGACCAGGTTTTTGATGCCGATGTAGCCGCTTTGTATGGTGACGCTTTTGTGCCTTATTTAACCGTTCAGCCTTATTCTGCGTTTTTTGCCAATGGCTCTGCTATTGGGGTGAGAATGGGTGAGAAGATAAGGGTATGATGCACTTTAGTCATTCCCCAAAACCTCTAAAACAGCTTTAGCTTTTAATAAACATTCCTGATATTCCTGTTTTGCATCCGCATGATAAGTAATAGCGCTGCCTGCTTGAAAAGATAAATAGCCCGAATCGGCATTGTAAAGCAACGTGCGTATCACTACATTAAAGTCAAAATCATTATCCGGACTAAAATAGCCTATAGCGCCCGAGTACAATCCTCGTTCGGTGCGTTCGTATTGCTCCATCAACTGCATGGCGCGTATTTTAGGTGCACCGGTCATGCTACCCATTGGGAAGGTGTTACGTACAGCCTCAACCGCAGATACCGCAGGGTCAAGTTCGCAAACCACCGTTGATATCATTTGATGCACCTGTTGGAAGCTGTAAATGCCAAACAGTTCTTTCGTTTTTACAGTGCCCTGCTTGGCCGATCTGGTAAGATCATTTCGCACCAGGTCAACAATCATTACATTTTCCTGCTGTTCTTTGGTGTGGTTGCGTAAAGTATGCTTTAAAGCTTCATCTTCTTCTGCGTTCTTGCCTCTTGGCGCTGTACCCTTGATGGGTTGAGAGATGAGTTTGTTGTCACGTTTCGCTAAAAAACGCTCCGGCGATGCGCATAAAGCATAGGTGTTATGCCACTTGTAAAATGCAGCAAATGGTTTTGGCGATGTTCTGTTAAGTTCAGCAAATACAGCTGCCGGGTCAATCTTAACTTCCTCAGCGTAAAATTCCTGGCAAAAATTGGTTACATAAATGTCGCCGCGGGTAATATGTTCTTTTATTTTGTTGGCAGTATCAATATACTGTTGTTTACTAAAACGCTGGTTAAGGCTTATCTGTCCAGCAGGCGGCTTTATCTCAATTTGCTGCTCAATGGCAATCAATATATGGTCAGCATTATCTGATAATATTTCAACCTCATTGCCTCTAACCATTATCAAATGCAAAGGAGCAAAGAAGTGCAGATCAGGTAATTCAATCTGGTCGGGATTAGCAGAAAATACATCCTCCACTTCATTTTTAAGATCGTAACTAAAAAAGCCTGTGATCCAGCCCGGGTGAGCTTCACGGAACGTTGCCAACTGTTCAAAAGCCGACCCTGCATTGGCGGTTAACTGATCTTTAGCGCCCGCGGCTATTAACAAATCGAATTTACTGTAAGCGTCTTTAAAATTATTGGAGTCGAGGTAGCAGGCTACATCAAAAGTTGCGGCCCATTGTAGCGCTTTATGTTTAAAAGTTACGGTATCGGTTAACAGCTTTACCACTGTGTAAAAATAAGAAAGCCTCCCGAAAAGGAGGCTTTTTATTATTGTAATGTTAGCGTCTGCTTCCTGTCCGGTCCTACAGATAAGTATTTAATTGGAACACCTAACTGTTCTTCCAGGTAGTTGATGTATGATTGCAGCTTTTCAGGAATTTCTGATAATTCGGTAATGCCGGTCAAATCTTCGTTCCAGCCATCAATTTCCTGTAACACAGGCTCTGCATCAACAGAACAAATATCATAAGGCATGTAATCAATTTTCTCGCCCAGGTAATTGTAGTGAGTGCATGCGTAGATCTTGTCAAAACCACTCAGTACATCTGCCTTGGTCATTACCATTTGGGTAACACCATTCAACATAATAGCATATTTCAACGCAGGCAGGTCTATCCAGCCGGTACGGCGTGGCCTGCCGGTTGTTGCTCCAAATTCATGACCAATCCGGCGAAGTTCTTCGCCTGTTTCGTCATTCAATTCAGTAGGGAAAGGGCCTCCACCAACGCGGGTGCAATAAGCTTTAAAAATACCAATCACATCGCCAATAGTTGACGGTGCGATACCTAAACCGGTACAGGCACCGGCAGCAGTAGTGTTTGACGAGGTTACAAATGGGTACGAACCAAAATCAATATCCAACATAGCGCCTTGTGCCCCCTCTGCCAATACTTTTTTGCCTTCTTTGATGTATCCGTTAACTAAATGCTCTGAGTCAACAAGCGGGAATTGTTTGATCAATTCAACTGCTTCAAAGAAAGCTTGTTCACGCTCACTGAAATCAGCAACTTCGCCATATAATGATTGCAGCATAGATGTATGCTTGTCAACCAGCTTTTGGTAACGCTCTTTAAAATCAGGTAACGTAATATCACCAATACGTAAACCATTACGGCCGGTCTTGTCCATATAAGTAGGACCTATGCCTTTTAATGTTGAACCAATTTTGCCATCGCCCATACGCTTTTCGTTAGCGGCATCAAGCAATTGGTGAGTTGGTAATATAAGATGCGCTTTTTTAGCGATAACCAAATTCTTTTTAGCTAACAGGTCGTGGCCTGCATCTTTTAATTTATCTAATTCCCTTTTTAGGGTGATAGGATCTATTACAACACCGTTACCAATAAGGTTAAGTGTGTTTTCAAAAAATATACCTGAAGGAATGGTATTCAGTACAAACTTTTTGCCGTCAAATTCTAAAGTATGTCCGGCATTTGGGCCACCCTGAAAACGGGCAATCAAATCGTAACCGGCGCTTAAAACGTCAACAATTTTTCCTTTTCCTTCGTCGCCCCACTGGAGGCCTAATAATACGTCAACAGCCATTATGAAATTATAGTGTTATATTAAAGGTCGCAAAGTTAATTTTTTCTGTCACAGAAACCTTCTCTTAATTTCACACAATTTCCATAAAGATTTAAAGAGTGGTGTTTGATCTCAAATTTAAGCAGGTCGCCCATCATACTTTGTATTTGCTGAATGCGCGGATCGCAAAATTCAACCACTTTTCCACAATCTATACAAATTATGTGATCGTGCTGGCGGTAGCCGTATGATTTTTCAAACTGCGCCATGTTTTTACCGAACTGATGTTTGGTAACCAAGTCGCATGACACCAATAACTCTAACGTATTGTATACAGTAGCGCGGCTAACGCGATACTTCTTATTTTTCATATGGATATACAGCGATTCCACATCAAAGTGATCATTACGCGAGTATATCTCTTCTAAAATAGCAAAGCGCTCAGGCGTTTTACGCAAACTTTTATTTTCAAGGTAAGCCTCAAAAATTTTTTTCACCATTGCTATGGTTTCCTGTTGGGGCATAGT
Source organism: Mucilaginibacter auburnensis (assembly GCF_002797815.1). Lineage (NCBI taxonomy): Bacteria > Pseudomonadati > Bacteroidota > Sphingobacteriia > Sphingobacteriales > Sphingobacteriaceae > Mucilaginibacter > Mucilaginibacter auburnensis. The sequence goes on from NZ_PGFJ01000001.1 coordinate 1,556,318, forward strand.
GTTTTATTAAAAGGCAAAGTTATTATTTTTATTAGATACAAGAGTTAAGAAGCAAGAATTAAGAGGATGCGATTGCATTTATAGCCTACAACAATCCTAATTCTTGTTTCTTAACTCTTGTTTCTTTCTCAAGATGCTTTCTCAATGGCGGTATCGAACCTACTAACCGTAGTAACACCGCTAACCAGTTTTAGCCTTTTTATGAGGTTGTCCAAATGTTCAGTATCATTAACATAAACCATTATAGAACCTTCAAAAATTCCGTTATCACTGTCAACGGTTATGGAGCGCATATTCACTTTAAAGTCGTTTGATATAACGGTGGTGATCTTGTTGATCAAACCCACATCATCAATGCCGGTTATACGCAAGCCGGTTAAGAATGCCAGTTCCTGTTGATTGGTCCAACGTGCTTTTACAATGCGGTAGCCATAGTTTGCCATTAGCTTAGCCGCGTTAGGGCAGTTGGTTCGGTGTATTTTTATGCCATCGCTTACCGTTATAAAGCCAAAAACGTCATCGCCGGGAATAGGATTGCAGCAGGCAGCTAACTTGTAGTCTATCTTCTGCATATCCTCGCCAATAAGCAGCATGTCACTGTCTTTGGCTTTTATGTTTTTAAGTAAGTTATGTACTTGTTCAGTATCTATTTTTTCCTGCGGTTTGTTCTCAACTACTTTTTCAGATTGCTGATATTCGCGCAGGTCTTTGATGTCGATCAGGCCTTTTGCTACATTGAAAAACAGATCCTGCGTTGATAACAATTTAAAGTAAAAACTCAGTTTATGCAGGTTCTCAGAGTTGTAAGTTATTTTGAGCGTTTTCATTTTTCGCTCTAAAATCTCTTTGCCATCTTCTGCAACTTTACGTTTTTCTTCTTTTAACGCCGATTTGATTTTCGACTTCGCTTTAGCAGTAACTACAAAGTTCAGCCAATCTTCCTTCGGTACCTGTTTGTTGGAAGTGATAATCTCTACCTGGTCGCCGTTTTGCAACTTATAGCTTAATGGAACCAGCTTATGATTCACTTTGGCGCCTATACAACTGGCCCCTACATCGGTATGTATCTCAAAAGCAAAATCAAGAGCGGTAGCATTTAATGGAAGCTGAATTAAGGCGCCTTTGGGCGTAAAAATGAATATTTCATCAGAGAAAAGGTTCATTTTAAAGTCGTCCAAAAATTCCAGCGCATTAGCATCCGGATTCTTAAGCATCTCGCGCACTTTGCTCACCCATTGGTCAAGCCCGCTGTCTGTTGAAGCTTCTTTGTATTTCCAATGCGCAGCAAAGCCTTTCTCGGCAATTTCATTCATGCGCTTAGTGCGTATTTGAACCTCCACCCACTGTCCGCGTGGGCCCATTACAGTAGTGTGTAATGATTCATAACCATTTGCCTTAGGCGATGATATCCAATCGCGTAACCTGTCGGGATTCGGCCTGTACAAGTCTGTTATAATGGAATACGCCTTCCAGCAGTCGGCTTTTTCATGTTCGGGCGCACTGTCTAAGATGATCCTGATGGCAAAAAGGTCATACACTTCTTCAAATGGAACCGCCTTTTTCTTCATCTTATTCCATATAGAATGGATAGACTTTGGTCTGCCAAAAACATCACCATGCAGGCCCTGACTTTCCAGCATCTTATTTACCGGCTCAATAAAGTCCTTAATAAATTTTTCGCGTTCGGCCTTTTTTTCGTTAAGCTTGTTTTTAATAAACTGATAGGTTTCGCGCTCCATGTATTTCATGGAAAGGTCTTCCAGTTCAGATTTTATAGCATATAAACCCAAACGGTGTGCCAGCGGAGCATACAGATAAATGGTCTCTGATGATAGTTTTAGCTGCTTATCCCGCGGCATAAACTCCATGGTACGCATATTGTGCAACCTGTCGGCCAGTTTAATAAGGATCACCCGCACATCATCTGCCAGCGTAAGCAGCATCTTACGGAAGTTCTCCGCCTGCAGGCTGCTATTGGTATCAAAAACGCCCGATATTTTGGTGAGGCCGTCAATAATTTTGGCTACCTTTTTACCAAACTCGTTTTCAATCTCATCAAGCGTAATATCTGTATCCTCAACAACATCATGCAATAAAGCGCATACAATTGATGTTGTGCCAAGGCCAATCTCTTCAGCGGCTATCTGGGCAACTGCAATAGGGTGATATATATAAGGCTCGCCGCTTTTGCGGCGCATATCTTTATGGCTTTCAAGCGCCATATCAAAAGCCTTGCGTATCATGCGTTTATCGCCTTTTTGCAAGGTAGACTTACTGGCGCGCAGCAATGCGCGATATCTTTTCAATATCTCGGTTTTCTCTGCTTCAATATCTATCACTAACTCTTTCATATTCCGGGTATTGATTTTATTATAATGGCCTTGTAACAAATAATTTATTTGCCTTACTTTATACAATAGACAAAAAAAATGCTTTAATTTTGTTTATAGGTAAAAATATGAAATTTATTGGTCTTATACTACTTTGCTGCTGCCTCAGTTGTGCTGTTTTAGCGCAGAATAAGACTGTTCCATCTCCTGCCGTTGGTAAAAATGACACTATCAAGACCTACTCAATTGAGTATGAGGGTGAACGCATTCCGTGGATAGTTGCTCCTGAAGTTGATATTGTTGACATGCGTATTTTTAGAACGCAGGCCGACAGAGATGCTTACCGCCGTTTGAAATACAATGTTTACAAAGTAATACCTTACGCACATTTTGCAGGTGAGCGTTACAGACAACTGGAACGCGATTTAGCGATGACCGGTGACAAGAAAAAGCAGAAAGCCCTGGTTAAAGCATGTGAGACGCAAATAAAAGACATGTTTAAACGCGAAATTGAAAATTTGACCGTTACTCAAGGTGAGATACTGATCAAATTGATTGACCGAGAAACAAATAATACAACATTTGACCTGGTTAAGGAGCTAAAGGGTGGGTTCAATGCCTTTTTACTACAATCAGCCGCCCGTATTTTTGGGCACAACCTGAAGAAAGAATACGACAGAGACGAGGAACGCGATATAGAGTATATACTGCAGCAGGCAGGATACGATTCGTACAGATACTAAATAATGACTGACAATACCATTTACCGGTTTAACGTACCCTTGTTAAACGGACTGGAAAAAAGCCTCAGCGCTTACCAAAATAAAGTACTTTTAATAGTAAATACTGCTTCGCAATGTGGTTTAACGCCACAAATGGAAGACCTTGTTGAATTAAAGAAAGAATTTGAGGGCTTGGATTTTGAAATTCTGGCTTTCCCTTCAAATGATTTCGGCGGACAAGAGCCGTTAGAAGGTGAGGGCATCATTCAGTTTTGTGAGAATTACGGTGCCAACTTTCATACGTTTGATAAGATCAGGGTAAGAGGGCCGTATGCGCATCCGCTCTACCAATTTCTGGCAGATAAAAAGCAAAACGGCAAGCTATCATCCAAGCCCCGGTGGAATTTTCATAAGTTCTTAATAGACAGGCATGGTTATGTGGTTGACTTTTTTTACCCGTTCACCAAACCAACTTCATCAAAAATTAAAAAACGGATAAGCCGTCTACTCAACGAAATTTAACATACATCTACCATGAAATTAGATATACTGGTACTATCGGTGCACCCGGATGATGCAGAACTGGGCTGTGCAGGTACTTTACTTAAACACATAGCCGAAGGCAAAAAAGCAGGGATTGTTGACCTTACCCGAGGCGAATTAGGCACCCGTGGTTCTGCTGAGATACGCGATGCAGAAGCTGCAAAGTCTGCTGAGATATTAGGCCTTTCGGTTAGAGATAATCTGGCCATACCTGATGGTTTCTTCACTAATACACAGGAGTATCAGTTAAAAGTTATACAAGCCATACGTAAGTATCAACCCGAAATAATAATTGGAAATGCAAAGCACGACAGGCATCCTGATCATGGCCGTGCCCATCAATTGATAGATACTGCCGCTTTTTTATCAGGGTTGCGTAAGATAGAAACCTATGATAACGGCGTGCTGCAGGAACCATGGCGCGCAAATATTCTTCTCAGCTTTATACAGGATGAGTACATCAAACCCGATATAATAGTAGATGTTACAGATCACTGGGATAAAAAAGTAGAGAGCATAAAAGCATTTGGGTCGCAATTTTTCAACCCCGAGTGGGAAGAAGAACCGCAAACCTATATTTCATCGCCTGGCTTTATTGAGGGTATTGAAGGCAGGGCGCGCGAGTTTGGTAAAATTATTGGCGTAACCTACGCAGAGGGTTTTACCACGCGAAGAATATTAGGCGTTAACAGTTTATTTGATTTGAGGTAAGCGTTAATCAACGCTTACATACTCAAACCGGTTATTTTCGTCGTTACGTTGTCGTTTCAGCTTGTGTTCGTTAGATAGCTTTAAAAGTATCCCTGATAGTTCTGAAGTTTTAAAATCAGAATCAAAATGCGCTTTGCAGTATTCGGCAATGCTTGAGATGGATTGCGGCGTTTTGAAAAAGTCGGTACTTAACAGTTGATTAAGCACTTTGGTTGCTCCCGGTTTTTTACGGGAACCGGTTTTGGTATCGTTGTCGCCTGCAATTCGTTTAACGGCTAATATTTCGCTGTTGTCTCCGTCCTGCTTTTCAAATTCAATCATGGCGTCTAACAGCTTATCAACTATTTTTACCTGTACTGCTTCGGATCGGAATGCATTAACAACTTCAGATATTTCTATCAATTGCTTTTTTAGTTTTTCAATAGGCTTGCTCATAAACTATAACATTTTGCAGGTTATAATATTCCTGTGCTCAGCAGGCTTATTAGGGGAAGCGTACCTGCCAATTAAAGAGATTCACCGGTAGAGTGATATCTGCAAACATACACTATAGGCCCTTAAAACAAAAGTTATGCCTATAATACGCCTAAAAAATACGTTGTTGTAGCAATAAAATTACATTATTATAGCTTATGCAAAATATCTTCGAGGATATTAAGTCCTTCGTCGATATTATTTTTTTCAATAATAAGTGCCGGCCTGAAACGGATGGTATGTGGGCCGCATCCCAAAAACATCACGTTTCTTTTCATGCCTTCACTTACAAATTTGTCGCGCGTCTCTTTATTATCAAAATCAAATGCTGTTAACAGGCCCTTTCCACGTACGTTGCTTATTTTGTTATTACGTGTTGCAATAGTGTTCAACTGTGCCTGCAGGTAAGCACCTGTTTGAGCCGCTTTATTGCAGAGGTCATCACCTTCAATAATTTCTAATATTTTGGTAGAGCGCACCATGTCAACCAAACTGCCACCCCAGGTTGAGTTAATCCGCGATGGTACTTTAAATACATTATTCTCCACCTCATCAACACGGTTACCTGCCAAAATACCGCATACCTGCATTTTCTTACCAAACGCAATAATATCCGGACGAGCATTTTTGCCGAAATGCTCATGGCACCAAAACCTGCCACTTAAACCAACTCCGGTTTGCACTTCGTCATAGATCAGCAAAGCTTCATTCTCATCCGCCAGGATACGCAATTGTTCCATAAATTCTTTTCGGGCATGATTATCGCCACCTTCGGCTTGTACAGGTTCAACAATAATGGCGCATATATCATCCTTATTATCGGCGAAGGCTTTTTTGATCAGTTCAATACTTTCCTTCTCGCGTTTCACTACGTCGGTAAGATGCTCATCCGTAAGTGGAAACTTTACTGCCGGGAAGGGCACGCGCGGCCAGTCAAACTTGGCAAACCATTTTGTTTTTACAGGTAGCGTGTTAGTTAAGCTAAGTGTATAACCGGTTCTGCCATGAAAAGCGTGTTCAAAATGCAATACTTTAAAGCCTTTTTCGGTAGTATGGCCTTTAGCGAAGTTTTTCTGTACTTTCCAGTCCATTGCTGTTTTAAGCGCGTTCTCAATAGCCAAACCGCCGCCAGCAATAAAAAAGGCATGCGGCAAATAATCAGGAATACCTACGCGTTCAAACGTTTCAACAAACTGAGCGTATTCGGTTGTATAAATATCAGAGTTAGATGGGTTAGTTAGTGCAGCCAGCATAAGACTCTTTTTAAATGCCTCGTCGTTCAGCATTTTAGGGTGATTATAACCTAAAGGCACCGAAGCGAAACAGGTAAAAAAGTCAAGCAAAGTGCGCTTATTCTTTGAATCATATATATGCACACCCTCACTTTTTTCCATATCAAAAGTAAGGTCATAGCCATCGGCTAAAACATGTTTTCTTAATGAATTGATAACATTTTCCGGAGCAACTGAAAGATTATACATAAGTAGCAAAGTTTATAACCAAATGTACAAAAAACCCTCAAACAGCATAATTTAGGCGGTTTTTGAACTGTGAGCGGAAAAACACAGTTTAAACAATTTAAAGCTTGTTTTTGTTCCGAAGCCGAATTTGGTACAGGAAAAGGTTATTCTGAAAACTTATTTTTCATGCCCAGCAAACCCCAAATTCCGCCGCTGTGAATGGCTAAGATTTTGCTGCCCGGAGCGAAATAATCTTTTTGGGCAAGATCATAAATAGCATATAGCATTTTGCCGGTGTAAACCGGATCAATGAGAATTCCGGTGTTGGCAATAAACTTTTTAATGAAGTTGATCAGTTCGGGCGTAGTTTTGCCATACCCGCCAAAATGATAGTCAGTATGCAGCGTATAATCAGTGGGTTGGTGTAATAGGTTGTCTATATCAGACTTCAAAAAACTGCCACCTTTTAGTGCCGGAATGCCGTTAACATGCGTGTGCAGATTTGCTGTTTTTACGCCATTAATAATACCGGCCGCCATGGTGCCGGTGCCGCAGGCGCAAAAAAGATGATCATATATATCATTCAGCTCGCTAACTAATTCGCTGCATCCCTGCGCCGCCTGGGGCGAGGCGCCGCCTTCGTCAATAAAGAAAGCTTCCTTATCGTTGCTAAAATATTGGTCGAATAAGGCTTGCTTATTGCGGTAGCTGTCCCTGTCGGTAAAAATAAGTTCCATACCGTGCAGACGGCACATAAAAAGCATGTCGTTATCTACCTCGTCGCCACGCACAAAGCCGGTGGCTTTAAAGCCAAAAAGCGCTGCTGCACCCGCTGTTGCCAACAAATGATTGGAGAACGCACCGCCAAAGGTAACAAGGTGGGTTTTGCTTTCGGCCTGCGCTTTTTTGAGCAGGTATTTGAGTTTGCGCCATTTGTTTCCTGATATAATGGGGTGGATCAGGTCATCGCGCTTTATAAAAACAGATAAGCCCCGCTCATCAAAAAGTTGGTCTTTTATCTGATGAACGGGGCTGTATATAGCTAAGTTGATATCCATTAATAGCTGTTAGAAGCCAAAGCCTATACCACCATTAACTGATTTATACTGACCTAAACTGCCTGATGCATAAATGCGAAACACAGCTAAATTCATTTGGAAACCTATATCGGTACGCAAGCCGCTGATGCTGTTTTCGTTAATATGTACAGGGTCGGTGAGAGTAGTATAAGTATAGGTGATAGGAGTGGAAGGATTACCACTTGGAACTCCGCCTGATCTTACAACATATTTACCTAATACGCCAAAATCTGTTTTAGCTGTTTGGTAACCTACTGACAGGAAAGGTGTAAAGAATAATAATTTCTTTGAGATGATAGCCTGAACATTAACGCCGCTAAATTTCGCATCAATGCGCTGATTGTTGTTAGCATTTGAAGTTCCGTCTTCATTAGCTACATCTAAGCCTTTTGAGTAATTTATACGGCTATAATTTACAGCAACTGCCAAATCAAACGGGCTCACTTTAGTAAAGTCTTTGATGATGTTGTGTTTGAAACCAAAGCCAAACATTCCTACGGTACCCGCATCATCACTTAACTTAATGTCGGGTGTAATACGTAGAGATAGGTCGGTGTTTTTTATCAAACCAACGGTTAGCTGAATGTTTGGAGCAGGAATAACGCTAAGAACTGCATCGGGCATTTGAAAAGTTCCAAGTTTATTATTGTTGTTATCATACAACGCCATAACAGGTGTATTTACATCTTTCTTGCCACCAAAAGTTGGTGCGATATTGGTGGTTGAAGAACCATCTACTCTAACCCGGTTAGATAAGCCAATTTTAGTAACATCAAAACTTTTGTCAACTGTAGGAACAAACGCTGCATTTGCAGTGATTCGAAGATCAAAGTGTAATAGCTTTTTTGTGTCGGCGGTATTGTTCCAGCCGCTGTTTAAACCAGTACCAAAACCTTTAAACAACGGGTTTGCATAATTTTTAAATAATAAGGTTGCATCGGCAGCGTTCGATTTTAAGAGGTCGTTAAACCCATCCTGTGCGTTTGATCTTAAAGCAACAGTTGATAAAGCCGCTACTAAAACAAGAGCGTAGAGTTTTTTCATAATTGTGATTTATAATTGATTTTCAGCGCATAAAAGTAGTACATATTTATTATTATTTAAATAAGGGTAAATTGGTATTTTTAAGAATAACACACAAAACAGTTGTGTTGAAAAACCACTACTTTTGCAGCCATGAATCAGGATGTTGAAGCATACGATCAGGAAGAACAAGACCTTTATGAGCACCTGCGTATTGTGGTTGATAAGGGCCAGTCGTTGTTGCGTATTGACAAGTTTTTAATGCACCGCGTTGAGAACGCATCGCGTAACCGTATTCAAACCGCTATTGATGCCGAGAACGTTTTGGTGAATGAAAAGGCTGTTAAACCCAGCTACAAGGTTAAGCCGCTGGATGTAATATCTGTAGTATTACCTCATCCACCGCGCGATACAGAGGTTTATCCGGAAAATATACAAATCAATATTGTTTATGAGGATGACGATGTGCTGGTTGTAAATAAAGACGCAGGCATGGTGGTACATCCGGGTTATAATAATTACACAGGTACATTGGTTAACGCACTGGTTTATCATTTTCAGCAGTTGCCTACATTACCGGGTAATGATGGTCGCCCGGGTTTGGTGCATAGGATAGATAAAGATACTTCTGGTCTGCTTCTTATCAGTAAGAATGAGCGCTCCATGAATTACCTGGCTAAGCAGTTTTTTGATCACACCATCACACGTAAATATTTGGCGTTGGTTTGGGGCGATATAGAACAGGATGGCACGGTTACAGGCTACATAGGCAGAAGTGTGGCCGACAGAAGGGTGATGTCTATTTATGATGATGAGGAAAAAGGCAAATGGTCTGTTACCCACTATAAAGTGCTTGAGCGCTTAAATTATGTTACCTTGATTGAATGCCAGTTGGAGACAGGCCGCACACATCAAATACGCGCGCACATGCGACACATTGGTCACCCCTTGTTTAGCGATGCTACCTATGGTGGTGATAAAATATTGAAGGGAACAGTGTTCAGTAAGTACCGCCAGTTTGTAGAGAACTGTTTTGAAATTATGCCTCGACAGGCGCTGCATGCCCAAACGTTAGGATTTGTCCATCCATCAACAAAAAAATACATACACTTTGAAGCGCCGTTACCGGCTGATTTTGAGGGGGTATTGGCCAAATGGCGAAAATATACCAGTGCAACGCCCACCGAAAGCTAATGCCCATAATTGAATATTTTGTAACATTACCAAAACTATCTGTATCAAAATGCTATTTAAAAAGTTCCTGACGCTGTAGGCGGATTGAACTGGGAGGGCCGATGCTTTTTATAAATTTTAACGGAGAGATATTACCTGCAGATGCTAAAGTGTTAAGCGTTGCCAATCGTGCCTTTAAATATGGCGACGGTTTGTTTGAAAGCATGCGCATGCTTAAAGGGCAGTTAAAGTTTGCCGAGCAACACGCCGATAGGCTCCACAAGGGCATGAAAGCGCTTAAAATGGATGGATACTCGCAGTTAGATACCTGGTTTTTGAAAGAAAAGGCAGAGCAGCTTGCTTCGGTAAATAAAATCAAACACGGGCGTTTACGGCTTACCGTATACCGTGACTCGGAAGGACTATATACACCAACACAAAATAAAACAGGTTACATTTTAGAGATACAGCCGGCAGATGAGCCTCGCTATTTTTTAAACAGTAAAGGATTGATAGTTGATGTTTTTACAGAACTGACCAAGCCGACCAACTTTTTATCTAATATTAAAACCTGTAATTCGCTGGTTTATGTGTTGGCAGGTATTCATAAAAGCCAGAATAACCTGGATGATGTTTTGCTGCTCAATCAAAACGGCTTTTTATGCGAAGCCAGTAGCTCAAACGTGTTTGTTTACTATCAAAATCATTTATACACACCCGCGCTCAGCGAAGGCTGTGTAGAGGGTGTAATGCGGCAGGCTGTAATCAATATAGCCCAGCAAAATGATATACCGCTTACTGAAGCACAAATTAACCCTGAGATTTTATATGCTGCCGACGAAGTATTTTTAACCAACGCGGTTAAAGGTATACAAAGCGTAATGGGCTATGGTATACGCCGTTACTTTAATAAAATGAGTAAGGTGTTTGTTGACGAATTGAACAAGTTATAAAGCCGCCGGCTGTAGTTTATTTATTTGTTCTAAAATTCCATCCCAAAGTGCAATACGTGCGGTCAATGCCTCTTTAACTGCATCGGTAGCTTCCCGCCATTTTTGCTCGTCGTTTCCGCAAAGTTGTGCTGTCATTTCATAGGCCAGGTGGGAGTGGTGGTCGCCGTCAACTTCAATATGACGCTCTAAGTAATATAGCAATATATCCATTTTTCCGGTAGCCTGTTTATTCTGCTCCTGCACCATGCTGATAAACATTCCGGGGATAAGGTCTTCGCGCCCAAAGGTGAATACAGCGGCTTCCAGGTAATCTTTACCGGTTTTTATTACATCAAATGTTTGTTGAACAAATGTTGATGCAGCTTGCGGTACGTCCGCTCCGGTTAGCGCTTCACTAACGCTTTTCCCATTAGAGAGTTGTTCAATCAAGCCATTGATAGGAGATGTATCGCAACCGGCCTGTTGCATGGCTTGTAAATAAAGCTGAAAATGGCTTATGCGATTGCCATGCCTGTCAACATCGCTCTCTTCGCCGGCAACAATTTCATTGATAAGGTAGCAGGTGTTGCTGTTTTGCACAGGAACCCATGGCACTTTTACACAGGTAAGTTTTTGCTGCAACGATTTTAAAAGCGACATGAAATCCCAAACAGCAAACACATGATGCTCCATAAACACCTGTAAATGCTCGGATTTGGTAATGCTACTGTATACTTTATGATCTATGAGTTGCTGACGTAATGGCGCTATCTCGGCTTTAAGCGTATCAATCTGGTGTTGCATATTAACTGTTGCGTAAAAGCCGCAAAGTTAATAGTGCAAAGTGTAGCCAATGTCATTTATTTATAAGGTTTCAAAACCTTAAATGTGAAACTATGAGTTGCCGCCGACGTTACAGTTTCATTCCTCTTAAAAACTCTTCAATACCCATACGCTTTTTACCCTCCATCTGTACATCGGTAACTAAAACAAAGCCATCTTGGGCCGCAAATTTGAGGTAAGTTTTGTTATCAGTTAAAAAGCCGCCGGGTTGTATGCCTGGTGTAGATGGCTGGGTTTCGGCACGAAATATTCTGAAATTTTTATCATTCAATGTAGTGTAGGCACCCGGAGAAGGGCTCAAGCCGCGTATGCGGTTATAGATCGCTTCCGATGTTTGGTTCCAGTCAATCAGGCAATCTTTCTTGCTTAATTTAGGCGCTGTTTTCAGTTCAACCTCATCAGTTAAAAAGCCCGACTGCGGGTGTTGGTTATATCTGCCGCTCTCAATGGCTTTTACCGTTTTAACCAACAGCAATGGTCCTTTGTTCATTAACCTGTCGTGCAGTTCGCCTGCGGTTTCGTGGCCGGTAAGCGTAACCTTCTCGGTGAACAATATATTGCCGGTATCAATTTCATGTTTTAAAAAGAAAGTGGTAACACCGCTTTCCTTCTCACCATTTATAAGCACCCAATTAATAGGAGCCGCGCCGCGGTATTGCGGCAGTAATGAAGCATGTAAATTAATTGTGCCTTTTGATGGCATGTTCCAAACCTCTTCAGGTAACATCCGGAATGCAACAACCACCTGCAAATCGGCGTGTAAGGCTTTTAACTCTTCAAGAAACTGCGGGTCTTTCAAATTGCTTGGTTGTAACACCTTTAAGCCATTAGCTACGGCAAATTTCTTTACGGGCGATTCGCTCAATTTTTGCCCCCTGCCTGCAGGCTTATCCGGAGCGGTTACAACCCCAACAATGTTAGAGCCTGATTGCAGTAATTCCTCTAATGAAGGAACAGCGAATTGGGGGGTGCCCATAAATACAATTTTCATAGTGATAATAGCAATGATGTGATGTGAGTTTGTAAAATTAACCTTGTAAATTAAATACCGCTAATATTGTTTACAGCAACAGGTTTTTTAATTTAAATATTACCTTTTACTGATATAATAAATACTTTTTTCTGATTGTTTTAAACTTGTTCAAACCCGCCTGCCAACTGTCTCTGATTTGCTGTTCAGATAAGCCTTGCTCAATTTGTTTTCGCAACTGTTCTGTTCCTGCCAGTTTGGTAAAGTAGGCATTGAAAAACTTAGCTTTATCAGGAAAATCCTGATAGGTTTTTATTAACCAGCTAAGGTTAATTTTGCCCGACCTTCTCAAGCTATCCGCATTGTATTTTTTTAAATCGATGCCGTAGCAGATCATATTTTTTTGAGGTGGGTCTTCGCTCATGCCCGGAATACTTACGGGTTTAAACGAATAGTTGTATTTACCTTTTAAAGCCGGATGCCCTATTATTTGAAACGGCTCCATTGTGCCGCGGCCTAAACTTAACGTGGTTCCCTCGAACAAACAAACACTTGGGTAAAGCAAAATTGATTGATACGTATTCAAATTAGGCGATGGGTTTACAGGTAGCTTGTAAGGCATAGCGTGCGTGTAGTTGTGCATCTTAATAATTTTCAATCTGCATTTCACGCCTTTAGCTAACCAACCCTCGCCATTTATCATTTGCGCGTACTCGGCAATGGTCATGCCATGAGTAATAGGTATAGGGTGCATTCCAACAAACGATTTATAGGCTGTGTCCAGTATCGGCCCGTCAATGGTTAGTCCGTTAGGGTTTGGCCTGTCCAGCACCATCAGTTCAATGTTGTTTTCAGCGCAGGCTTCCATTACATAATGCAGGGTAGATATGTAGGTGTAAAACCTTGCGCCTACATCCTGAATATCAAAAATCAGCAGGTCCAAACCTTTCAGGTCGGCGGCTGTTGGTTTGTAGTGTTTACCGTAAAGTGATACAACAGGCAAGCCGGTTTTGGCATCAACTTCGTCGTTAACCACGGCGCCGTTGCTGGCATTGCCACGAAAACCATGTTCTGGACCGAAGATCTTTTTGATCTGAATGCCTCGGGCAAGCAGGCTGTCAACCGTAGTTGTTTGGTGTGTGCCAATAACTGATGTTTGATTAACAACCATGCCTATATTTTTTGCCTTAATATAGTCAAAATATGTTGCTATGCGGTCGGCCCCGGTACTAATTTTTTTAACGGTATCGGCAGGCAGATTTTTCTCGCCGGCATAGGTACAATTGCTTTGCAGCGTTACGGTAAAAAGCAGTAGGGCGGCGGTAATTGTTATATATAAAAGTGATTTTACGCTTTTCATAAAAATAAGAGTCCTCGCCATTTAAAAGTACCATTTTAAGCGGTAAAACCGCATATTTGCGAAGTTACAAAAAAATACTTTTCATTGAGTTTTGCATCATTCATAGCCGGGCGTATAACATTTAAATCAAAACGTACATTCTCAAAATTGATTGTGCGGATTGCCATTATTGGCATTATGCTGGGCCTTGGCGTGATGATCTTATCGCTGGCCGTTGTTAAGGGTTTTAAGCGGGAGATACGGGAGAAGGTGCGGGGCTTTAACGGCGACATGCGGATCATTAAATATGATCTCAATACCTCATTTGAAAATTCGCCTATTACACGAGACACCTTATTAGAGTGGAAGCTGAAAAAAGATAAATCCGTTGAGTACATGGCGCCTTATGCCACCAAGCCGGGCATCATCAAAGCCTCTGGGGATATTGAAGGAGTAGTGCTTAAAGGTGTTGATAAAACCTACGACTGGACCTTTCTGAAAAGCTGCCTGGTGGCGGGCGATGTTATTTCGTTTCCGGATAGTGTTAGTCCTTACCAGTTAATGATCTCACAAACCACGGCTAACCGTTTACGGTTGAGGGTGGGTGATAAGGTGCTGATGTACTTTGTGCAGGATCCACCACGTATAAGGTCGTTCAGGGTTAAAGGCATTTTTGATACCAGTATACAGGAAGTTGATAAAACTTATGTGATTGGCGACCTCTCCATCATTCAAAAACTAAATGAGCAAACTGCCGGCGAAATAGGCGGATATGAGGTAAGGATAAAGGTTTTTGCTATGTTGGATACCGCTGCCGGGCAGATCAACAGTGCTTTACCCATCAAGCTTAAACTAACTACCATTGTTCAAAGCTACGCCAACATATTCGACTGGTTGGGTATACTGGATGTAAACGCACAGGTGATGTTGATATTGATGTTGTTGGTGGCGGTTATTAATATGATATCTGCACTGCTTATTATGATACTGGAGCGCACTTCAATGATTGGTATGCTCAAAGCTATGGGCAGTTCTAACTGGACCATACAGCGTATATTTTTATATAACGCAACCTACCTCATAGGCATTGGTTTGTTGCTGGGTAATATTTTTGGTGTGGGTTTGGGATGGTTTCAGGATGCCACACATTTCTTTAAACTCGACCCTAACTCGTACTACATGACATTCATTCCGGTGGAGATAGACTTTATTGATGTGGTATTGCTTAACATAGGCACCATGGTGGTTTGCCTGGTGGTGTTAATTATACCATCTATGCTGATAGCACGTATTACGCCGGTTAAGGCTATTCGGTTTAAGTAGTATTGCTTACTGCTTTTTAGCTTCTTCCCAAAATACATCCATTTCGGCAAGGCTCATATCCTGTAGCTTACGGCCGCTTTCGGCGGCTTTACTTTCCAGGTACTGAAAGCGTTTGATGAATTTGCGGTTGGTTTTTTCCAACGCGTTCTCCGGGTTGATGTTGATGAAGCGGGCATAGTTGATGAGCGAGAACAGCAGGTCGCCAAATTCGCTTTCTGCTTTTTCCTGATCAATGGTAGTAGAGTCTTCGGCATTGAACTCGTTTTTAAACTCCTGCAGTTCTTCTTCCACCTTGGCCCAAACCTGACTTTTCTCCTCCCAGTCAAATCCAACACCACGTGCCTTTTCCTGTATACGCGATGCCTTTACCAAAGCGGGCAGCGATGTAGGTACGCCCCCCAAAACAGATTTATTACCTTCCTTTAGCTTGATCTGCTCCCAGTTGCGTTTTACGTCGTTCTCATCATTTACGTCCACATCGCCGTAAATGTGGGGGTGACGGTTAATGAGTTTATCGCAAATACCGTTGAGCACGCCGGTAATGTCAAAGTGGTTGCCTTCCGAACCTATTTTGGCGTAGAACACCAGGTGCAGCATAATATCACCCAGTTCCTTCTTTATCTCGGGCATATCGCCGGCCAGTATAGAATCCGATAGCTCATACACCTCCTCAATGGTAAGGTGGCGCAGGCTCTCCAAAGTTTGCTTGCGATCCCATGGGCAGTTGAGCCTTAGGTCGTCCATAATGGTAAGCAGTCGTTCAAAGGCGGTTGCAGGCGTGGCGGCGGTATCGGGAGGTGTTAGTGGCATGTGGCAAAGGTAGCTATAGTTTTGGTTAGTCCATAGTCGATGGTCCATAGACAATAGTCAATAGTCATAAAACAGATCGCTATACTCAATGAACCATTGACTATAGACTATTGTCTATCGACTTTTCACCGCCCTCAGCATTTCTCTTTTACCGGGTGCGCCCGGTACTTTTTGTACCTGTAGCCCCATGGCTTTCAGCATGCGTTTGAGATTACCTGTAATGGCATAGGTAACAAACACACCGCCAGGCTTCAGGAACTTTACGGTATGGCTAATAGCTTCTTCGCTCCACATTTCGGGTTGATGGATGGCAGCGAAGGCATCGAAATAAATAACGTTGTACTGCGTGTCTGATTTAAAATCTAATAGCTGGCAATGAGCGATTTGCAGTTGGCAGTGTGGGGTGAGTTGCACTGGCTCTTTTAATGATTTTTCATAGCCGGCCATAAAAGCGTCCCATAAACTTGTAGGTACATATTGCTCATAAGCCGTTTGGCTGATCATCTCCTTTGTTAGTGGGTAAGCCTCAATGCCTTTGTAATTCAGTTTTATTTGGTTAGAAGTGCAATACTCTGCAGTAAGAAGGAAATTAAGACCTGTGCCGAACCCTACCTCTAATACAGATACTTCTTTTACCTCGTTTTGATTAAGAAAATATTCTAAACCCGCTCCAAGGAAAACGTGCCTGCTCTCCTGCAGTGCCCCATGGCGCGAGTGGTAATTCTCGCCCACTTGTGGGTTATAGATAGTATTGGAGCCATCGGCAGTTGTAACTATTTTAAGTTCGGGTGTCATGGCCGCAAATATAAATATAGCTTGGGTAGTGTTACACAAAAATAGATGTAGCAGATGAAACGCGTGTAAAAGATTAACAACTTCAGGTCAGATTTTTTTGCTTCATAATATCACCATTATTCTGTTAATCAATTTTTTATAAAATTGATAAGTTTACACTTGAGTGTGAAACACTTTTTAAAACCAGACCACAGTTAAAAAGTCCGAATAATTTATTTCTACTAAGAATTTAGTTGTATCTTGCGTTAATGAATTTATTTTATGAAGATAACTGCCACTACGTTATTGTTAATGTGCTTTTGTGCTAAAGTGTGGAGCCAAAAACTTCCCAACGTTCAGCAAGTAAGCCTGCGGGCGCCGGCAAATGTTAAAATTGACGGTAAAGCCGTTGAGTGGGGCAATAAATTACAGGCTTACAACACTGCTACAGATGTTTCTTATACTATAGCGAATGACAATGAAACCCTTTACCTGATTATACAGGCTGCAGATAAGTACAACATCAATAAAATAGTAAATGGCGGTATTAAGTTAAACATTCAGAAAAATGGATCTAAAACTGATGCCGGCTCTCCATCCATACAATTTCCTTATATGGAAAAAGGAGCGAGGGTGTCGTTCTTGCAACGTTTGGACCTAACGGGCAAGTCAAAAGATGAGCAAAATCAAATGCTTGATTCTGTAATGCAGGCCAACAACCGCAAATTGAAGGAAAAGGTAAAGTATATTTATGTTACAGGTATACCGGGTGTAGATAGCGTATTGTCCATATATAACGATCAAGGCATACGTGTAGCACATGCTTTTGATGTTGAAAAAGTTTACACGGCCGAAATAGCCATAAGTTTGAAGAAATTAGGACTCGATATAGCTGATGTTAAAAAGTTTGCCTATCATATAACTATAAACGGCGGAGCTAATAAATATTCCATGGGAATTTCTTTTGGTCCTGTTACTAATGATGATGGTACCGCAAATGAGGAGTTTAGTAAACAATTGAACAGGTTGGTTGAGATCAATGCTGCCACTACCGATTTTTGGGGCGAGTACACGGTAACCAAATAACGTAACGTTTTTATTTAATTAGTTAAATAAATGTTAAAACACTTGTAAACTATTTTAATAGTTTGTAAGTTGGCTTAACCAATTAACCAAGCACTAAACCACCGCAGTTTCTACATGAAGGGCTATCTTGTATTTTTTTTGCTGCTGCTTACTTTTATAGGTAAAGTGTTAGCCCAAACTACTCCTGCAAAGCAACCCGAGGCATTGCCTTTCAGAGATGTGAGCGGCATAGTAAAGGATGAAAAAGATAATCCTGTGCCCGGTGCGGTGGTGCATCTCAAATCGCCGCTTGATTCGGTTTATACTACTACTAACGCTAACGGTGTTTTTATTTTCAAACAGGTTAAAAGGGCCGGCTTTTATATAACGGTTAGCGGACAAGGTATACCCACCACCACTAAACTATACCGAAACAGCGATGTAGCCAAACAAATAGTGCTTGATCCCTTTGAGTTGAAACCGCCCAAGCCCATCGAACTAAAAGAAGTAACTGTAAACGGAGCGCCTACTATAATTTATAAGCAGGATACCGTAGAGTACCGGGCGAGTGATTACAAAGTGCGCGATGGAGATACGCTTGATCAGCTACTCAAAAAAATGGAGGGCTTTGAAGTAGGGCGGGATGGTTCTCTGATATATCAGGGTCAGGAAGTTAAAAAGGCACGACTAAACGGTAAGGATTTTTTAGGCGGAAATGTGGCGCAGGTGATACAAAATTTACCCGCAGAGATCATTGAAAAAGCACAGGTAATTGATGATTATGGCGAGCAAGCCGCGCGTACCGGCATAAAAAACACTGAGCCAACCAAAACGCTTAACGTAACTACAAAACCCGACAAATCTATTGGTACTTATGTAAATGTGCAGGCTCAGGGCGGAAACAATGACAGATACAATACTAACCTAACGCTAACGCACGTTAATGCCAACAGGCAGATAGGTTTAACCGGTCGCGTAAATAACACCCAGACCGGAGTATCTAACGGCGTAAACGGTGGCGGTGGCGCGGGTACCACTTTTTCGGCTTACCCAACAGTAAGCTGGAGTGATCAATGGGGAAAGTTCAAGCTCACTTCGAGCTATAACTACAGCTTTACCGATAATAACTCCATTAATAAAAGCTTCGGCGAGATCTACTCCCAATCGCCTTTAGATAACAAAATACAAACCAGCTATTTTACACGAGACAACACCGTAAAAAACGTAAATGAAGGGCATCGCGGCACAGCACGGTTTAACTTCGATCTGGATAAAAGCAATTCATTTTTCATCGAACCTACCTTCAATTACACCAGCGGAAAGGTTAACAATACATCAATGGACGACCGTATCAATAACTTTGTTACCGGGTTTGAGCATTTGTTAATGAATGGCACCAGCTCCGATAATAATACCAATACGTCTTTGGGTGTAAACGCTTTGTATCAACACTTTTTTAAAAAGCCCCGTCGTAATTTTTCGATGCAGGTGGGTATCATTAATTCCGATGCAACAGCTGATGGGCGTAAGTTTACCACCTACAGTTTCTTTGCAGACCAAACGAAAAATAACCGCCTAAAGCCCGATTCGGTTGCCAACCTGCAAACACGCCGCACCAATAAAAACACTACTTATAATGCCTCCTTAACCTACCTTGAACCGCTTGGTGCAAAATCACAACTGGAACTAACCGGTAGGGTTAACCGCCAGGTTATTGATAATGTGGCCAAACAGGACACGGTTTTAGCTAACGGGCAACTAAAGGAACTCGCCCGCTTGAGTAACATTTTCAACTATGCCTTTACTGAAACACGTGCGCAACTTAATTATACCTATACCACAAGCAAATTCAATTTCTCGGTAGGCGGAACTTTACTGCCATCAACATTGACAGGTACACGTGTTAATAACAATAATAACCAAACGGTTTCGGCAGCTATCAGCAATTTCAGGGTGATACCGGTATTTAGGTTTAGTTATATATGGTCAACATCGCAACGGTTAAACATTACCTATACCGGCGTTAATACCCTGCCCGATTTTACGCAGATACAACCATTTACAGACAGGTCTGATCCTATTTACATCACTACGGGTAACCCCAACCTTAAACCATCGTTTACAAACACCATTAATGCCAGTTACAATAATTACATAGCCAATTCCAAGTTCACCATCAACTTTACCGTTATCGCATCGCAGTTTAAAAGCAGGGTAGTTAGCAACGTAATACAGCGGTCTGAGCTCATTACCGCGCCCGATAAATATCGCACCATTTATGAAACTACGTATGTAAATATGGATGGTTCAAATGGCTTGAATGTTAACTATACCCTTGGTAAGCAACTGGCAGACAGGCGGTATAACCTTTCCCTAAACGGTTCAGTTAGCTATAATTATAATGTAGCCATGAGTAACAATGTACCCTATCATACAACAGTATGGCGGGTTAACCAGCGCTTTGGGCCAAAAATAAATCCTAATGATAACATAGAGATCAACCCCTATGTGGCGTATGATGTACAACGTACGTTTACATCAACCGGCGCCAACCCGTCCATCAGGCAAACTACCTCAATAGCGCTTGATGGTATGTTTTATCTGGGCAACTGGCGTTTAAGGTACAACGCCTCAAAGAACTTTGTTACCGGTTTAGGTTCGCTTAATACCAATCCGCTGGTTATAAACGCAGGCGTTGAAAGGCAGTTGGCTAAAAAGAATAATTTGTACCTGACTTTTGACGTATTTGATATTTTAAAACAGAACAACTTTGTGCAGCAAACGGTAACACCGCAGGGGGTAACCAATACCTTGTCAAATGCGCTGAGCAGGTATTTTATGATAGGCTTAAGGGCTAACTTCCAAAAATGGGGAGGCAAGCCTCAGCGTAACGGTAAAGACCTGAAACGCAAAGGCGACGGAAGTTTTATTTATTAACTACCTTAATCAATAACCTTATCATCATGAAAAAAATAATAGCTTCGTTATTTGCAGTTTTAATCTTTGTAAGCGCCTATGCTCAGAAATTACCTAACGTGCAGCAGGTAAGCCTGCGCGCACCTGCCAACGTTAAAGTTGATGGTAAAGCAGACGATTGGGGCAATAAATTTCAAGCTTACAATACAGCTACAGATGTTTTCTACACCATAGCCAACGACGATAAAAAACTTTATCTCATATTATACGTACCGGCGGGAACGGTTGTAAACAGGGCTGCTGTTGGCGGTATTAGGCTAATGGTGCAAACCAATGGCTCAAAAAGCCCGCAGGGTGCCGTGCTGATAAAATACCCGTTTTTTGAAAAGAACAAACTGATAGTTTACCCGGTAAAAAAAGTTGGCGAAGTAAACACACCCGCTGAAGGCGACTCGATAATGAAAGTTTACAACCAAAAGATTGCAAGCAATGTAAAATTGATATATACAAAAGGGGTGGCAGATACAGACAGTACTATATCTATATATAATAATAAAGGTATACAGGCGGCAGGTGCCTTTGATCAAACCCGAGCATATACTTGCGAGATGGCAATAGACCTGGCTGCGTTAGGGCTATTGGCTGATGCCAGGCAATTTTCTTATAACATAACTATAAATGCTGATCCTAATAAAATGTCCTTCCCAACAATAATGGGTCCTATTGTAAGCGGCACAAATGCTGACGGCAGCAAAATGAACGAAGCACAGGTAGCGGCTGCTAACATATCGTTTCAAAACAAAAACAACCTTATATACGCCACCACCGATTTCTGGGGTGAATACACATTAGCCAAATAACCTTATCATCATGAAAAAATTAATAGCCTCGTTATTTGCAATAATAGCCTTTGTAACCGCCCATGCTCAAAAATTACCTAACGTACAGCAAAAAAGTTTGCGTGCTCCGGATAATGTAAAAGTTGATGGTAAAACTAACGAGTGGAATAGCTTTGCCGCATATAATTATGCCACGGGTATATATTACACAATAGCTAATGATAACGACAATTTGTACCTGGCTATTCAGGCTAAAGACGCTAATGTTTTAAGCAAGATAACGCAGCGTGGCATAGTACTCGAAATTGATCCGTCAGGAAAAAAGAACGCCAGCAATGTGGTAAGTGTTCAGTATCCTGTATTTGAGCTGCAGTACAAAAACAAACCGTACATAAGGTTTAGCAATGCCAGTGGCTTAACTGCTGACCAACGCCGTGAAATGTTAGCTAATCCTGATTCTATGCGTGCCATGGCTAATAAAAAGATCAAAGCCAATGATAAATATATACGCACAAGCGGAATGAGCGATGTTGATACGCTATTATCTGTATATAATGAAAAAGATATTGTGGCGCGGCAAGGTTTTGAAAAATGGGAGCTTTATAATTATGAGTTAGCAATACCGCTGAAGTATCTGAACCTAAGGGGATCTGATGCAAAATTTGCCTATCACATTATTTTAAAAGGAATGAGTGTAGATATTGATTCGGGTCTTAAAATGACCAAACAGCCGGATGGAAATATGGCTATTTCGATGGCCCCGGGGGCAGTCACCATTCAGAATAAAGATATGCCCGCGGTTATAGCAACAACCGATTTTTGGGGAGATTATACTTTAGCTAAATAAAAAGGCTCCGGTCGTCACCGGAGCCTTTTAAGGTATAATATATGATAGGGGAAAATTGCGCTTATCTTTCTAAACCTCTCCTTGCAGGAGTATTGGCTGCAAAGTTGGAACGGCCATTATAACCACCACGTCCGCGGTTGTCATTTTGTGACGGGCGCTCAAACCTGCCGTTGTTGCCTTTGTTGTTCCAGTTTCCACGGTTGTCGTTCCGGTCATTACCACGGTTATCGCCCCTGTCATTCCAATCCGGGCGATTGTTGCCCCTGTTCCAGTCGGGGCGGTTATTACCTCTGTCCCAATCACGGCGGTCGTTGCGGTTATCAAATCGTCTCCAGTCAAATGAATTTCCATGGTACCTCGTGCGGTACACATTATGGTTCATGTAAGGGCGGTAAGCATGCACTTCATAACGTGTTACATTACGCCAGCTGTAGTTGCGGTAAGCTCCCGGCAAATAAGCACCGGATACCCAGCTGTAACCATTATTATAGTAGTAAAGATTTTCGCCGCGGCTATAGTAGGCATCAACTTCGGGCATGTAGTAGTAATCATCGGCGTAATCAACAACCACCGGTCTTTCAACCACTACAGGGCGTTGCAATACAACGGGGCCACCCAAATTAAATCCAACGCTCACACGCACTTGCGCATTGGCGTTATTATATATTAAACCGCTAAGGGCTAATGCTGATATTATGGCTAACTTTTTCATATTCTTCATCGTTTTATTTGCATTATTGACGATGAAGAGTGCGCCGGGTTTAAACCATTTACAGCAAAACAGGCTATATTTTAAATAAATTTTCGGCGGTTAAACCATTAACACAGGTATATCTCTAAGCAAATTACGCAGCCATTTTCTGCGCGGCTTTCAGGTTTTCAATCAGGTAATTGTTTTTTAACTCTTTCTCTGATATCACTACATTGAAATCATCAAAGCGGATACCGTTCTCAAACGCGTATAAAATGTAACCGCGTTTGTTGGCATCATAGGCGCCCAGTTCAAATATCTCGTCGTAGTTTTTACCTTTTATTTTCGCGCCAATTACCAACTGGTAGGCGTCGGTTATGTTTTCAAAAGTGATGTTTTTCATAGTGTTATGTCTAATACAATAATGTTGCCAATCTTTAATTAAGGCGAAAAGCAGGGTCGGCTCGCGGTGGCTCACACAGGCTCACAGTGCGCTGAGCCACCCCTGAATGTAGCTTTCATAATACTTTTGGATGTTTTTTGGCGAGGTTTTGGTACAGCTTTTTGCCATCTTTGTTAATATTTACCGCTATGAATAAACTGGCCAATTCTACCTCTCCTTATTTGCTGCAACATGCTAACAATCCGGTTAACTGGTACCCATGGGGAGCAGGAGCCTTGCAAAAAGCTAAAGACGAGAACAAACTCATTATAGTAAGCATTGGCTATTCGGCCTGTCACTGGTGCCATGTAATGGAGCATGAGAGCTTTGAAGATGAGCAGGTGGCCGCGGTTATGAACGAATACTTTGTGTGTATAAAGGTTGACCGCGAAGAACGCCCTGATGTTGACCAGATCTATATGAGTGCTGTTCAGCTAATGAGCGGCAGGGGAGGATGGCCACTTAATTGTATTTGTTTACCCGATCAGCGCCCTGTTTACGGCGGTACCTACTACCGTAAAAACGACTGGACAAGTATTCTTTTTAATTTGGCTGATCTGTATAAAAATAAGCCAGAAGAAGCTGAGGACTATGCTAAACGCCTAACGGAAGGTATACAGCGATACGAAACGCTTGATAGGATACTGGAACAACCTGAGTACGCAAAAGCCGATTTGGAACAGGTGGTTGCTAACTGGAAACAATATTTTGACCGTATAGAAGGTGGCTTAGGCAATGCGCCTAAATTCCCGATGCCTAATAACTGGATAAGTTTAATGCGTTACGCCCACTTAACCGGCGATGATGAAGCAGCTAAGCAGGTACAGTTAACGCTTCAAAAAATGGCCGAGGGTGGTATTTATGACCACGTGGGCGGCGGCTTTGCCCGTTACTCGGTTGATGGGCTATGGCATGTACCGCACTTTGAAAAGATGCTCTATGATAACGGGCAGTTAGTGAGCCTGTACGCCGAAGCTTACACCTGGCGGCCAAACGAGCTTTATAAAGATGTAGTTGCCGAGGTGATAGCCTTTACGCAGCGGGAATTAACCTCTCCCGAAGGTGGCTTTTATTCAGCTCTGGATGCTGATAGTCAAGGGGTGGAGGGTAAGTTCTATACGTTCACCAAAGAGGAAGTTGATGAGATACTTGGTGATGACGCGGGTATATTCTGTAAGTATTATCATATAACCGACGAGGGCAACTGGCCCGAAGAACATACCAATGTTTTATTTAAGCGTGGAAATGATCAGGAATTGGCAGAAGCCATCGGCATAACTGTTGACGAGTTGCTGAGCAGGGTATCTGCTGCTAAACAAAGGGTTTTTGATGCGCGGAGCACGCGTATAAGACCCGGCTTAGACGATAAGATACTGGCCTCATGGAACGGCTTAATGCTCAAAGGTTTGTGCGATGCCTACAAGGCTTTTAATGAACCACAATACCTTGATATAGCTATTAAAAACGCCACTTTCATTGTAAATAATTTGATTGACGAGAACGGTAGGTTAAACCGCATCTACAAAAAGGAAGGCAGCACCGCGCCGGATGTAGCTTTCCTGGATGATTACGCCAATGTAATAGACGCGTTTATTGCTTTGTACGAGGTAACATTTAACGAAGAATGGTTAGGCTACGCTAAACTGTTAGCCAATCGTACACTGCTAAATTACTATGATGACGAGGACGGTATGTTCTTTTACACCGCTGACGACGACGAGCAGTTAATAGCCCGCAAATGTGAGATTATGGATAGCGTGATACCTTCATCAAACTCAACAATGGCGCGTACTTTAAAAAAGCTTGGATTGTTCTATTATAATGAGGAGTTTTTAGAGGTTTCGTCTCAGTTGCTGCGTAATACATTCTCTTATATAGCCAAATATCCGCCATCCTATTCCAACTGGTTCATGCTGTTATTAGATGAAGTTTTCGGCGTGAATGAGGTGGCAGTAACCGGCAACAATGCTGAAGATTTGCGTGCGGAACTGGAAAAAAATTATGTTCCAAATAAAATAATGTTGGGCGGTACAAAAGGAAGTTTACCTTTGTTGGAAGGTAAGTTTGGGCAAACTACACAAATTTATGTTTGCAAAGACAAAACCTGCGGTTTGCCTGCCAATGATGTTGAAGGCGCGCTAAAACAAATTAACAGTTAAAGCATTTATTTATATGCTATGTCTGTAATTTAGCAATTAAACGGCATCTTCTTGTCAATATAAAGAGGGTACTTTATAAATTATAAAAACAACAATAATGAAAATTGAATCACAACACGTAGTGTCATTAACATATGATCTGTATGTAGACCAGGACGGAACCGAAAATCTGGTTGAAAGCGCAACGCAGGAGCAACCACTTACCTTCTTATTCGGCGTTGGCCAGATGCTGCCAAAGTTTGAAGAAAACTTAAGCACACTTTCAACCGGCGATAGCTACGATTTTAAATTAAGCGCGCAGGATGCCTACGGCGAATATGATGAAGAAGCTGTAGCTAACTTGCCTAAAGAAATGTTCAACGGTACAGATATTCCAGAAATTGGTTCTATCCTTCCATTACAGGATAACAATGGCAACCGTTTTCAAGGCCAGGTTGTATCAGTAGCTGAAGATGCTGTAGTAGTTGACCTGAACCACCCAATGGCTGGTCAGGAACTGCATTTTAAAGGCAACATTATCAACGTTCGCCCGGCAACACCAGAGGAATTATCGCATGGCCACGCGCATGGCGCAGATGGTCATCAAGGTCATTAATAATCAAAATATTTGATTAAATAGATAAAGGCTACTTCAATTTTGAGGTAGCCTTTTTAGTTGTAAAAATACCCAGCAGTTGGTATTTCAGGCCGCCGCCCGGCATCCTACTTTAGCATCATTCAAAAACCTAAATGACGTGAGTGATACTGAAGATAATAAAAAGCCCTACTTAAAATGCAGAAAATGTTCGGCACCGTATCATTATAAGATGCCGGTAAATTGGTTTGTAAAATATGCGCTGTTCTTTTTACCTATAAAAGCTTATTTCTGCGCACGCTGCCTTGCAACACGATATCGTATTATAACAAATGAGCAGGAAAAGAAATACCATAGCGTATAGCGAACCATTTAACATTACATAACCTTAATAAAACCTATGAAAAGAGAAACATTAACCTGCCCGGCATGCCACCAGGCGTTCCATCATCGTACCAAACGAAGTTGGTTCATGAAATATGTACTTTATTTTTTACCCTTCAGGGTTTATTTCTGCGACAGATGCGATAAGGATGTTTATGTATTGTTCCGTGAACACCATCCAGACGCTAAAGCGGCATAAATGTTAAAAAATGGCAAATGCTATAAAATAAGGGGTAGCAACCAACTCCGGGAATGCTGGCAGCTGTTTGGGTCACGGCTTCACTTTTCCGGGTTGGCTTGCTTAATTAGCCTTTAACGTAAATAACCTGCTTGGTATCAAAAAACTCCTCCTTAAAAAAGTCTTTCAAATAATATTGTTTAACCTTTAAGCCCGATTCAGCTATTTCTTCGCTCAGGTCGCCACCTTTTAAGTATAGCAGTCCGTTAGGTAAAGTGTTCTTTGATTGCTTAGTGTATTTATTCTTTATCCAGGGATGGAATTCTTTTAACCGTGTTACAGCTCTTGAAACAACAAAATTAAATTTCTCATTCACCTGCTCGGCACGGCTGTGTGCAGCGCGCAGGTTTTCCAAGCCCAAAGCACTGGCTACTTCCTGTACTACTTTTATTTTTTTGCCGATAGAATCTACCAGGAAAAAATCAGTCTCCGGAAACATAATAGCCAGTGGTATACCCGGAAAGCCGCCTCCGGTACCTACATCAAGCACCTTTTCGCCTGGTAAAAAGGGCATTACCTTGGCAATACCCAATGAGTGCAGTACATGGCGCTCAAACAACTGGTCAATATCCTTGCGCGATATTACATTGATTTGGTTGTTCCACAGTTCATATAATTGTGGTAAACGTTCAAATTGCTCTTTCTGTGTATCGCTAAGCTGCGGAAAATATGAAAATAATTGCTCAGATGTCATCCCTGTTGAAACGGTTGATAATGTTGCCCAGCAAGTAACGTGCTCTAAATAATTGTGCTTTAACCGTACCTAAAGGCAGATCAAGCTGCTGGGCTATTTCTTCGTATGATAGCTCGTCAAAATAACGGAGCGTAATTAAATTACGGTAGCGTAACGGCAAACTTTGTATAAGCAATTTCAGTTCGGCAGTTTGCTGTTTTTTTATGGATGTTTCTTCAGGGTTGAGGCTATCCGCCTTTATCTGTAATTGCTTTTCCTCACCGTCTTCGTCCATCATGCCATGTATTGACATGGTATTGAGTTTCTTTTTACGGATAAAATCAATACAATTATTGGTAGCCACCCTGAATAACCAGGTGCTAAAAGCATAATCGGGTTGATACTTATCCAACTTTTCAAAAGCTTTGGCAAATGTTTCTACGGTGAGGTCCATAGCATCCTCTTTGTTATTCACCATTTTGAGCACCATAAAATAAATGGAGTCCTTATAACGCTGCATAAGGTCTGCATAAGCTTTCTGATTACCCTCACGCGCTTTCACAACCAGGTGAAAGTCGTTTTTTGCATTCTCGGTAAAATTGGAGTTTATTTCCATTGCTTGGTTTTGATCAGTGTTCCGATAAGGCCAAAAACACTTATATAAATGTAATAAACAAAATCAATTAAGGGCAAGTACCAAAGCTGCGCGGCGGCTGCTAATTTTTTAAATATGTTTTTATAGACAACAACTTGTGTTATCAGCCTCATTATAAATACACCTAAAACCCATAAAGGTTCTACATTAAAAACAATGCATGCTATAAATAACGGGTAAAACAGCAATCCGCTCAGCGCGTCAAAGCTTAACATGCGGCGGTGTTTTCCTTTATACAGCTTACCAACGCCCATGTGCCTTTTTTTCTGACGGAAAAGCCCGCCAAACGTTGTTTTAGCGCTTGTATAAACAAATGCATCCGGATTGATCTCAATAGCTGTATTGCTTGCTGTGGCGTTTTGATTAATAAACAGGTCGTCGTCGCCGGATATAACGTGCATATGCGACGCAAACCCTTTGCTTGCAAAAAACAAGGTTTTAGTGTAAGCCAGGTTACGGCCTATGCCCATATAAGCATTATTATTCAATGCGGCCGAAAGGTAACTTATTGCCGTTTTTAAAGTTTCAAAACGGATAAGTGAATTCAGGAAATTTTTTGTTTCAAAATAAGGCGAATAACCCAGCACAATCTGCGTTTTGGGGTGGGTAAATTGCGCTGCCATGTAAGTTATCCAGTTTTTTGAGGCCGGTATACAATCAGCATCAGTAAATAACAAATACTCGTTTGCGGCGGCTTTAATACCTAAAGTTAGCGCAAATTTTTTACCGGTTTTAAAACGCACATGCTCGGTTTTGGTAACAATTTTAAGGTGAGGATACTGCTGTTTAAATGCGGTAAGTATAGTTTCTGAGTCGTCTGTAGAGCAGTCATTAACCACTATTACTTCAAAATCAGGGTAATCCTGCTCCAGTATAGCAGGGAGATTTTCACTCAGGTTTTTTTCTTCGTTACGTGCGCTGATAATAACCGAAACGGGCACAGAGGGCTCAGGCAATTCGGCAGTGGGCTGATAGGTGGATAATGATCTGTGCTGCGTTACTAAATAATATAATTGAACAATAAATGTCAGCAAAAACAGACCCAGTAAAGCAAGGCGTATATATAATTCCAAAACTGTGTTAAAATGTGAGCAAAGGTGTTAAATTTTTGTGGAATTAGACAGCGGTAAATTCTTATGCCGCTTTAATCGTGAACGCGTTTGTAATTAGATAATTACCACGGCTTACATTTGTTAATGTATGTTAAAAGAGCAACGGCTTAGTCTCATAAGTTATATACTTGCATAACCTTTAACTTTCAATCATGTTTAAAACATTCCTCTTTACCTTAATTACCTTATGTTGTTTAGATAACGCAGCTGCACAAAAAAACTTTAACATCACTGTTAAAATTGATAATAAGTTTAACGCTGATAAAATCAGTTTTCAGTACCACAATGGCAAGCGTTTAATTTCTATGCCCGATAGTTTTGGTAATAAAAAAGTGCTTGTTTTAAAAGGGAAATATTATACACCACTTGTGGCCTTAAATATTACGTATATAGATGACTCAAATAAAAATTATAGCAACAATTATTTTTTAACGGAAAAACCTGCGTTTGTAAGTCTTCGGTACGAGCAGAATGATAACGAAATTTTACCGGTTACATCTGTAAAGAACGCAACGGCTATTTTTGATACAGTTGCGAATAAAGACTGGGCATCTTTACATCGTTTTGTGAATGATGAAAGTGTTGAGGCCAGTAATAAAGCGTTTTATGATTTTTTAGAACACAATCAACCCTTAACACAGGATTCCCGTCACCGTTTGGGTGAACTGTACAAACCCTATCTGAACAGGGCAATGCTGTATTTCAAAGAGCATCCCGATAACTATTTTTCATTTTGGCACTTTACTTATCAAATAGCGCAACCTAATGGTATGTTATGGGATGATATCGCGTTTTTAAAAGAGCAATTAGCATTTTACAGATCAACATTTCCGTCAAAATACATTAACAGCGTAGAGGGTAGAACGCTTATCAGTAAGTTTGAGAAGCGCATTTATCCCTTAAAAATAAATGAGCCGGCGCCTGTTTTTAAGCTTATTACCACTGATGGAAAAAATGTTTCTTCAAATACTTTAAAAGGCAAATATGTATTGTTTGACTTTTGGGCAACATGGTGTGGCCCCTGCATGGCCGCGGTTCCGTTTGTAAAGGGTATCCGCACTAAATATGCTTCAGATAAGCTGGCGATAATCGGCATCAATAAGGATAGTGATATGAAAAACTTATTGCGCGGGGCAAAAACAACAGGCATGAGTTGGCCTCAATTTTATGACAAACACGATTATATGACTGATCTCTATGAAGTTGGAGCTATACCCGTATTGGTATTAATTGATCCTGATGGCAAACTTATTTATAAAAGTGATCTTAAAACTCCAGACGAGAAGGCATTGCCTGAAGTATTAAAAGCCTTAGAAGAAAAGCACCTGCTCAATTAAATATCAATAAAAAAGGGGGCCTACATAGTTTGGCTATAACACCAAATTTGGGCTGTATTTATTAAGGCTAATGGTCTGTCAAATCTATTATGTTCAGGTAGTGCTAACTTGAGCCGGCTGTTTTTTAGTTTGAGTTGCAATTTAACTCAACTAATCTCTAACCACTATTCACTATCTTTGCCCCCTGCAAAATGAAATTTAATTTAACAGCACAAGATCCTTTATCAAAAGCGCGCGCGGGCGAGATAACTACCGATCACGGCACTATTCCTACACCCATATTTATGCCTGTAGGTACCGCGGGTACGGTTAAAGCCGTTCATCAGCGTGAGCTAAAAGACGATATAGAAGCCAAAATAATTTTAGGTAACACCTACCATTTGTACCTCCGCCCAGGCTTAGACGTTTTGGAACGAGCCGGCGGTCTACACAAATTTAACGGATGGGAGGGGCCTATACTTACAGATAGTGGCGGTTACCAAGTTTATTCTTTAAGCGAAGTACGTAAAATTAAAGAGGAGGGAGTAACCTTCCGCTCGCATATTGATGGCTCAAAACACCTGTTCACACCCGAAAATGTAATGGATATACAGCGTGTAATAGGCGCTGATATTATTATGGCGTTTGATGAATGTACGCCCTACCCATGCGATTATAACTATGCCAAACGCTCTATAGAAATGACGCACCGCTGGTTAAAACGCTGCTGCGACAGGTTTGACAGCACCGGGCCTAAATACGGTTACAGCCAAACGTTGTTTCCAATTGTACAGGGCTCTGTTTATAAAGATCTGCGCGTGCGTTCGGCAGAGGTTATTGCTTCTTTTGAGCGCGAAGGCAATGCCATTGGCGGTCTTTCTGTAGGTGAACCTGCCGAAGAAATGTACGCCATGACAGAAATTGTGTGCAATATATTACCGCAGCAAAAACCACGTTATTTAATGGGCGTGGGCACACCCATCAACCTTTTAGAGAATATTGCTTTGGGGATTGATATGTTTGACTGTGTTATGCCAACCCGTAACGCGCGCAATGGTATGCTTTTTACAAAAAATGGTGTTATCAATATCAAAAACGAAAAGTGGAAAGATGATTTTTCGCCAATTGAAGAGGATAGTACTTTGTTTGCCGATAAGCAATATACAAAGGCTTATCTGCGCCATTTGATACACTCCGGCGAGATGCTGGGCGCGCAGATAGCTACACTGCACAACCTGCATTTTTACTTGTGGCTGGTAGCAGAAGCCAGGGCGAAGATCATATCGGGCGAATTTTCATCATGGAAGAATACAATGGTTAACCGCTTGGGCCAAAGGCTTTAAATGAAGGGATTTATAAACAGATATTTAACCATAATTGACAGGTACCTTATAGGCAAGTATCTGGGCACCTTCTTTTTTACGCTACTCATTGTTATCAGCATATCGGTTGTGTTTGACGTTTCCGAACACCTGGATAACTTCTTAACACACCACCGCTCCATATGGGAGATCATGTGGTACTACACCGGCTTTATCCCGTTTTTTATGGATATGCTATCGCCGCTCATTACCTTTTTAGCTGTGATATTTTTCACCGCCAAAATGGCTAATCAAACGGAGATAGTACCTATTTTGAGCAGCAGGGCTAGCTTTAACCGCTTTTTAAGGCCTTATTTTCTTAGCGCAACGCTCATTTTTTTTATATCACTTATCGGGAAGCTGTACATTATCCCTGTCACCAATCAAATTAAGGTGAAATTTGAGAACGAGAACGGGTTTAACGGCGAATACAACGTTAAGAACGAGGTGCATCTGCAGTTGGATAAAGACACCTATGTGTACGTACAATCATTTGATAAATACTCCAAAACCGGCTACCAGTTTGTACTGGAGAAGTTTAATGGCGATGATCTGAAAAAGCGTATTGTATCTAACTCTATCTCTTATGATTCGGTTAAGCGCGTGTGGTCTCTGCATGATTATTCGGTGCGTTATGTAAACGGTTTGAACGAGAAATTGGTAGAGCACCTCAATAAAGATACAGTGTTAAACATGCAGCCGTCAGACTTTGAGATAGTGGCCAATACCTATTCGGCCATGTCATTAAAGGAGCTCAACAGGCGCATTGACCAGGAAAAAATACGAGGTTCGGGCGATCTGAAAGATATGGTATTTGAAAAGTATCGCCGGTTTTTCTACCCTTTTGCCGCCTATGTACTAACCATAATTGGGGTGTCTATATCGTCGCGCAAGGTGCGTGGAGGGGTAGGTTTGCCCCTGGGTATAGGTCTGGCTTTGTGTTTTGCCTACATTGTAGTTGATAAATTTTCTCTTGTATTCGCTATTAAAGGCGGCTTATCGCCCATTATAGCCACCATGATACCCAACGCATTGTTTGGTGTTATTGGCCTTTATTTGCTTTATAAAGCACCCAAATAATGAAGCGTTCGCCGGCCTTAAATTCCGCAGTAAACAACAACTTATTGATCCTGCATTTCACAGTTTTTATCTGGGGATTCACCGGTATTTTAGGCGCGCTCATCAGCATATCGGCGGTGCAGTTGGTATGGTACCGGGTGCTTATTGCCATGGTTTCCCTGTTCCTTTATTTCCGTTTTAACAAGACGGCTTTTGCCGTTTCAAGACGTAGTTTTTTGCAACTGGCTATGATAGGAGCAGTAGTTGGCGGGCACTGGATCTTGTTCTTCGCGTCCATCAAACTGGCCAATGTTCCGGTGGCTTTGGTGTGCCTTTCTTCCATCACTTTGTTCACCGCAGTACTTGAACCACTCATCAATAAAAAGCAAATTTCAAAGCTTGAGATAGTGGCCGGGTTTCTCATTATTATAGGCATCGTTGTTATTTTTAAATTTGAAACCCGGTACACTAAGGGTATATTGGCAGGGCTTAGCAGCGCGCTTTGCGCATCGCTTTTTTCCATAGCAAACTCCATCCAGGTTAAAAAATTTCAGGCTCCTGTCATTGCTTTTTATGAGTTGGTTGGCGCCTTTTTTTGGATCACAATCTTCCTTGTTTTTACGTCCGGGTTTGATAAAAGCATGGCTTTAAGTCGTGCCGATCTGGGCTATTTATTGCTGTTGGGTACGGTGTGTACCTCCTTGGCCTACGTTGCCGGTGTGTCAGTAATGCGCGAACTTTCGGCCTTCAGGGTGGCGCTTATTACCAACCTTGAGCCTGTTTACGGCATTGTTATGTCCTTTCTTTTTTTTGGCGATAGCAATAAAATGACAACCGGTTTTTGGGCAGGAGCGTTCATTGTTCTGTCCACTATTTTTCTTTTTCCGGTAGCTCAAAGGCACCTGGCAGCCCGCAGAACCCGTTAATTTTTTATCCCTTATTTCGCAACTACTATATGCCTAAAGCAGGGTGGGGGATAATCTGTAGCTTCTCTATAACTCAATTTTAAGCCCTCTGAGCCACTTTCCTGCGCAGTCCTATCTGTATACATTTTCGAAAAGATAAGCGTTTACAGCGCGAATTTCAACAATCTGTTTGTGTATTGAAATCACGTATTTTCCGGTTGTATTGAAAACTAGCTAAATAGGTTAATTAGCGCTTATTTTTCTGTTAATTGTTTTTAAATTTCGACTTTTTATATTTTTATATAGTTCTAATAATCATAATGATTATAAAAATTAATGTAAGTGTTAATTGAGGATATGTTATCTAAGTTAATTTGTGAAAAACTAAAAAAATTAGTATTGTTAAAATTGTGTATTTTAAATTGGTTTATAAATTTGATAATCAGATATAAATAGTTTTTTAAATGAAGTTTTTATTTGACGATTGGTTTAAGGCTATTTGGGTGAGCCTTAGTGTATCCAAAGTGGATTTTATGAAAACTGTGAAAATTTAGGTGTGTTGCGCTGGTGAGTTTTTAAAGCTGTTTTTGAGTTCTTCGCCCATTGAAGCCTGAGAGTTCACCTGCGTTTTCTAAGCGCGTTAAAAAACGCAAATGGCCTCTCGTCTTTATTTCACTTTGCAATAACAATGCCATCTGGAAAATTGAGGCTGAATGTACGGCGCGGATCTGGGTGAAAAAATTTGTGCGCGATTTTTGCACTGGCATAATCAGCTAAATTGAATTTCATTTAGCACGAGAAAAATCAGATATTGTCTTAAACAATCAACAACAAGCCAGCATGCGTATCACAACAATACTTATCATCGTTATTACCATTTTGCTCACGGTAGTGTTAATGCAAAACACCGACCCCGTACGATTCACTATTTTATTTACTGATGTGCGCATGTCAAAGCTCACGGCCATGGCCGCAACCGGCGTTGTTGGTTTTATTTTAGGCTATATGGTTGGCCGCCCAAAACGCGCCCGACAGATTGCTCCCGACTATCGCGAGTACGATAACGAAGATGATGGTCCTGATACACTAAGTGAGGAAGACAGAAGGTATATTAGTAACGATTAAGGCGGCAAAAAAGTCAATCGTCATTGCGAGGTACGAAGCAATCTCACGCTGACAGGTAGTCGCTCATGCATAGTTTGGGATTGCTTCGTACCTCGCAATGACGGTCGTTTTTATTTAACCACCGCCTCCGTAACTTTGGTAATATCAACGCTGATCTTGTTGATAAATTCAACTTGTTCTTTGAGCAATGCATCGCTTACGTTGCCTGGTTTGTCCTCCAGAAGCAGCGTGGTTTTATCCTCATAAAATTCCACTTTTTCACCGCCTAATTTTTTGATGGCCTCGTTAAGCAGCGCCAGACTTTTGCGGATGCTTTTCATGGCTTCCGGTCTTGCGCGGTAATCGGGTTTAATGCCTACTTCGGCAGCCACAGTTGCGATGTAGGAAGAGAGGATATGATTCAACACAACAAACTTGTGCACGTCGCGGATGTTGCGTTGCTTGCTCTTAGGCTCCGACGTCATGCGCTGGAAGGCTGCAGATAAATTGGCCGATTTAATGTAGACATCTTTCCTGGCCAGTTTGTATTCCGTTAATGGTGCAGGATTTCCCGAAAGGCTCTCTGTTGCTTTAACCAGATAGCGCGTATTCGCAATTACAGCCTCTGCAAGCGTTTTTCTGATCTGTTGGAACTCCCAGGTCGGAAATATTAAATAACTCGCTATAATGGCAATTCCTGAGCCAATAGCGGTGTCAAGAATGCGCTCCTCTAAAATATTGAAACCTCCCACGCCCAAAAACTTGAAAAGTATAAGTACATAGGGCGTCATACAGATCACGCTCACCACATAATACAGGCGGATAAAACTGTAGGTGCCTATCATGAGCACTACCATCAACGCGAACTGTACATTGCTGTTTGGGATGTACATGAGTATCAGTATGCCAATTATGCCGCCAGCAATAGTGCCGAATAGCCTTTGGTAATTGCGTTGCTTAGAGAGGCTAAAACCGGGCTTCAGGATAACGATGATGGTTAGCAAGATCCAATAGCTGTGGTGGCCCAGTGGTAAAAGCTTGGCCGCAGTAAAACCAACCAAACAAACCAATGATACCCGCAAGGCGTGTTTAAAAGCCCCCGACTGTAAGTTAAAGTTGTCAAAAAATATGTGCCAGTCGTAATCCTGGTGACTTACAAACTTTGAATATTCAGGATCAGGGCGGCTTTGGCGCTCAATCAAAACTTTCGAGGCGCTGGCGTGGTAATACGTCCAGATGTTCTCAATCTCCTTGTTCAGGTCGCGCAGGTTGATCAGTATTTTTTTCAGTACCAGGGTGCTCGTATCTTTCTCATTGCCTATGGTGTCAATTTTTTGTTTGAGCTGCTCCAGCTCCGGCATAAAGTTGCGCAGATTTTTGTAACGATTATTGCTCAGCACCATGTAGCCCACCTGTTCCAGTTCGTTAGCCATTTGTTGTATCAGGTCTGATATATCAGGCAGTACGCCGGTGTGCTGAAATTTTTCCCGGATGGATTGATAGTCATAGTGGGTTGCCATGATGTGGTCAAACATATCCACCAGGTCAACAAAGGTAAGTACCAATATCCGGCTGGCATTGGTTGACTCGCGCACCATCACCCTGCTTTTGAATAGCAGTTCACGCACCAGGTCCTGGTGTTCACTCACTTTTATTTGCTGGGCAATAACTTTGCGGTAATTTTCCTCAATATCAGTTTCGTGCAGGTAGAAGTCGGCTTTCAGGCGTAGGAATTTAACAATATCGTCAATGTTCTCGCCTAAAGCCTGTTGCGCCGCACGGTAGGGGCGTACGCCAAAAAATACCAGACTGAACACCATATACCAGATGCCGCCCGCCAAAATGTTACCGCTGTATTTCAGCACTTCATCAGGCTCAACATCCCGGTCTATCATAAAGATCATGATCAACAAAGCTGCAGTACCTACCGAAGCTGCCCTGTTGCCATAAACCGTGAACATAGAGAACAGAAAGGTAAACAGCGTAACCTCCAGCCCCAATGCAAAAACATTGAACCGTGCAAAACCGGTTATCATAGCCACAACAAACATACAGGCATTGCCTATCAGCATAGCGTTGCGTTTGTGCAATACCGGGCCGGGGTTATCAACCACGCAAAGGCAAACCGCACCGAGCGATAAAGCTATACCCTGATCAAATCTGTCAAACTGCAGCAGGGTAAGCGCGGGTATCAAAATACCTAATGACATGCGCAGCCCATCAGAGAAGTACTGGCTGAAGAAGAAACTTTTTACCTCTTTTTCGGTTGATAGCATTGGGTAAATTTCGATAAAAATGCCTTATTACCAAATTTGTGATAATCACATTGGCGTTATCTTTTTGAAGACGAATTTTTAAAATGTGATAGTTTTTTTTGAAAAGTATTCAAATTTTTACGTGAAATATTTAAATTCACATCAATTTGGCGATATTTTATAGTCGCCTGTTTTTTTCCTTTTCTAAAAAATAAATAAATATGTCGTCAACCCTGCAGCTCAGTCACAAAGAAGCAACCTTTAACAGTGAGGTAGTTACGCGCTTTGAGTTATACAACAGCCTTTTTCAAACCCTGCCGTTTTACCAGGTAAAGGAGATAGGTATACTTCTTCCCTTCTTTAGTTCGCATTGCGAAAAGGGTGCGGCAAAACTGGAATCGCCGACAGAGATCATCGAATCGTTTTTTAAAAAGTACGTTCCGGATATTGACCACAAGGAGCAGCTGAACCGTTTGTTCAGGTTCATTCAATACATTGAGCGGCAGGTAGTGCTTTTTGATGCCATTGAA
Source organism: Mucilaginibacter auburnensis (assembly GCF_002797815.1). Lineage (NCBI taxonomy): Bacteria > Pseudomonadati > Bacteroidota > Sphingobacteriia > Sphingobacteriales > Sphingobacteriaceae > Mucilaginibacter > Mucilaginibacter auburnensis. Next base: position 1,593,949 of record NZ_PGFJ01000001.1, read on the forward strand.
GACTCGGCATTTGGAAAGGTAGGGCGCAATGACGATACCGGTACACTGAAAGGTTTGTTGCAGCAAGCAGCCGACAGCGACAAGCAACGCGACCGCATCAGCGATAAACTAAAGAATTTTTCGTTACGCATGGTGCTTACCGCGCACCCTACGCAGTTTTATCCGGGCTCGGTACTGGGTATAATGAACGACCTGATTGAAGCGCTTAAAACCAATGACATTAACAGCATAAACGTTTTGCTGCAGCAATTGGGTAAAACGCCATTCTTTAATAAAACGTCGCCTACACCGGTTGACGAGGCCGTGAGCCTGGTTTGGTTTTTAGAGAACACTTTTTACCATGCTATATCTGGCATACAGGCAAAACTGGAAGATGAGTTTGAGGTGGACGAGATCCGCAAAAGCCAGTTATTGGAACTGGGCTTTTGGCCGGGCGGCGACAGGGACGGTAACCCCAATGTAAATACCGAAACCACCCGCGAGGTGGCCAACCTGTTACGCCAGATAATTTTCCGTTGTTATTATCGCGATTTCAGGGTGCTGAAACGCCGCATCACTTTCCGCGGCATTGAGCAAACCATCGCAACACTGGAAACGCTGCTGTATGAGAACGCCTTTAACAAACCTAAGGAAGATGCCCGCGACCTGCAGGGCGAGATGTTGAATCTGTTAGGCTCCATCCGCAGTACTTTGGTGGAAGCTCACGATAGTTTATTTGTGGATATTGTTGACGACCTTACGCGTAAGATACGCCTGTTTGGCTGTTTCTTTGCTACGCTGGATATAAGGCAGGATAGCCGCATACTGCGCAAGGTAGCTGCTTACGTTACCGAGAATGTAGATACCGGGTTAACTAAAGGCTATTTTGATCTGGACGAAAAGCAAAAGCTGGCAACACTTACTTTTAATGAGCGCTATTTTGTCTGCCCCGATGATGCCGACGACCTGATAAAAGATACGCTGAACACCATCAGGCTGATGAAAAAGATACAATACGCTAACGGGCAAAAGGCTTGTCAGCGGTTTATCATCAGTAACTGCCAGCAGGCATCAGACATTTTGCAACTGATAGACCTGTTTTTGTGGAGTGGCTGGAAAGCCGAAGAATTGACGGTTGATTTTATGCCGTTGTTTGAAACCGTGAACGACCTTAAAGTGGCTGCCGAGGTAATGGAGCGTTTATATACCCATCCGTTTTACCGGGAACATTTAAAACGCCGTGGCAACTGCCAAACCATTATGTTGGGCTTCTCAGATAGTACCAAGGATGGTGGCTACATTATGGCCAACTGGAGTATTTACAACGCCAAGGTGGAGCTAACCGCTATGGCGCGTAAGTATAACATTGAATTAGGCTTTTTTGACGGCAGGGGAGGCCCGCCTGCACGCGGCGGTGGCAAAACGCACCGTTTCTATGCATCAATGGGTGGCGAGATAGCCAATGAGCATATACAACTAACTGTGCAGGGGCAAACCATCAGTTCACAATACGGCTCGGTTGAGCGTGCGCGCTTTAACATTGAGCAAATGGTTAATGCCGGTGTACAATCGGCCTTAAAGCCAAAAAACAGCGATGTTTTAAAAGACGAGGAGAAAGATCTTATCTCTACCATGGCTACCCAGAGTTATGATTTGTTCATGGCCCTGCGTACAGACCCATTGTTTGTAGAGTACCTTGAAAAATTCAGTCCGCTTAAATTATTGTCTCGTATTAATATCAGCAGTCGCCCAACCAAGCGTAACGCCGATGCGCCGTTGAAGCTGGAAGATCTGCGTGCCATTAGCTTTGTAACCTCGTGGAGCCAGTTGAAACAAAACGTTCCGGGATTTTATGGTGTGGGTACCGCTTTGCAAAAAATGAAGGATAGCGGTAATTGGGAAAAGGTGAGCGAACTTTACAATACGTCGGGCTTTTTCCGCACCATGCTGGATAATTGTATGATGTCTATGTCTAAATCCGATTTCCGCGTTACCGCCTATCTGGAAAAAGACAAAAAGTTTGGCGCGTTCTGGAAACAGATAAAAACTGAGTACGACCTCACCAAAGAATTGCTATTGGAACTAACCGGCACGGAAGCGTTGATGCAGGACTCGCCTGTCGACAGGCGCTCTATTGCCATTCGTGAACGCATTGTATTGCCGCTGGTAATTACACAGCACTACGCTTTGCAGTTGTTGAATAATACCAAAGATGCCGAATTAAAAGAGGCTTATGATAAGCTGGTTATCCGCACGGTTTATGGTGTGGTAAACGCAGGTAGAAATCTTGTTTAATTTTTGATTAATATTTTTATTTATAGCGATAAGTTTTAAAACCAACGGGAATATTTCCTTGTTGTAGTATAAAACTTATCGTTATGAAGAAACTATTGTATTGCTTAGCCTTCGCAGCATTATTATCGGCCTGCGAGGATACCCCACGAGAGAACGTTCAAAGCACCGAAACCGATGTTGACAAAAGCGGGATGCTGTTTGTTGAGAACGGTATTAAAGGCGGTTTGGCCGAAATTACCGCTGCCCAACTGGCCAAAAACAGCTCTGACAACCCCAAGGTTATTGCCTTTGCCGATATGATCATAACCGATCATGATAGCATCGGAAAGGAATTAAAACAGCTAGCCAAGGATAAAGACGTTGTTGTAAACAACACTTTAAGTGCTGAGCAGCAGGAAATGATCAATCAACTTAAAGCTAAAAAGGGCCCTGGGTTTGACGCGGCTTATGCAGATATGATGGTTATGGATCATGATAAAACCGTTAAAATGTTTGAAAACGAAACGCATAATCAAACAGCGGCCGTGCAAAAGGTAGCTGAGGATGCTTTGCCAAAGCTTAAAAAACACTTACAGGCCGCTAAAGATCTGCAGGCCGGGTTAAAATAATTTTAATTGTGGTGTCTGTGGCGGTTTCGCGCTGCCAAATACAGTGCGGCCGCCATATTTATAGGAATTGGCTCTTTCCTGCTCTATCACTTTATCAAAATCGGCATTAGGCGTAAAACCCTCTTCGGCTTTTTGCGCAATTTGCGTTAAGCGTTTTATCGCTTCATTTTTCTCACCATTACTCAGCTTGGCTTTATGAATAGCGTTTTGCAGCACGCCAATGGTTTCATCATAAACCTTAACAGGCACAGGGAAAGGATGACCGTCTTTACCACCATGGGCGAAGGCGAAGCGGGCAGGGTCTTTAAACCTTGATGGCGTGCCATGGATCACTTCGCTAACCAGGGTTAATGATTGTAATGTGCGCGGCCCTAATCCTTGCAACAACAATAGCTCTTCAAAATCTTTAGGCTGTTTCTCATGTGCCAGCCATAATACTGAGCCCAATCTTTTCAAGTCTACATCTTTGGCGCGTACATCATGGTGAGAGGGCATAACCAGTTTTTTAACCTCCGCCATCATCCTTTCCGGATTATCCTGCGCAATGCGCATAATTCCGTCCTTAGATGCAGCAGCCTGTTTATCGGTAAGGTTTAAAATAGCGCCCATATTCTCACCACAAATGGCACTGTGTGGTTCTTCAACAAATGAGTTGAGCTGACCGGAATGCCAGTGATAACGGCGGGCCATGCGGGTGTTGCTGTTCATGCCCTGCTGCACAACGCTCCATTGACCGGTGTTGCTTACTATAAAATTATGAGTGTAAAGTTGAAAGCCGTCCTGTACGGCGGTATTATCTACCTTAGCGCTTAATTTACTGCATTGCGCCAGTTGATTACCATCGAGGCCGGTTTGGTTGCCCACTTTTATCAGTTCATTAGGCGTTTGGGTAGATTGCTTTCCCTTACCTCCGCATATATAAATACCTAACTCCTTGCTGTGCGGATTGACTGCCCGCTTTAAAGCGCCCATAACTGATGTGGTAATACCCGATGAATGCCAGTCCATACCCATCACCGCGCCAAGGCTCTGAAACCAGAACGGATCGCTCATGCGGCGCAAATACTCGCTGCTACCGTAATCCATCACAATAGCTTCTGTAACGGCAAGGCCCAGTTTGGCCATGTGTTCGGCCAGCCATTGCGGTACATAGCCATAATGCAAAGGCAGATCAGCGTTTCCGGACTGTTTCATTGCTAACAAAATTAGCAAAAATAAAATTAAACCATTTGTTAAATATCTCATCATACGCCAAAGCCTTTGTAAATTATTGATGATGAAAGCCGTTTAAAGCGGCTCTTGCTTGATAATAACTGTTTAAATGGCTATAATTGGCTACCATTTATATACATATATGAAATTAACCCAGAAAATATTTTTGGCTTCGGCATTGTCTGTTGGAGCGTTAACGGCGATGAAGACCACGCCGGTTGTTAATAAGCAATTAACCGCCCTGGCCGATTCAACCAGCGAACTTTTTGCTGATGGCACCGTGCCTACCCTGGTATCAGACCAGTTTGGTTTTACAGAAGGTCCGTCGCCAGATAAAAAAGGTAACATCTACTTTACCGATCAAAACAATGATAAGATATGGATGTACGGTATTGATGGTAAGTTAACCGTATGGATGGATAGTTCTCATCGTGCCAATGGTACTTACTTCGATAAAAAAGGCAACCTCATCACTTGCGCGGAACTGCTTAACCAGTTGATCAGCATATCGCCCGACAAAAAAATTACTACCATAATTGGTGACATTGGCGGCAAATTTATGAACGGTCCTAATGATGTGTTTGTAACCGACAAAGGCGACATGTATTTTTCTGATCCTTATTTCCAACGCGCTTTCTGGAAACACCGTGGTGCTCCGGGCATGCAACTGGATGGTCAGAAAGTTTATTTAGTGCGCAAAGGCAGTAAAGAAGCCGTACCGGTGATTACCGATATGCGTGTACCAAACGGTGTTGTGGGTACCCCTGATGGCAAATACCTTTACGTTGCCGATTATGGTGGCCGTAAAACCTTTAAGTACACCATTGAGAAAGACGGTACTTTGAGCAACAAAACTCCTTTTGCCGAAATTGGTTCAGACGGTATTACTTTAGATAATAAAGGTAACGTTTATTTAACCGGTCGTGGTGTACAGGTTTACAATAAGGATGGCAAACGCATAGCACAGATAAGCGTACCGCAGCCCTCAACAACCAACGTATGCTTTGGTGGTAAAAATCGCGATATATTATTTATAACCAGCCCTAAAGCTGTTTATACCATGCAAATGAAAGTTAAAGGCGTTGAATAAGCGGTTTTAATTAACAGATATGAAAGGAGCGATGAGGAAACTTATCGCTCTTTTTGTTTACAGCATTTTATATAATGACCTTTTACCGCTTATTATAGGTACATCTAAGTTTTCCATTTTGTCTGAAAATTTGTCAAAAAGGTCAAACCATGATATTAGCATATTAGAAATTTTAATTACAGTGCCGTCTTTAAAATATATTTCATATATCTCAACTAAAACAGGGTTTCTATTTCCTTTAGCTTCATAGGTGACAATTTTGGTGACCTCTGTTTTATTATACGAGCGAATATCGCTTGAATGATATCCAAATAAAAAAGTGTTGTTTCCTTTTGATATTTTAAGGTAGTTATTGCGGTTTATGTATGCAGCGTAAAATATTCGCCCTGTTAAAATGTATATAAAGCAACTTAATAAAGAGAGAAGGATAACTGGTGGAAATTGTACAAGATCTCTAATAATTGCTATATTAGCTATTAAAAATAGTCCGGAAAATGTTAGCGTAAATATATTGAGCTTCAGTACTCTCCAAATTTTCACCCAATATTCAAAACTGTCGGTTTCAAAGTGGCCGCGGGCATCAATTTGAAAAAGGTTCCTGTGATATTTCTCAAGATCTAAAACGTTGTTAAAAAAGTTTTCTACTTCAGTATAAACGCTTTGTAGGTCGCTCACAGGATATTCATAAACGGCGTTATTATGCAAATAATAAATGCAAAATTTGTTATTAAAAAAAATTGCTGCTTTTAGAAAATCTCCTTGCTGGTTTTGAATTGTAACTGATGGACCAGTTAATTTTACATCAGTTAAGGTTCTTTCTAAATCCCATGGAAAAGCCTTTATTATTTCAAGCGTTTCGGAAAGATCTCTAAATTTTTCATCAATAAATTCACCCTTTTCAAAAGTGTCATGTTGTATTTTAGAAATAAGGGCAGTCATGGTAGGTTACTAATTCACATTCGAGCAATTGCAAGGTTGCTATCACCTTCTCAAAATTACGAATATTGTCGATATTGAACTTATCAGTTAGTCCGGATTTATAAACTCACGTCTTACGATTCACTTTTCACCACCCTTAGTGTTCCCAACCCTGTCCCATTTGGTGGACCAAAAATTCCTGAAAACTTAAATTTTTACTAAAAATGTGTCCCATCAAATAACGCTAAAATGTAAGTTGTTGATTTGATGGATTGTTAAAAAAAATATGCGTGCTGATTTAAAGTCAACACGCATATGTATGTAGGACACCTTCGTGTATTAATTCAAACTCGCGTAGTATTGCAGGCTCTCTATCAGCTCTTCGGTAGTGCAAATGTTATCAATGTTAAACTCACCAATTTTATTTAGCAGGGTACAGTTAATATTGCCGTTCTGGTTCTTTTTATCCTTTTTCATGATCTCCAACAGTTCGTCGTTCATCTCCTCGCGCAGCTGGTAGAAAGGGTAGAGGCTGGTCAACACATCCGTGATTTCATTCAGCTCATCCAAACTTAAACCTGTTTTTTTGTAGGCCAGGTAAGCCTCGCATATCATGCCAATAGCGATAGCCTCACCGTGCGATAAAGAGTCTTCATCATGCACCAAAGAATAGGTCTCAACCGCATGACCAATAGTGTGGCCAAAATTAAGCGACTTGCGTATATTCTTTTCGTGCGGATCTTCCAACACCACCTGGTTCTTAATAGCTACAGAGCGGTAAACCATTTCGGCAGTAGGCTGGCTCAGGTCGCTTTCTTTTAAAAGGTTCCAGTAGTCGGCATCGCAGATCAAACCGTGTTTTAGCATCTCTGCCGTGCCTGATAATATCTGGCGTGCGGGTAGGGTCTTTAAAAAGTCGTATTCAATAAAAACAGCTTTAGGCTGGGTAAAGGTGCCAATGATGTTTTTGATGCTATCAATGTCAATACCTGTTTTGCCGCCAACAGAGGCATCTACCTGCGAAAGCAGGGTAGTAGGTACATGTACAAAGTCAATACCGCGTTTAAAGGTAGAGGCTGCAAAACCACCCAGATCACTCACCACACCACCGCCTAAGTTGATCAATAAACTTTTACGGTCGGCGCCAAAGTCTATCAGCATTTTCCAAACACCAATGCAAAAATCAATGTCTTTGCTTTCTTCGCCTGCATTGATCTCGATGAGGTCGTAGTTATCATTATCGCCCAGTTTCTCGCGAAGTAAGGGTAAACAATGTTTGGCAGTGTTCTCATCCGTTAGTACAAAGAAACGGGAGTAGTGGCCGTTTTCAACAAAGCGTACAACTTCTGCCAGGGCATCATTAAAATAGATATTGTAGCTGTTGCTTTGTAAGGTTTCCATTGTATCAGCAGTCGGGGTATCGTTATAAGCTTCGGTCATGGTACTAAATCACTTTGATCGTCTCTCCGTTGAATTCAACTATATCGCCGGCCTTAACTTTTAGTCGCTTGCGGTAGTCAACCTGTCCGTTGTATTTTACCTCGCCCTCATCAACAACTATTTGTGCCTCGCCACCTGTTTGCACAAGGTTAGTGGCCTTTAATAGCTGAATCATAGGGATAAAATCGCCGTTTACTTTGAATTCGATCATGAGGCGCAAAAATAAACTATTCGCAGAATAATGAGTTATCTAATATACATTTTATAATTTAGCGGAACATTAACTGATCGGCGGTGTATTGCGCAAGCAATGCAGGGCCATACTTATTATCTATGCAGAAAGAGCATTTATTATCGTTCGAAAATACGGAGGTTGCATTCCGCCACGCCTCAAATGCCGACTTACGCCGTGCGTACTGGTTGTTTAAGTTGATCAACAGTAATTTCCTGGTAAAGATCGGTCCGCCTGTTACTAACCTGGCACTTAAGATAGGTTTGCCCATAAAAAGCGCCATAAAGCAAACTATATTTAAACAGTTTTGCGGTGGTGAAGATATCCGCGAATGCGAACATACCATACAAACGCTGGCCAAAGGCGGAGTAGGAACCATCTTAGATTACTCGGTAGAAGGGGAGGACAGCGAGCAGGTTTTTGACGAAACCCGCGATGAGATACTAAAAACCATCAGAAGAGCAGCTAAAGATCCGTCAATACCTATTACTGTATTTAAAGTTACCGGTGTTGGCCGCTTTGCATTGTTGCAAAAAATGGATGAACGCCTGCCTTTAACCGATACCGAAACCGAAGAATGGCAGCGTGTAGCAGATAGAGTAATGGCTATATGCGAAAAAGCTCACGAAGTAGGTATACCTGTTATGATTGATGCCGAGGAAAGCTGGATACAGGATACTATTGATCTGTTGGCATTAAATATGATGCGCCGCTTCAACAAAGAAAAAGCGATTGTTTACAATACCTACCAACTTTACCGTGCAGACAAGCTGGCCTCATTGAAGCAGGATGCAGAAACAGCAAAAAATGAAGGTTTTATTTTAGGTGCAAAACTGGTGCGTGGCGCTTACATGGAAAAGGAACGTAACAGGGCAGAGGAACTGGGCTATCCATCGCCAATACAACCCGACAAGGTAGCCACCGATTGGGATTTTAACTTGGCCCTTGAATTTTGTACAGATAATATAAACACTGTAGCCTTTGTTGCAGGAACGCATAACGAGGCCAGCTGTTTATATCTAACCGAGCTAATAAAACGCAAAACCTTAAATGCAGACCATAAGCACATTTATTTTGCTCAGCTATTAGGCATGAGCGACAACTTAAGCTTTAACCTCGCCGATGCTGGTTATAACGTAGCTAAATATGTGCCTTACGGACCTGTTAAGGCGGTTATGCCATATTTGTTCCGAAGGGCTCAGGAAAATACTGCTATTTCAGGACAAATGAGCCGAGAGTTGAGTTTAATAGTAAAGGAGATGAGGCGGAGGGGGCTTTAATTAGTCAATTATCCTGTCAAGCGTACGATAAGATAATATAGGTTCAGCTTCAGATTTGGCAATATCAAGCTGTAGGTTTTTTAATTCGGCACCGGCGTAACCGAGTCCTTTAGTACGTTGGATGTCTTCTAATTTAGTCCAGTTTGTTACTGCTACCAGCGCCTCGGCATTTGTACCGGCACCTGTAATATTCAATTTCATGTAAGTCTGACTATTAAAGTTAACCAGTTCTTTAAAATTGAACTGGAAGTTTTTGGTGCCGTCAGTTAAAAATATGCGGATAAGTTCACGCTTATATTCCGGCGCTGATGGTGCGTAGTTAGCAAATATCTTGTTTTCGTCCGGCGAAGTGCATGAAGATGCAACGAAAAGCAGTAAAACGGCAGTTGCTATAAGTGATCTTTTCATTTTAGTTAAGGTTTATATAGCAATATACAATTTTTTTTAAAAAATTGATTTACTTAAACCCGGTTTTATTTAGCATTTAGCAATCCGTTTACCTTGAAATACTCCTGTATATTATCTGGGGTTGTCATTAAGTAAGTTTGCATACCCAGTTTTTTTGCTGTTTCCAAATGCTGCGGACTATCATCTATAAATAGCGTTTCGGCAGCGTTTAATCCATTTTCTTCCAGCACCTGTTCAAATATTTCAGCGTCGGGCTTGCGTTTACCCATCAAATGCGAGTAATAAACTTTTTCAAAAAGTTCATCGTTGCTTTCCAGTCCAAACTCTGTTTTTAAATAGTTATGAACGTAATCGTGATGGATGGCGTTGATGTTACTCAGCAGAAATGTACGGTACTTCTCTTTTAGCTGCAGCAATAACTCATGGTTCCCTTTAGGAATGCCCACAAAAATGGCGTTCCATGCGCCATTAATCTGTTCGTCAGTAAGTTCTGGTTTATTGGTCAGTTCCCTTATTCTGTCTCTGAAAGCTGCTGGAGTTATTTGTCCGCGTTCTAAAGCATTAAAAACATCATCCTGTTGGCGATGCCCATAAAATTCATCAGCGTTTGTAATACCAAGTTGCTTCCAGGCTTGTGCCACCTTATTGAAATCTATATGGAAAATTACGTTTCCGTAATCAAAAATGATGTTCTTAACGTTGGTCATAACTAAAATTATACGCTGCTGTGCGCCGGCAAAAATATAATTATTTCATTAAGTGAGCATTAGCATGGTGGTTTAAAAAAAATGGATTTTTAGCAAAATACGCTTTGTAATATGGCTGCAATGTTGTAACATTGCAGCCTGAAATTTTTACAATTTCACTGCGCCTATAGCTCAGTCGGTTAGAGTAGAAGACTCATAATCTTTTGGTCCCTGGTTCGAGCCCAGGTGGGCGCACAAACTCCAATATCGGAGACAACAAAAACCCTCTAAATATCTATTTAGAGGGTTTTTAATTAACTATCCTCTCAATAACCCGAAAGAAGGCCAAACTTCTGAACACCTAACTGAGAACCTGATGTGATTTTTTGTCTGATGCATTTAGGCAAAGTTGACTTTGTGATTCCGGGAAGCTATTGCTTGTCAGTAAACCCACAACATAATTGCGCTGTTTGTTTTAAGCTGGCTACTTTTACTTAAACCATACAATTTGTATTTAGTGAGGCATGCTCATTAACGTTTTCTGGTATATTCTTTCAAACAGATGTCTTCACCAACGAATACTTTTTCCAAAGGAAAGTTGCTGCAGTTAACTTTACTGTTGATAATTGAAATTTGATATACATAATCTCCTTCAAACGCGGCATATGTAAAATGAATAATCTTATCAGGGGCTTCCCAATGATAGACAGAAGGGCTGGTATTTGCCTGATTGATGGATATCTGGTAATCTTTGTACAGTGCATTGATGTTTTTTAATATCATGTCCTTTTGATCTTTTGGAGATGTAAAAAATACGGACACACCAATAAGCTTATTGTTTGTACTAACTTTAAAGTCGCATTTGTATTTACTTACATCTATATCGCCTAATGAAACTTTAATGGCAGCATTTTCTTTTTTACTTATAACGCAATTAAATGCGATGATCCTGTCGTTGTTGTCTTTGATAGAGGTCTTGTAAAAACGGTTCTTACCCAACAGAAGAGTTGGGTTCTCCTTAAATGTAAGCTTGTCCAACCGAAAATTTTTCCCTCCCAAGGTTTGAGGGTTTTCCGGGTTGTGAGATTGACAGGCATAGGTATGAAAGATACACATAGCACAAATCAGAAGGTTTGTCATTTTTTTTATTAGTAGCTGCAAGTAAAATTATATCAATTGTAACGTGAAAGATAAACTGCTCTGAACCTGAAAAACAATAATGTTGTAATACATGGTACGCTATTGCAACATAAAAAGCCTTTGTCATAACGTCGGTGTGGTGTCCATTTGCTAACCTGTCTATGATCATAATAACCAGGAAAATGAGGGGAAGTCCTGAAAAACTAAGCCAGGAAAGAACCAGGTGACTTCTTACACTTTCTGTCAGATTCAAGAGTATGGATGTCGTGCAAAGCATAGTCGCCACCAGAAACAACAAAGAAAATCCGAGGTTTAGGAGTATATCCAGCCAGTTCAGTATAGTTGCCGATAGGCCTTCCCCTTTGTGAGTTATATCTAAAATGGCGATCCGGTAGGCAATGTAAATTGCAATACATAACAATATGTTTATCTTCCAGTATTTAATTATAATAGATCTTATATTGATCATCGGTGTTTCCATTTAACTGTAAACTTTCCCACATACTTATTGTTTCTGTCAGTATCGGGTTTGGGCAGATAATTTTCATGTGTATATCACAAAACTGATTGATATAGATCACACTGAAATAACGGAAAAAATATTTGATATAATCTCTAAGACGGTTTCATTTACATCGAGCGTAAAATGATATCGATCAAATTCAGTACTTTCACACACTATGGTTTGAATTTCTAAATGCACTTTTGCGAGTCTGATCTTTCTAAAAGGTTTCTGCTTGATCAGGAAAAGGCCATCCGGCTCGTTTACTAAACGTAGAGAATCAATGAGTTGATATTTATTTTTCTGCAGGATGTTTTTGTAAATGTAGAAGGCTTTAATAATTCCATTTTTAAAGATCAACTCTATAGTGTCAAGGTCGCTTGAAGATTGACGTATCGGTTGATGAAAATCAGTAATGATGTCGAAAAAAAGATTTTCTAATGCTGTCGAGCCGATTAGTTCAATGTCAATTTCCTCCCCTTTATATTCGGCCGAAAACACGAGTTTATTTTTTTCTCTTTGGGCGTTCTTAATCGGGATCAAGTCCTCCTCTCCCTGCTGATTAAGATCTAATTTAAATGATGATGACTGATATACAAATCTTAAGTCTGTAAATAAAGAAATCTGATTCAGTGCAGGATCATATTTAAAAGCGGACTCTTTTACTCTTATTTTTTTTATCATATCAATCCCTTAATCGTGTAATTAAGCTTCAATAATTTACATGCCTTACTAAGCTTTGCTCAAAAGCTACTAATTTTTTCTTACGAACTTTCCTGTGTTGTTTAATTGATAAGTAGCTGTCAATATTTTTGTGTTTTCATCCTGAGTAAACAGTGATATTTTATATGATCTATCCATTGAAAAAACTGTTTGTTCGGTTTCTGCTCCATTGCTGTTTGCAATTTCTAACCCATCAATAAATCTTGTTCCTTTAAATGTTACCAGATATAATAGGTCACTATCGCCGCTGACGTTATTGATCAGATAAAGCTGAAAATCTCCATTTGATGGAAGTTTAGCACTTGCATCTACGCTTAGTTGATAATGTTCGTTAAAATTGTTTTTTATATACTCTTCCGTGGAGGTGGACATTTTAACCTTTTTACTGAAGTTGTCATAATTTAATGGTAAAATATCTGACGCATTCATGATCGAATCGGTTTGTTGGGCTTTATTCAATTGCCGGGAATTTTGCAACCTATTCAGGATGCATTTTTCGGGGGCATAGTAAGTACCGGTAGGAATTTTTACAATTTCCCAAACCAAACTGTTATCTGTTAATTTAATACTGCAAATCCCGTAGCCTGAATTAAAGAAGCTTTTGAATTTTCCGGTGTATATTTTCCTGCCGGGGTCAAATGCTGCTTTAATATTTGCGTTCTCATTAAAATCACAGTCCAGTTTTTGTCCATTATTATAAACGGCGCAGTACTGTGCTAACAAAGAGTCTTCGGTCAACTTTAGTATTTTGATCGTAAATTCCTGGCGCTGATTTTCAGATCGCCAACGCCAGCTTTCAGGTGCAGTAAATGATTTTGAACTAAAAGATTTATTCATAGCCGTTGCCGTGTCATCAACCTTCTTATTCTGCGGCGTTCTTTGTTGACAGGCACCTAAAACTAATACTGTAATAAGTAAAGAAAAACACATGTTACGCATATTCCAAAGTATTACTTTTTATCAAAATAAGGATGCGTTTGCAGATTTCACGCAGCCAACATAGTTGCAGGTATTCCGATAAAGCTCCCCGCTAAAACTTCATATCTTAACTTCATAACTATTTATTAATTCCTGAAATAGTTCCTTAGATAAATCTTGATCACTAATTTGTTTTATTATTTCCCGTTGATCAGCGTATTCCTTTTCCAAGAAAGTCGTTACATATTCCCAGGTGTCTCCTGGTAGATTCTGCCTATAAAAATTCTCAGATCTTATGATATTGATTATTTCTTCGAGATTCATCAGAACCTCATTGATCAGGCCGGCATCTCTGCTTTCACAAAACTCAGCAATAGAAGTACACATTAAGGCGATTTGAGTTGCAATAGTAGCATATGCTGTAGTATATTCTTCATAAGAAGGTGCCAACTTGTAGAGCGAGCTTAAGTCTACGCTAAAATTATTCCGGGCTGAAAATATGATATCTACGCACTCTTCATAAAGCTTATTGATCACCCTTGATGCATTTTTAAATCTTAAGGCGTAACTGAAATCATCATTTGCAATTTCCATTTCGAAAAGTGTGTATAGATGCCGTGTTCTTCCCAAGCATGTTGTTAAAAATGAAAATTGATCATCGAAAGTCTGATCTTTAATAAGCTCTGAATTATTCATTAAATTGATATAGTCTTAGTTACACTAATTAAAATTTCCGTAATTTTTAAAATCTATTCTGCAATAGCTACTGGCTTTTCGGGAGAAAGTTGAATGTTGGTCAATTAACGATTAACTTTCCGAAATTTTCTATCGGCTTGTAATTGGTAAGTTACCGATGAACTTTCCACTTGCGGATCTTTTATATATCCTGTTATGTCGCCCTGCTCATTGTAGGTGTAGTGTTCAATATGATGTAATTTTAGTTTGATAATTCCTGTTTCTTCGATCCTAAAATCCCGATAGTATTCAACTTCAAAAATGAACCGACTGTCTAAAAGTAACGCATCTTGTAATTGACCTTCCTTATTGTAGCTGTTCAGTTGAATATTTAAAACAGGGCTGTCGTTCTCGCCGATTACATTGTAAACGATAATTTCGCAATCCGTCCCGGAAAGTTGAAATTTATCTGCTGTTAGATACCGGTTGCCCGGCTTTATCTCATATCCAAAAGGACTCTCCTTAAAATGTATTCCGGTATCAGTACAAGTTTTGAGTTCATATCCCGAAGGAACTAACAAAGTGTATTCCCTGGTTTGCGGATTTTTCTTATAGAATTTTTGAAATTGTCGAGACGTGATTGGCCATTTAATGCCTAATGACTTCGATTTGTCATCGTACCTGCTTTTTTCTTTTATTGCTGTTTCAGGCGAAAGGAAAACAGTGTCACGACCGCTTCCGAATCGTTCGCTCATCGTTTCACCCGAATGAATGACAATCGTTCTCGCGGTGTCAGGTCTGTATCCGTTCTTGGAAAAGGTGATATCATCAGAAACCTCACCATTATCCTCAAAAACAAAGTATCCGTTTTTGTCAGACTTAACTTGTTGGCCGTGATATTTCACGATAACATCCTTTAATGGAATACGCTTTTCTTTGTCATAAACGTAGCCTTTGTATTCCCGCTTTCCGCATGAACTAATTAAAATTAAGCAAGTTGTTAAAATATACAAGGTGTCGGAGAAGGGTTTCGCAAGTCTGTTCATAAGTTTATTATCTTTTCTCTGACGAGCGTAGCCAGATCAGGTGATTGTTTTTACTTATGCGGTAAACATCCTGCCACCAACGAGCGCCGCCACGGCAGGCGGTGTACAAAAGCTTTTCTTTGGGATTGAGCGTTACATCGCAAAGGCAGGAACATTTTGCGCGGGCATCCTCGCTTTCCTGCAATGCTTGGAAGCGTTTTGATGAGGGATCATACAGCCAGATGTTAAAGGTTTGATAAACGCCCATGCCGGCATCCGGAAGCGAAAAGGCAACGTCATCGTAACCGTCAAAATTGTAGTCTTTGATATAACATGACCTTCCTGCATCGGGTGCATCCATCGAAAGGAAGTTGGGTGTGATGACCTTGCCATCCGGATAAGTAAACATGAATTGATTATCTGCACTCGTCCAGGCAAAAGTTATGAGTACGTCGTGTAAAAGATATTTTTGAGTTTCGTCGTGTGAGTCATTTTTAGCATTTCCTGTCAATTTAAACCGCCTGCCATCTTTATTACGCATGTACCAGGCCTCTGTTATCCTGCCCGATTGTTCAACCAACCCATAGCTGCCCGTGATCTTTCCGTTCACCAATTCATCCCACTCATAATAATAGCCTTCAGGCTGCTTGTTAGGGTTGGTAAGTACGCTTGTTGTGAATTTTTTAAGCCTTAAAGCTAAATAGGAAGTTTTGCCCTTATACTGGACCAGGGCTGCTTTTCCTTCATCCGTACAATAAATCCGCAAGCTGAATGGTTTACGCTGATCAGCGGATGTTAAATCAAACGACTTGGCATTAGCGATGGCTGTAAGCGCAACAAAATAAACTACAGCACTAAAAAATTTTCCAAACATGGTGAGCAATCAAATAGTGTTTTAAGTCTAACACGGAAACCACCAATGCATAAAATATAGTTTTCCGTTCTTAATGAAAAGGTTAATGTGCCCGTCAGACACGTTGTCATCATCTTCTCTCAACTGCAACACCTGCAGTTTGCCCTCACCGGCTACATCCATTATGCCGATATGTTTAGCAGCGTTAGGAAATATCCTACGCAGATCGGCCATTGTTGTATTTTTATTAAGTGTGTGGTTCTTAAAAACTAAAAAATCGCCTTTTCCAAACCTTATCTCGTCAATAGCAACTTTACGCTGCGAACCTTCAAACCTCGAACCATTTTTATATAGATACTTCGCCTCAGGATCAACTGAACCGTCGGCTTCCTGAAAAATATTTGTGCAGGGTTCTATGTCGCTTAGTAGTTTCGAACTGTCCGGTTTACCGAGTACCGACGTAAACTCATTTAAAGTGAAATAACGTTTTAGTTTGCCGTTAAAGAGGATATCTTTTTCAGCCATAACTTCTATGGCAGTGTTGCGGTTCTGAACTTTTTGACGATCCTGTAGGGATCGTGATATCTCTTGCTGAACCTGTATTGAGCTGTCTGGTGTCTGTTTAGTTTTTGTTGATGTATCAGCAGGATCACCACTGCAGGATACTATGAACAAGCAAGACAGAAAGGTTAAATATATGCCTGGTAATTCACAAAAAGCTGCCAAGATGGGCCTCCGTTGAGATCCGGTACTTTCTTTCGCAAAAAACCTAACTATGTGCATACCGCCTGTAGTTATCTCTTCGTTATTTATATCACTGCATTGTGATATATTATGAACATTCTGCCTGCTAAAAAGTTTATACTAATAGGCAAGGAATTGACTAAGCTGCTAAATATTTGCTTAAATAAGAAAGGATCATGAAGATGTTATATGGATTTTGTACGGTTGCCATTATTGCCCTGTTGACCTTCGTCGGTGTCCAGTTTTTCAAAAACCAGCAGACCATATCCGACGATCTGCCAACAGAATTTTCGCATTACACATCAATTGATAGTTCAAGTGTTATCAAAGCCGGAAAAGTGTCAATGACACTGTTGCTGGAAAGCACGGAGGATATAAAGACCTTTTTAACGCCAAACAACGAGGTGATCGTCTATACGGTTCCGGAAAAAAAGACCAACTCGTTTTATAAGATCAGCAGGGACGGAGTTTTAATTGACTCTTTAACGCTAAAATGCAGACAGACAGATATTGCCTTTGTCAAAGGATATGTTATTGATAGAAAGTACCATCAATATTATAAATGGGGCTTTGACGGAAATAAAGAAGCTGTTAATATCCCCCTGCAAAACGAACGACTTGATTGGGATCTGAAAAAGCAACAGGAGCAACTTAAGGTTGTTAAGGAAAAATCTACAGCTGTGTATGTCGATTATGAAACTAAGACCCCGGAGCCTATTAAACCAGCGGCTGATGGTGAGATCCAGGCTGTACCAACCATGGAAACCTATACCGTCCTGACGTATTTTGTCAATGATGATTGCTTCCGTTTTTTTACGACATTGGATACAGACAAGGATTTTCCTTATTCGTATACAGAAAAATTGCTTTTAAACGATCTTTTTAAACGTATCAACACCAAAGTAAGTGGTAATAAAGAGATCATAAAAGCACCTGAGATAAAGTACCGCTACTTTCAAAAGTTGAAATTAGAGAAAGTCCGCTTTTCAGGAGGCGGTGGTAATGCGGCGCCTTTTGATGTAATGCTTTTTCACGGAAACCTTTTCACAGATGTGATATACAAAACGGACACATTAAAATTAAAGGAGTTTATGTACCTGGATCAGAAATGGCATCAGAGCAGCATTGAAATAGATGGAAAGAATATAGGTACGCTTATGAAGAATAAAAAGCAGCCTCCGCATGATATTGATGCCTATATGTATTATACCAACCCGCAAATAGACTATGCTCTATTTACAAACAATGATAAGAAGCTTTATTTGATCAAATAACTCATATTAAACGATGAATAGAACGTTAATTAAGCTCATCATATTGAACTGTTGCATGCTTTCAGCATGTGATCTAAAAACAAGCGAGCAAAAAAAATTAACCAGATCAGATACAATTGTAAAACAAAGCCACACTCCTAAGACCAGGAGCGAACAACATACGCACATAGACCAAATGACCTTTGTTGAGTATCTCGATGATGGCGATTATTTTCAGATCCTGGCGAGAAAGGGAGATAGTATATTCAGTTTCATTAACGACATAGATGACAACAGAAATATAAACCGGGGAGATCTGGTACAGGTAAAATGGAAAAGAGACTCCATCACTGTTCCCGGCGATAATGAGTCCAAAATGCCGGCGGATATATTACTTGACCTGAAAAAAGCAGCCGACGGACCAGTTTCTCGGTTTAGAAAAACCTATGGCAGGAAGCTGAAATATACATGGGCTACCAATGAAGAATTTACTTCATCCTATCTGGATAAAGTTTACTTGATAGTGGAGTATTATTTAACCCAAACCAAAAATCCTCTATTGCAACTCGCTATTAAAAATAAAGACGAAGTGACTTATTCCATTGAATCAAAAACAAGGGACGATCACGGTTACAAGGTGATCGGCATTGCCCCGGTAGGACCAAACGGAGCTAGTATCGTTCAATGGTTGTACGTTGATGAAGAATCTGATAAACTGTACGAGTATAATCTGCCAGCGGACAAATTGGTCGCGCTTAAATGAAACACTTAAAGCAAACAGATTAAGCTAAAAATATTGATCATGGATGTTAACGGTCTTGTATTTAAATATTGGTTACTCAACGTAATGTTAGCTGTCATGGTTTACTTAGCTTACAGAATTGCCATTGTAAATACATCAGACACTGGCGAAGGCGTATCATTTATTTTAAACGTCCTGGAAATTTTGTTGAACCTTGGTTTCTCGTTGTTTTACCTTGCAGCAATGGTACTCGGTTCTTTTGCCATCTTTTTGAACCGTTTCAAAAAGATAAGAGATAATTACTTTGTATCATGGCTTACTTTTTCCGGAGCGCCGGTACTGATAGCAGTAATGTTGATCATTACAATAGCGGATAGTTACCATAGCGGCATTATGACAAAAGCTACGATCGCTGCCATAGCATATCCATTGATCACAACCTGGTCCTTTCTGGAATTCAGAAGAGGATACCTCCTTAAAACCAAAGCTCAAGTAAATGACAAGAAAGATCACCAACGGCCCCGTTAGAAATAAGGAACGGACTAAGGCGACATTGATAAATGCGCTCGGAAAGATATTAAAAAAGAAGGGCTTTGCGGGTTTAAGCGCGAGCAGTGTGGCCGGAGAAGCTAAGGTGGACAGGCGGCTTATCTATGATTACTTTGGTGATTTGGAGGGACTGGTAAAGGAATACCTGAACAACAAAGATTATTGGAAGATGGAACCCGAGGATGTTGAAAGTATTGTCCGGGCAGCCAGGGAAGACGCCGGTAAAGCGCTTGCGTATGGTGTACTGCAAGATCAGTTGGACAGCTTGATCGGCAATGAGGAAATGCGCCGCATTATTACGTGGGGACTAAGCGAAAAGTCGGCCATGTTAAAGGAACTTGATCTGAAGCGTGAAAATGTGGGGGAGATGGTATTGAGTGAGGTTTTCGATAAGCGATTCGCCGATAGCAAAGTGAACTTCCGGGCCGTATACGCCTTACTCATGGGTGGTGTTTATTATCTCACCTTACATGCCAAAATGCAGGAAAACACCTTTTGCGGAATTGATATCCAGCAACCGGCCGGACAAGACGAGATCAAGAAGACAATTAGACAGTTACTTGATCTGATCTATAAATGATCCTTAAACTAAAAAGAATCGTATGAAGCGTAGCTATAAAAGCAATTGTATCGTCCTGATGCTTTTTTCTGTTGTGATGGTCGCGTTTGGTTGTGATAGTGGAAATAGAGGGACTAATTCCAATAACCATAAAAAACTCCAAACGAGCGTTCTCACTAAACAAGTAAAAACCACTGAAGACACAAAATTATCATCCTTTGTATTGAGTTGCGGGTCCGGATGTGCTATGACCTACACGCCGGAGAGCATAACGGGAAAGCTTCCTGTTTTGATCGTTCAATTTAAGGTAGAGATGTTTGTAGACGAAGAGCTAACGGATACCTATAATGAGGTATACGAGTTTTCTTATAACTCATCAAAGCAAATAGAACAGGTGCATATGCAAGGAAAGAACGATAATGTGCTAAAAACATTAATGCCCAATGCGCAAAGATCATTCAGGAAGTTTGCAGAAGAACTATTAAATCGTTGACGTATGGATAGATTTAAAGGCTTTGATCACTTTGAAGACCGGCTTACAGGAATTCTTACCCTGCCTGATATCGGGGACATTCAAGTTGAGTTCGATCTGGAAGACCATAAGGGAATAGATGATCTTAATGCACTAATGGCGCACGCAGAATCATGGTTGGAAAGTTTTAATAAAAAGATCCTTCAGGACCTAAAAACGGCAATAGCTGCGGAACTAACGGATGCAGCATATACCGGCTCTGCTTATCAACCCGTAAGTAGTGACTACACGGGTCTGGAGCAATCGCTTCAACTGAAGACGATCTGCTTTTATATAGATGCGGAGACCTCACTCATCTTCGGATCCGAAACAGAATATCCTGATATGGATATTTGTTGCTTGGTAGAAGAGGATTTTTCAATAGCGGACGTCTTTCTCGATGCAAATAATTAACGGTACTGATCGCAAACACTACTATACATCAACTTCACCAATGATCAATTAAAAGATATGGCCAGCCTTGTAAACATCTTTATGTCAATGGAACTCTTTCTCAAAGAGACTGAAGCTTTGATCAAATCTGCTGATCTATTTGTTTACACTAAAAGTAAAGGTGCCCTCCGCACTATTTTACCCTTTGCTGATTGGACTAAAGAAGGATTACCTCAAGTGGGCAGCGGCTGGTTGGATATATTTATTACATCTGAACCTTTTGATGAAGTTAAATACAGAGGTTTTTATGACGATAACTTTTTCATGCACGTGATCGAAGTAAAAGGAGGTAGATCAACTAACACTGAATTGGAAAAGCTTGGGTTAAGGATAGTTGCGAAGGAACCTGATAAGCGAATAAAAGCATTTATGAACAAATTGCAAAAATTCCTGAAGGAAAGCGAAAGCTATGGCATGGGAATAGGACCTGGAAAGTATCATGGAAGGATATTTTATCACCGTCGGGAAATAATTGGCAAGACCTTGTGGCCTGATTTAGAAAGAAAGATCGTACCGGTCAATATTCCGGTTTGATGTGATGATTTCCTTTTCTGAAAGAAAAGGAAATGTTGATGAGAAGATCTTGAGCACTAAGCAATAAGCAAAGCGCATAATTACTCTATTAAATAGGAGCTATTTTTTAAAACTTGAAAGTGAAAGTGCTTTAAAGACAGACGAATTATAAAATATCCGATCAGAAAACAAATCATGCGCTTGGTTGGGCTCGAACCAGGAACCCGCTAAAAAATCAGCCAAATTTTTGGTATATTTCGGTACATTTTAGTACTTTTACAATGCTTGAGCGGTCAGCGACCAAAGCGGCGACCAATATCGCCAGTGACTCTTGCAAGTGATTGATAATCAAAGAATAACGATAAGATCATAGTAGCCCAGGTGGGCGCACTTCAATCAAGCTGTTTTCTGCATCATAAAGCGGCTTGATTGTTCCGCACGCAGTATTACCTATATACGCAGTACCAGCACTGTGACGTGTTTTATCGGAGAAACGGCTGGACAGCACACTCAATATCAAGGTCAAATTTCTTTTTGAAAAGCTTGAAAAAAGCCATAAGAGTATCGGGACACAACAATTCAACTTGGTTTTAAATTGTTTTTTTCTTGCGAACAATTAACAGATTATTTTAAAGAACTTTAACAAGATAATAATCATTGAAAAGCGCATTGACGCAAAACCTGGTATTTTTTTCAAATAAATATTAGGATAATAAAAAAATAATTATTTAGCTTAGTGGTAGCTTTAGCGTACCCCTCTGCACTAACCTAACCATACATTAAACCGATTACACTTAATTTTAAGTGAACCAACCTTATGCAGAGAGATAATTTCACAATGGCGTTGAGCCATTTTATTGCCGCTTTGGCGATACCTTTATCGCGTCATACACTTGACGAGGATCTTCAAAAACACCCCGATTATAGTAGCTTACTTGCCATGAGCGATGTGATGAACCTTTGGAATATCCCAAATGCTGCTTATAATTTGACTTTTGATGAATTGATAGCAGAAGAGATAAATGTGCCCTTTATTGCTTTTGTTTCAAAAAAAGAATTCCTTACTGTAAATAACTTAACTGAAAAGTATGCGATAGTTTCTAATGAACGATGGACTAAACACCGCATCAGCATCGATGAGTTTAAAAATATTTATTCAGGCGCTATATTGATCGCTGAAAAGAACGATACATCTGGCGAATCCGACTATGCTGCAAAGCGTTTTAAGGATATAATTAACGACATAAGGTTACCTTTTGTTATCGCAAGCGCTACTTCATTGCTCTTGATCTGGCTAATAGTTTCTCCTTATTTCGGATCCTTAAATTTGCAGGTTGCACTATTAACTTTGTTTAAAACCGCCGGACTTGCCATAACTACACTATTGTTGGTTCAGGGTTTTGATGCCAATAATCCCTTAATTCATAGAATATGTGGAAGTGATAGTGATAAAAACTGCAATGCAATATTGTCATCAAAGGCAGCGAAAGTAAATGAGTACCTAAATTGGAGTGAAGTAGGCTTTTTTTACTTCTCGGGTACATGGCTGGTTTTACTGTTCAATAGTGATAATCCATCAATTATTCATTTGCTTTCACTTTTTAACCTGCTTAGCCTTCCATATACCTTCTATTCAATTTATCACCAATGGCGGGTTTCTAAACAGTGGTGTAGATTGTGCTGCGCGGTTCAGTTATTGCTTTGGTTTGAATTTTTTGCATTCTTTCCGTCCCTGTCAACAACTTCTCAAACGTTTGCGTATAGTGAATGGGTTCGGTTAATTACCACTATGGCAGTACCTGTTTTAAGTTGGATATTTATTAAACCCTATTTACTTCTTTCCCAACAAATTTCACCATTAAAAAAGCAGCTTAGAGAGTACAAATATAATAGGGATCATTTCAATAGAATGCTGAACGATGAGGCTCAGTATGCACTGTTGGATAATTGCAATTCTATAATTCTCGGAAATCCCGAAGCCGAAAAAGTGATTACAATGGTATCAAATCCATTTTGCGAGCCTTGCTCAAGAGCGCATAAGGCTTTGGAGTGGATAGAGAGTCGAGACGATGTTAAACTCCAGATAATTTTTATAAGTCAGAATGAAAATGATAGAAATGCGAAAGTTGCCTTGCATTTGATGGCTATAAAAAAGAGCAAAGAAAGCATAGCTGTAAAAAATGCTATTGATGACTGGTATGAACAGAAGCAAAAAAATTATGACGAGTGGGCAAAAGTGCATCCTCAGAAAGGAGATGCCTTTGGGCTTGATAGCATTGTTAAACAACGCGAGTGGTGCAATTTAACCAATGTAACCAGTACCCCTACGTTATTTTTAAACGGTCGCAAACTCCCCCAAAACTATTTACCAGAAGACATTAAGTATTTTATATAAATACAAGCAAAATATTGTTGGCCACAATGAAGAAGCCTGAACTTCGATAAATCAGGATCGGGAAAGCCACAACCGAATATTGGGGCAATTTAACCAAAAAACTTAGATGAAAAAACTAAAATTGAGCGGTAAGACTGAGCTTACTAAAGATGAAATGAAAAAAATTAATGGCGGTATGTATGCTTGTATAGCAACAAATCGCTGCACCGGTGGAAACTACATTTTCCTCTGCGACTGGAATAGTGAGACGGATTGTTACAGCTGGGCGGGGGCAACATGTCATAACGATAGCTGTTGTGATTATTCAAGCTTTACTTGTTAACAAAAGCACTAAACTGACAGTAGGTAACTACTGTCAGTTTTTATTCAGTACTATAAAATTATAATATATATGAATTTTTTAAAAAGCGAAAAATTGGTGGTACTTGCTGCTTGTTTTTTAGGTTTGTATTACCCAACGTCGGCACAATCAAAAATGCCTAATTTACAAGCTAAAGGGCTTTATATGCCTGCAAATTTAAAAATTGACGGAAAATCTGATGAGTGGACTAACAAATTTGAAGCGTACAATAATAGCACAGATTTTTACTACACAATTGCTAATAACGATGAAAGATTGTATATAATTATTAGAGCCACTGATCGTAATGTTTTTAATAAGATAATTGAGAAAGGCGTTACATTTTCTACTAAAAATGGTAGTAGCGGCAATAACAGTAGTTTTACCTTTCCTTATTATATCAATGATACCAGAAGACTACTTTCTTTAGATTTAAAGGGGGATATGAATAATCCGAGTAACAAAGCTACAGATGCGGACATAGCCCAAAATAATAAACTACTTAGAGAAAAGCACAGGTTTATAAAGGTAGAAGGTATTCGGGGTGTTGATTCGTTGATATCTATTTATAACGAGAAAGGTATTCAGGTTGCAGAATTATTCGACGTGAATAAAGCATATACTTTAGAAATGTTGATAGATCTTAAACTACTTGGGGTTTCAACAAAAAACGATAAAAAAATTTCGTACCAAATAAAAGTTAATCCAATACCTGGATACGCAGTTTCTGAAAATTCAAAGATTATTACAAGTAGCGGTAACCAAGCTACGCCTGATCAATTGGCTCAACTTAACGTTCTATTAGCCAAAAAGTTTGGTGGCTCAGATTTTAGGGGAGAATATGTTTTAGCGACGAAATAGCAAGCCCTTTAGCTGTATTATTTTCATAAAAGAAGAAATTAAATTGAATCCGGATAATAAATAACGGGTTTATCGCTTATATAAAACGTAACTGTCAGGGCAGGCACGTTAACTTATCAAAAATATTGAATGCCATAGTGATACTATAATAGCTGAAAGTAAATGCCCCCATCTCGTTAAACAAAATCTAAAGTTAGTTATGACATCAACCTCATTAAGGACACATTTTGCTTATACATTCTGCAGAAATTTAAATAATAACGTATAAATGTTAACCTTCCCGCATTATAAACAACAAGATCAAATGGACTGCGGCCCTACATGTTTGCGTATTATAGGCAAACACTACGGACGTGCGTTATCTATCCAAAGACTTAGAGCATTATGCTTTGTTAATAAGCGCGGTGTTAATTTATTGGCTATAAGTGAAGCGGCAGAAAAGATAGGTTTCAGAACTCAAGGTGTAAAAATTACACTTAACCTGCTTAAAGAAGCAGAACTGCCTTGCATACTTCATTGGCGGCAAAACCACTATGTTGTACTTTACAAGATTAAGGGAGATAAGTTTTACATATCTGACCCTGTACAAGGACTCATTGTATCAGACGAAGAAGCT
This sequence comes from Mucilaginibacter auburnensis, assembly GCF_002797815.1. Lineage (NCBI taxonomy): Bacteria > Pseudomonadati > Bacteroidota > Sphingobacteriia > Sphingobacteriales > Sphingobacteriaceae > Mucilaginibacter > Mucilaginibacter auburnensis. The sequence goes on from NZ_PGFJ01000001.1 coordinate 1,619,469, forward strand.
TTCACGAAAAATTGGTTTAGCCACAGGGATTTTCAGAACGGAGTGGCTTTATTAATAAGTCCCTCACCACAGTTTTATCAACAAGAAGATGACAAAGTCAGATTATCTTGGTTTTCTATTTTTCGATATTTCTATGATTACAAGCGTTTGGTTATACAGTTACTCATTGGTTTGGGTATTGGTACCTTGCTTTCGCTCGTTACCCCTTTTTTAACACAAGCAATAGTAGATATCGGTGTAAACACACGCAATATCAATTTTGTGTATTTAATACTAATTGCACAGGTAATGCTCTTTATAGGTAGTACCAGCGTGAATTTTATACGTTCCTGGATACTGCTTCACATAAGCACTCGTGTCAATATCTCAATACTTACAGATTTTCTGATTAAATTGATGAAACTTCCGATTAGTTATTTTGAGAGTAAAACAACTGGTGATATTATGCAACGCATGAACGATCAACAGCGAATTGAAACATTTTTAACCGGCACAACGCTAAGCACTTTGTTCTCTCTGATAAATCTGTTTGTTTTTACTGTGATACTTGTTTACTACGATGCAGTAATTTTTACAGTATCGCTAATAAGCACAGTGGTTTATGTTGGCTGGATTGCTTTGTTTTTAAATCGTCGACGCGACCTGAATTATAAGCAGTTCGATAACTCTTCAAGTAATCAAAATAATATTGTTGAATTGGTAAGTGGTATTCAGGAAATTAAACTCAATAACTGCGAACAACAAAAGCGCTGGGGATGGGAACATATTCAGGCTAAGTTATTTAAATACAAGGTGCAAAATCTGGCACTCAACCAATATCAGCAAGGGGGTACTTTGTTTATAAACCAGGCAAAAAATATAATTATTACTTTTCTTAGTGTTAAAGCAGTTGTAAATGGTGAGATAACGTTGGGAGGAATGATGGCTATTCAATACATTGTTGGGCAGGTAAGTAATCCTATTGACCAACTTCTCGGATTTGTTCAATCATACCAGGATGCAAAGATTAGTTTGGAAAGGCTAAACGATGTGCATGAGTTGGAGGATGAAGAATCTGTAGATAAAGAATGGATATATAATCTTCCTGAAATTAAAACTATCGCAATTAAAAATCTGGATTTCAGATACCCGGGCGCAGGAAACGATTTAGTGTTAGAAAACATAAATTTAATAATTCCACATGGGAAAACTACAGCTATTGTAGGAATGAGTGGTAGTGGAAAAACTACATTGCTAAAATTATTGCTACGTTTCTACGAGCCGGAAAAAGGTGATATTAAAGTGAATGAAACTCATCTTAACCAAATTAGTTTTAAGACTTGGCGTAACGCATGCGGCACAGTAATGCAGGATGGATTTATTTTTTCTGACACCATTGAAAACAATATAGCTGTTGGTGATGAAATGCCAGATAAAGAAAAATTGGCGATGGCCATTAAGACTGCTAATCTGGATGATTATATTTCTGAGCTGCCCTTTGGTTTGCATACTAAAATAGGGTCAGGTGCGAGCGGACTTAGCCAAGGGCAGAAACAGCGTTTATTGATAGCCAGAGCCGTGTATAAAAATCCGGATTATTTATTTTTTGACGAAGCTACTAATGCACTTGACGCTAATAATGAGCGGGTGATTATGGACAATTTTAATGACTTCTTTTTTGGACGCACGGTTGTAATTGTAGCGCACAGACTAAGTACAGTTAGCAATGCGGATAACATTATAGTTATGGATAAAGGAAAGATTATTGAGCAGGGCACGCATCAGCAATTAGCCGCTTTGAAAGGTGAGTATTATGGTCTGGTTAAAAATCAGTTAGAATTAGGAGTATGAGTTTTGTTTGGCTTTCTCTTTCGCTCTTTTGCGCAAAAAACAATTGGAATAAATTGTTAGAAGAGGGTATAGAAGTCTTTATTAAAGATCAGAAGGCAATAAATAACTACGCCATATCTTTTAATTTTCTAAGTGGCGAAAATATTAGGTTATCACTTCAGGCAACCAGAGAAGATGCACTTGATGTAGCTAAAGGAGCTGACGATTTTTTTAAGAATTACTTCTCGTTGGCAAATTTTACAGTAAAAAAAATACGCTTTCCTATTGACGGCGTATTCAAGCCTATGCCAATGAATAGTATTCAATATGGGTTATATCATGGCACACCTAAAACGTTAGATGATGTTACTAATCTAACCAATTTCTCGAAAATTCTGATCAGGGCTTTAAAAGAATGTACCATTGACGACGAGACAATAATCACGTTTGCTTTTTACTTGCAGGTAAGTTTAATTAAAATTCTGATAAAGCATGTTAAAGCCGCGGTAGACTTGATGTTTATTACTAACCGCATGGAGAACAATGAAACAGAAATTCAAGAAGAGATTGTTCTCGATGTGGCATTATTGGACGAGATAGCGTTAGATATAATGCAAACTGAAAGATTTGATATAGAATTAGATTGGCTAAATAACTGGATAGATTTCAACGAACTTGAGCTAAAAAAAATAACTGGCCTTAATAGATCTATAGAATATTTTTACAACAATAAGGTCAGCATTATTTCTAATTGCTTGGGTTTAAATGACAATTCCAGATTTTTGTTGAATAATGGTATTCAAAAAGCCTTACGCAAATATTTAGTACATAACCATCCTGATAATTTCTGAGAAGGCCATTGTTTGTCCAAATAATAGAAACATGATAATAATTGAAAGTAGCTCCAAGGATTTAAATGTGGTAAGAAAGCCTGACTTTTCCAAGATAAATTCAGACAAGCATAGTGAAGAGATACAAGAGATTATAACCAAAGTTCCGAATTGGATTATAAGATGGGGTATAACCTTGTTGTTTATCATCGTACTAGTAGCAATATCTATTTCCGTTATAGTACGCTACCCGGATACCGTTAAGGTTAAATTAAAAATAGAAGCAGCTAATACGGTGAAATCTGTTATTGCCGGCGAGGCTGGGTACATTTCAAGAGTTTTTATAACCACAGAACAAATAATTTCAAAAGGACAGGTCTTGGCTGAAATATATAGCGAGACTTCCGGTAAACACAAATTTTTACTTGCTCCTTATAGTGGTAGAGTAGCCTCAGTGGCAATTATACAAAAAGGATATTTCTTAAAAGCTAATCAGGAAGTTTTTAGAATAATGCCTAATAATGAGTTTTTGTTCGGTGTTGTTAAAGTGTCTGGAGACCAGATCAATAAAGTTAAAATAGGGCAGGACGTAGTGATGAAATTAAATAATTATCCTTTTGAGGAATATGGAGTTTTTAAAGGCAAAATAAGTTATGTGGCAGATGAGCCTTCTAATGAAGGTTTTTTTGCCGTACAGGTAGCTTTTGAAGAACGTGGAAACTTGAAAGATCCACGTAAGCTTAAGACGTGGATGACTGGCAGCGCGGAGATAATCACGAAGGATATCACTTTATTACGCCGCTTTTACAATCTTATGGTTAAGGAATTAAAATAAGGTGACAAATGGCCAAAAATAATTTGAAAATATCATTTTGTGTAATTTGCATGAACCGCTTACACCAATTAAAAATTACGTTGCCACAGAACATTACGGATAATGAAGATTATGAGGAGCTTGAATTTATCATACTTGACTACAATTCAGAAGATGGGATGGAAGAATGGGTGCAGAAAAATTTCTCACACTATATTGATAATGGTCGGCTCGTGTATTACAAAACGAATGATCCCAGCTCCTGGAGCCCAAGTCATTCAAAAAATGTTGCCTTTAAATTAGCAACAGGAGATGTTTTATGTAGTATTTGGGCCGATTATTACACCGGGAAAGGATTTGCTAATTACGTAAATAAGACTTTCCAGGATTTTGATAACATAGTTCTAACCCCAATTGACTTTTATAATACAAAAAAGAATTATAAACCGGCAGGCGATGTTTTAGGAAAAGTATGCGTAAAAAAAAGTGATTTCATCAAGGTTGAGGGCTTTGATGAGCGTATGGATAGGCATGGTTTTGAGGATTATGATTTCATAAACCGTTTGGAAATGATTGGCATTGAGAGGAAATTGATTGAAGATTTCACTTATTTGAATTATATCAGCCATGGTGACGAAGAAAGGCACATTCTTCCAACGGATTTTAACGAAATGTATATTAGGTATATTACTCCATCTGAATCAGAAGTTTTGTTATTATATGACGATAATCATTTTGAGCAGGGGGTGTTAATTGATAATTACACAATTAATTCAGACAGTTATTTAAATTATGCAGCTATAAGAAATAGTTTGGAGTATACTTTAAAAGATAATGTATGGATAGCAGGAACCTGGAAAAGACACGATGATAAAATTATAATATCATCTACCATGGGAGCCTTTGAAATGGATATAAAAAAAAATGAAAATAGTATTTACCTCACAACCAGCGATTTTACCGATAACTTTTACCACATAATTAGTAATGATATCATTAAAGGAATATTAACATTTAAACACTTTCTTTACACCCAATTGATTATGGAGGACAACCTGAAGAATACAGCTGTTGTTGTGAACAAAGGAAAATTTGGTAAGGCAACTGTATACAAAAATTTTTCTTCGGATATAATTTACGTCAACTAATATGCTTTAAAATAGAGGATTTGGTATATTTCGGTTAGTTGTTAAAATAACTTTGCTGTTGTATTGCGCTCACGGATTTCATCTTCAGTCTTTAAAACGAAATTTGTTTTCATATTTTGTTCAGCCATAAGTTGAACTTCTTCAATAAATGGCCGCAATTCACGTTCGTAGGCTTCAAACGCAGGTTTGTAGTCGCCATTGTATTTGTGCAAGGCGCCAGCAACGGCCGCTGCACCTTGCATGGCTAAAGATCCGCCCTGACCCGAAGCAGGCGAAGGGCAGTAGGCTGCATCACCAACTAATACAACGCGTCCCTTATGCCATTCAGGCATTTTGATCTGGTTAAATTTGTCAAAATAAAAGCTGTCAGATTTGCTTATTTCGTCCAGAAGTTCAGACGTGCGCCAGCCTTCATTTTTGAACTGCTCCCGGATGATCTGACGTTGCTCAGTAAGGTCGCGATAGTTGTAGGGCAATTCTTCTTCGGTCATAAAAATGAAAATAACATCTGTTTTACCATTATAGGCATTCAGCATTACAGATTTGGAAGGTACACTGAAAGTTTGCATGGTGCGCTGTGGTACCAATAGTTTCGGAATAATACTGATAGAGAAATATGCGCCTAAATGATGCGCGTAATTTTCTTCCGGACCGAACCAGATATTGCGTGTGCCTGAATGCGAACCGTCACAACCAAATATTAAATCGTATTTGTGTTGCCCGCCATTGTTGAAACGGACGTCAATGCCGGTTTCATTTTCTTCAAGGGCAATAATACGGTCGCTGAATAAAAACTCAACTTGCCCTATTAATTCGTCCAGCAAAACTTTCACAAATTTATCGCGTTCGATCTCAATTTCTTTAGCAGAATTTTCTTCATTTCTTGGAATGACAATAACCCCTTCAGTAATGTCGTCGCTGTTTTTATATTCGATGCGGTCTACACCTAACTGATAGGATCTGAATTTCTCATACAGTCCCATTTGTTTGGCAATAGCAACGCTGGGTTCGTTCAGGTCAACTGCAGCGCCGCTGATTCTGGGTGCAGCGGCTAATTCAACTACGGTAACCTGATAGCCTATATGGTTGAGCCACCAAGCGGTAGAAAGGCCGGCAATGCTTGCGCCGGAAACTAAAACTTTATTTGCTTTACTGATCTTCATATGTGTTTTATTTTCATACAAAAATCTGTACCGCGCTATTCTGAGGATAGAACAATTGCGACAAAATCACTATAGGATTCTTTTTTTCGCAGTTGGGTTTGTTTGGCAAAAGCAGCTGCGGTTAAGCCGCTGTACCGTTTGAACTCTCGGTTTAGGTGAGATTGATCGGCATAACCCAACTCATAAGCTAAAGCGGAGATGGATGTGTTAGGATAACACCACAAACGGTCTCGTGCCTGTTCGAAACGGATCAGGTTTGATATGTTTTTAACGCCGTTGCCCGAAGATGTCTTGAATTTTCGTTCCAGGGTGCGTACAGTTATATGCGCAGCGCTTGCTACCAAACGCACAGGTAAGGCACCATTTGCACCCAGCATAGCTCGCCCCGCCTGATTTAATTGGGCGTTGTTTTTTATATTGCTTTCGTTAACTAACCAATTGCTTAAGAGGGTAATAGCCCCTTCAACCTTCGCCTCGCTAACCAGTACATTCAGTGCAGGGTGCAAGCCGGCAAGTGGGTGCGTAAGGCGTTGAACGCCACCTTTAACAGCAGGTAATTTCAATAGGTCATAAACAGCCCAGGGAAAACATTTGATGCCGATGAGTTTAATATTATGCTCTACTTGAAAATACGTTGTTTTACCGAGTAAGCCTACCAGGAAAGGTGATGACAATGGTTCTATCGTGCCGCCGGTTAATACACTGCAGCCGCCTCCAAAGTAAAATATAATCTCGGCATGGCTATCAGGCAGTACATCAAAAGTTGCAGGGTAATTGCTAAATTCCATCTCCCGGTACCAAAAACCCTGTACGTGATTATGTAATTGGCCGATAACCGTAAATTCCTGATGATGCATACTTAAAGGTAAGATAATTGAATGATCTATTGTGATTGGAACCGGAGAGCAATTAAACTAAAACCTAATCAAATTTTACGAAACTATAATGTAAACGACTCAACCTAATATTTCTATATTAATTCAATTGTAACATTTAACCAAAGCTGTATCTAACGCAGTAATTTAAAGATGAGATATTACGATGGTTTCCCTTTATGACAGATTTTGAGGACATATATAACCGCTACTCGCCGCAAATATTCAGGGTGTGCCTTGGTTATACAAATGATGCAGAACAGGCAAAAGATCTTTTGCAGGAAACCTTTATATCTGTATGGCAAAATCTGGAGAGTTTTCGAAATGAGTCGTTAATAAGCACGTGGATATTCAGAATTGCTACCAATAATTGCCTGCGGGCGCTCGAGAAAGCTAAACGTATGCCGTCTGCTGAACTGCCCTTCAACTTGACCGAAACAGTTGAAGAATCGCAGGAAGGTAAACTGGAGTTGTTATACAGGTGCATTGCCGAATTGAAGGAAACGGAGCGCATTATCATCTCGCTGGAACTCGAAGGGTTGCCGCAGGCAGAGATTGCGGATATAGTAGGATTGAACAGTGGAAATGTTAGGGTGAAAATTCACCGCATAAAAGACAAACTAACCAAGAAATTTAAGGCATATGGACAATTTGAATAATTTGGAAGCAATATGGCATTCCGCCAAAACTGACCGACTGCCTAATGCAGAGCAGATGTTAGTAACGGTAAAGAAATTTCGATATCAAAGATTGCGCAACAAATGGTTGGTTATAGTGGCCTCATGTTTACTTGCCTGTTTAATGATAGCAGTGTTAATTTTCACCCCCTTTAAACTAAGCGTAACGTACATTGGTGGTTACCTGATTTTGGCGTCATGCATTTTGCTGGCTGCCACCAATCTTCTGTCGCTCAAACGCTTTTACAGGCTTGAAGACTGTAGTAATCTCAACTTTTTGGCTTTTCTTGAGCAAACCCGACAAAATCAGTTGTATTACTACAAAAAAACACAAGTCATCATCATGCTATTTTCTTCTGCAGGTTTGCTTATGTATCTATATGAAGCTGCAATGCGTAGCACCGTATTGCTTATCATTATTTATTCGCTAAGTGTAATTTATCTAATCGTGATATGGTTTTTAGTTAGGCCAAGAGCATTTAAAAAGCAGTCAGAAAAATTGAAAGCCACAACAGAGCGGTTAAAACACATCGCACGTCAACTTAACTCATAAAAACAAAAACATGAAAAATCTAAAAGAACAAAAAACAACTGTAATTATTCTTGTTATTGGCTTGCTAATAGTGTCATTAACACCTATCGTTAATCGGTATTTTCACCTAGCAGACGCATTTACCGGTTTTTTGACCGGTATTGGATTGATGATAGAATGTATCGCGCTGATAAAAATGCAGCAGATCAAGAAACAAAATGCTTGCGGTATTTTGAAAAGGTAATAGCTACCTGGTGGTTGAATAAAAGATTAGCTTTCTATGCGGTTATTGATAAAGAAAATTGGCAGATAAGAGTTTTTTTTTCATCTTTGCACCGCTGCAAGAAAAATTGTAGCGATGGTCCCATAGCTCAGCTGGATAGAGCAACAGATTTCTAATCTGTCGGTCTCAGGTTCGAATCCTGATGGGATCACAAAAAGAAGCTTCTCATTTTGAGAAGCTTCTTTTTTATGGCATATCGTCGGAGACGACATCTTATATTGTCAAAACCACAGGTGCCGATGCTTACCAGCCAACTTTTGTATCATCGCCTCGCGGATCTGCGCCACCCTCATAACCAACTGGTGTAACTAATATGGCATCTACGCGGCCTATCGCCCTTGGGCCCGTAAGTTCGTAACCCTTGTTTTTTAATTTTTCACTCACCGCTGGACTTAGCGCATTTTGCTCAAAAGTTACGTTGTCTGGCAACCATTGATGGTGAAAGCGCTTTGCCGCCACAGCAGCCTGCATATCCATATTAAAATCTACCACGTTTAACACTGTTTGAAAAACCGATGTTATAATGGTTGATCCGCCAGGAGTGCCAACAACCATAAACAATTTACCATTTTTCTCGATGATGCTAGGCGTCATAGACGATAGCATACGTTTACCCGGCTGTATGCTGTTAGCAACGCCGCCAACCAGTCCGTACATGTTGGGTGTACCCGCTTTTGAACTAAAATCGTCCATTTCGTTGTTAAGCAAAAAACCTGCTCCGCCAACAAATATCCGGGAGCCGAATGAGCCATTCAATGTGGTGGTTATGGCAACCGCGTTTCCTTCCTTGTCTACTACAGAGAAATGCGTGGTTTGGTCGCTTTCATAGCCAACAAAACTGCCTGGCTGTATTTTGCTGCTTGGCGTAGCTGCGGTCCAGGTAAAATTGCTCATCCGGTTGTTTATGTAAGCAGGGCGTAATAAGCTATCTACAGGAACTTTGTAAAAATCCGGGTCGCCCAGATATTTAGAGCGGTCTGCATAAACCCTACGCTCGGCTTCTACCATTAACTGTACTGTCGAATCGGCATTGTGTCCCCATCTGTTCAACGGATAATTTTCAACCGAGTGGAGTAGTTGCAGCAGCGCAATACCGCCGCTTGACGGGGGCGGCATAGTAATTATGGTATATTCTTTTTTATAATAGCCCGTAATGGCCTTGCGCCAAACGGAATGATATTGTTTCAGATCAGTTTCCGTTATCAGTCCGCCGCCGGTTTTCATTTCGGCGGCTATTTGCCGGGCTACAAGGCCGTCGTAAAAGCCAGCTCTACCTTTGTCACGTATCAGCTCAAGCGTTTTGGCAAGGTCTTCCTGCTTTAAAATATCGCCTTCCAGCCATTCGGTGTCTTTTATAAAATAACTTTTGCCCGGATTCATTTTTTTAAATGAGGGGCTGTTTAAGCTGGAAGCGAGACGTTTGCTAATTTTAAAACCGTTACGGGCCAGTTCAATAGCTGGTTGTACCAGTTGCGACCATTTCAATTTGCCGTATTTTTTATGTGCCTCAACCATACCATCAACCGAACCAGGTACGCCCGACGCTTTGTGAGATGAGGTGCTTAGTCCCTGCACCACGTTGCCTTTGTCATCTAAAAACATATTTGTACTTGCAGATAGGGGGGCTTTCTCCCGGAAGTCAAGCGTGTTGGTTTCGCCCTTAGCTGAGCGGAATACCATAAAGCCACCGCCGCCGATATTGCCGGCTTCGGGATAGGTTACTGCCAGCGCAAACTGAACAGCCACCGCTGCATCTACGGCGTTGCCACCTTTTTTTAAAATCTCTACACCTACTTGTGAAGCATCGGGGTAGGCGCTAACCACCATTCCGTTTTTGTAATACCGTTGTGGGCTTTGAGCGAAAGTGTTACAGGTGAAAAAAATCAGGACGATTTTGAAGGCTGTTTTTGGGGGAAATAGCTTTTTCATGTAAAATACAGTTAATGTTAAGCAATATAACAAAAAGCAGGTTTAAACAAATGTTGCTAACCGGCGTTTTACCAATTTTGGATTTATAACCTTAATTTGAACTAAAAAAACTATATTTTTAGCACGCACACTTTTTAAAGATAAGAGATGATAATTATTGCAGACGGCGGCTCAACAAAAACAAACTGGTGTTTGATCAATGACGAGGGCACCAAGATCAATTTTAATACTGAAGGCTATAATCCATATTTTGCCAGTATAGAATATATCACCAATTCTTTGCAGCATAATTTGCCGTCTGATCTTCCGTTTGATAAAATTACAGAGGTTAATTACTATGGGGCAGGCTGCTCAACCGATGAAAAGAAAGCTCATGTAAAAACTGCTATGAGTGTTGTATTCACGCACTCACAGATAAACATTGACCACGACCTAATGGCCGCTGCGCGCGCAGTGCTTGGTCGCCAAGCCGGGTTTGCTGCCATTTTGGGTACCGGTACCAATAGCTGTTTATATGATGGCGAAAAAATTACCCAGAATATTGATTCGGGCGCTTACATTTTAGGCGATGAGGGCAGTGGGTGTTACATAGGAAAAAAACTGCTGATAGACTACCTGCGCGGGTATATGCCAAAAGCCATTGAAGAAAACTTTTGGGATACCTACAAACTTACCCGCGATGATGTGAATGAGCAGGTTTATACCAAGCCTTTGGCTAACAGGTTTTGCGCAGGCTTTAGCAAATTTGTTTATGATAACATGAATGTTAACTTAGGCTATGCGCATGGTTTAGTAAAAACATCATTCGACGATTTCTTTACCAACCTGGTTACGCGTTATCCTAACTATCAGCAGCAATCATTTAACTGTATTGGCTCGGTAGCTTATAATTTCAGAAGTATATTAGAAGAAGTGGTTGCAGAAAACGGTATGCAGTTAGGCAACATCATCCGTTCACCTATAGATAATCTGGTGAAGTTCCATTTAAATAAGAGTTAAGATGTAAGAAACAAGCGTTAAGAGGGATTTGATATCTTTCTTGACTCTTGTTTCTTAATTCCAACTTCTAACTGGCAGTTGGTCCCATTTCGTTCTGGAAGATCTTGGCGTATTTGCGGCGGTCAAATTTGTAGAGTTTTGCTGCGCGATACGAAACTCCGCGCTGCTTCTCAACCAACTCTTTTAAATAACCATAACTTAGCATTTTTTTACGGAAGTTACGTTTATCCAGCTTTTTATCCAGTATAGCCTCATACAAACCCTGTAACTGGGTAAGTGTAAATTTTTCAGGAAGCAGATCAAATGCTATGGGTTGATGCGTTAAGCGGCGGCGAATCTTTGCAAAGCCGGTGTTGAATATATCGCTGTGATCAAATGCCAGTTTTGGTAAGGTTTTAACCGGATGCCAAAACGCTTTGCGCGCCATTGAACTGATTGAGCGCAGCTCTTTCTGTCCATTTATACGGATGAGCGCATAATAGCCAACGGTAATAACGCGTCCTTTAGGGTGCCTGTCAACATCGCCAAAAGTGTGGAACTGTTTCATTGGTAGCTCGCGCAAGCCCGTTAACTCATATATAATACGCTCGGCTGCGTCATCCAAACTTTCCTCCTGCTTTACTATATAGCCGGGTAGGGCATACCAGTCCTTAAATGGCTCTTCGTTTCTCTCGATCAGTAATATCTTCAGTTCGCCTGCCTCGTAACCAAATACAAGACAATCTATAGAAAATATGGAGTTAAATGTCGGCGTTTTCTCTTCCAAACCGTTAGTAAATTAAGTTTATAATGCTACCGCTATTATTAGCGGAACCAAAAATAAATAAAAATAAATTTTAATGGTGTAACAATCACACCTTATATTCGTGCAAATTATACCTGAGGTAAAAAGATGCAAAAAATTTCAAAACTTGGCGTGCTTACATCCGGCGGCGATGCTCCCGGCATGAACCCCTGCATAAGGGCTGTAGTACGCACAGCTATTTACAACGGCATCAGTGTTGTAGGCATAAGACAGGGTTATAAAGGCCTGATAGAGAATGATATGTTTGAGATGGGTACCCGCTCGGTTAGTAATATTCTAAACCTTGGAGGTACTATATTGAAAACTGCACGCTGCATGGAGTTTCATACGGTTGAGGGCAGAGAAAAAGCATATAAAAACTTAAAAGATCATGATATTGACGCGTTGGTTGTAATTGGCGGTGATGGCACATTTACAGGCGCACTCAAATTTTCGCAGCAGTTTCCTGACGTAAGGGTGATGGGTATACCCGGTACAATTGATAACGACCTGTACGGCTCTACGTATACATTAGGCTTTGACACAGCAACCAACACTGTAATTGACGCTATTGATAAGATCCGTGATACAGCTGATTCGCACGACCGCCTTTTCTTTATTGAGGTAATGGGCCGCGATTCGGGCGCTATTGCCTTAAGGGCCGGTATAGCTTGTGGTGCCGAAGGTATTTTGTTGCCCGAGAAAGCCACCGCTATTGACGAATTGATAGAGTTGCTTAAAAAGGGCGAATTCAATAAAAAATCGTCAAGTATAGTAATCGTTGCCGAAGGCGATAAAAGCGGCAATATTTACGACCTGGCCAAGAAAGTAAAACAGCAAATAAGCAACTACGATATTAAGGTTACTGTATTAGGTCACCTGCAAAGAGGTGGAGCGCCAAGCAGCTTTGACCGTATTTTGGGCAGCCGTTTAGGCTATGCCGCGGTTAATGCTTTAATGAGCGGACATACGCAAGAGATGGTTGGGCTTGAAGCAAACGTAATAAAAACAACGCCAATTGAAGAGGCCTTAACCGGCCATAAGTTTAAACTGGAAGACGATTTGCTGCAAATGGTTGACGTTTTATCTATTTAAATGGTTGCGGTTGTATACAGTGGTTCAAATTATGCCCATTGGCGGTTGGCAGAGAAAGGACGTACAAAAGCGTCTTTCAAAACCAGCGGTATCAACCCTTATTTTATGGATGAAAAACAGATTTTAAATCTGTTAAACAAGAATATCAGCCTTATACATCACGCCGAAGAAGTTAAGCGTGTTTATTTTTTTGGAGCTGGTGCTTATTCCGATGAGCTTAAAGCTCGGGTAAGTGCAGCTTTTACATCGTTCTTTAAATATAGTAAAGTACAGGTTGCCCATGACGTTGACGGTGCAGCTATAGCTTGCTGCCGTAATTCGCCTGGCATAATTGGTATTTGCGGAAGTGGCTCAAATGCTGCCTGGTTTGACGGTAAAAAGGTTAAGCCAAATAATTTTGGTTTGGGATATATACTGGCAGACGAAGGATCTGGCAATTGGTTGGGCAGGCAGTTGATCAAGGCATTTATGACCGAGACGCTACCAGAAAACCTGCGGCGGAAGTTTGCAGCGAAGTATGATACCGATAGGAACGCCTTATTAGAGAAAGTATATAGATCAAAACAACCTGTGTTGTATTTAAACTCGTTTGCTGAGTTTTATATAGACAATAAACATGATCAATATCTTAAAAATGTAATAAAAACCGGTTTTAATAAACTAATAAACGCATACTTGTTACCTTTGCATAAGCAGCATCCGCAGGTGCCCTTACATTTTGTGGGGTCGGTTGCGTGGGCTTTTGAAGATCAGTTACGTGAGGAGGCTGCGTTGGCAGGGTTACAGATAACAACTATTGTTAACGAGCCAATAAATAATTTGCTAATATATTATTCAAATAAAAATTAAAATCATGAAAATAGGAATTAACGGTTTCGGCCGGATAGGACGCCTGGCTTTCAGAGCTGCTATTGAAAGACCTGATGTTGAAGTTGTAGGCATCAATGACCTTGTTGAGCCTGATTACATGGCTTACATGTTAAAATACGATTCAACCCATGGTCAGTTTAAAGGCACTATTGCTGTTGAAGGCGGCCATTTGGTTGTAAACGGTAAAACTATACGTGTAACTGCCGAAAAAGACCCTGCTAACCTTAAATGGAATGAAGTAGGTGCTGAGGTTATTATCGAATCTACCGGCTTGTTCCTAACTCAGGATACAGCTCAAAAACATATTGATGCAGGTGCTAAAAAAGTTGTAATGAGCGCTCCGGCTAAAGATGATACCCCAACTTTCGTTATGGGTGTAAATCACAAGCTGTTAAAGGCTGATCAAAACATTGTTTCAAACGCTTCATGCACTACTAACTGTTTAGCGCCTATTGCTAAAGTATTGAATGATAAATTTGGTATTGAAGAAGGTTTAATGAGCACTATTCACGCGGTTACTGCAACTCAGAAAACTGTTGATGGCCCGTCTGCTAAAGACTGGAGAGGTGGCCGTGGTGCTTACCAGAATATCATCCCTTCATCAACCGGTGCTGCTAAAGCTGTAGGTTTGGTATTACCTGAGTTAAAAGGTAAATTAACCGGTATGTCATTCCGCGTTCCGGTTGCAGACGTATCAGTAGTTGACTTAACTGCACGTTTAAAAACACCTGCTACCTACGAAGATATTAAAGCTGCTATGAAGGAAGCTTCAGAAGGCGAACTTAAAGGAATTTTAGGTTATACGGAAGACGAAGTAGTATCAGAAGATTTCAAAGGTGATGCACGCACTTCAATTTTTGATGCAAAGGCAGGTATTGCTTTAAACAACAACTTCGTTAAAGTAGTATCATGGTATGATAACGAGTGGGGTTACTCAAACAAACTGATTGATCTTGTTCAGGAAATAGGTAAATTATAATTTCACTTTCCCAGAAATGGGAAATAGGAAAATATACAAAAATGGCCCCGTTCAATTTGAATGGGGCCATTTTCGTATATTTTCTCCTAAGTCCCCCTTTATTAGGGGCGGAGGGGGCTTACGCTTGTTGTATAGAGTCGTTTACGTTATCGGCAGTAGCTTTAACTCTTGATTTCGCGTTATCTACATGGTCGCGTACGTTTTGCTCAACGCCATCTCTATAATTATACAGATCATCTGCAGCGTTATTAAATTTGGATTTTACGCTGTTAACCGCGTTGTTGCTATAATCTTTCAGTTCGTTTGCTTTATCACGGGCTTTTCCGGCCAGATCATTAGCGTAGTCAGAAATTGTTCCTCTTGTACCTTCTCCACTGTCAGGTGCAAATAATAATCCTAATACTGCACCAGCCGCTGCTCCAATTAATAGTGCTGCTATAACTTTTGATTGATCTTTCATAATGTTTTCTGTTTGTAGTTTAAAAGGTAAATACAACAACAATGCCAAGCGCCACAAAGGCTTGATTTAATGCATGAATGGCTGTAATGTGTATAAAAAAACTACAGTTTTTAATTGTTGTAGTAAAAACAGACAGTTATTGCAGAAATTTAAGCAAAAAAAACATCCGCCCTTTTTGGGAGCGGATGTGATACGTTTAATGGTAATATTATAATTATATAACTTTTACATTTACCGCATTTAAGCCTTTTCTGCCATTCTCTACGTCGAACTCAACTTGGTCGTTCTCGCGGATCTTGTCAATAAGGCCTGTTGAATGAACAAATACGTCCTGGCTACCGTTTGAAGGCACTATAAAGCCGAAACCTTTTTCTTCATTAAAAAATTTTACTGTTCCTTGTTGCATAAAAAATATTTAAAGCGCGCAAGGTAGTACAATTAAATTGATAAAAGCAACTATTGGTACTTTATTTTACAGTAATAGGTATTTACTGCGCGGTAAAGTGATTGTTTACGCTATCAATAAAATTTAAAACCTCATCTCTGCCATGTTGTGTTTCTGATGATGTTACAAAGTACTGCGGCGCTTCCTCAAAAGTGGCCATGAGTGCTTTTTTAAATTTAGCTACATTTTGATCGGTTTTTACGGATGACTGCTTATCCGCTTTAGTAAAGATCAATACAAACGAAAGTCCTTTCTCGCCTAACCAATTGCAAAACTCCAGATCTATTTTTTGTGGTTCAAGGCGGCTGTCAATCAAAACCATAACGCATTGCAGGCTTTCGCGTTTATCTAAATAAGTACGGATAAATTTATCCCAGTCGGCCTTTTTGTTTTTTGAAACACGGGCATAACCATAACCCGGAAGGTCAACAATATACCATTCATCGTTGATCAAAAAATGATTAATGAGCTGCGTTTTACCTGGCGTTTGCGATGTTTTAGCCATGCCGCGCTTGCCCGTAAGCATATTAATAAGCGATGATTTGCCTACGTTTGAACGCCCTATAAAAGCATATTCGGCCTTTACAGGTGGCGGTAGTTTTGATATCTGCGTGTTACTGCAAATAAATTCGGCAGATTTTATGGTCATGCTGCAAAGATAGGGTTTTGAGTTGGAAGGTTGGAAAGTTTGAATGTTGCAAGGTTTTGGTGTTATAATGTTATGAGGTTTTAAGATTTTAGCAGTGCAACAAAATTCAGTAGCAGTATTAACTTTGCAACGTTCAAACTTTTCAACATTACAACAAGAATATGGACAATTACAAAATACCCGCCCAAACACGTATAGGCCATGTGCACCTTAAGGTTAGCGATCTGCAACGTTCGCTTGATTTTTACTGCGGGTTACTGGGTTTTGAGCTGATGCAGATGTATGGTAACGATGCCGCATTTATTTCTGCAGGTGGCTATCATCACCATATTGGTTTGAATACCTGGCAAAGTAAGGGCTCCGGACCGGCGCCAACACAAGCTCCCGGGTTGTTCCATACAGCAATTTTATATCCCGAAAGGAAAGATCTGGCGCAAATAGTGAAACGCCTAATTGATGCCGGATACCATTTAACAGGCGCTGCAGACCATGGCGTATCTGAAGCTATTTATCTTGACGATCCTGACATGAATGGGATTGAACTATACTGGGACAAGCCCAAAACCGAGTGGCCGCGCAATGAAGACGGTGAACTGGATATGTATACCCGCCATTTAGATATGAACGGCTTATTGGCGCTGGCTCAATAATTTTGCACAATTAATTTAATGACTAACACATATACAATTCGCCCCATCTACAATCAATATACCGAAGAGGTAATTGATTTGATAATCACTATACAACAGCATGAATTTAATATCCCGATAACTGTTAAAGACCAGCCTGATCTGCTCGACATTGAAGCTAATTACCATGCCGGAGGCGGCAATTTTTGGGGCGCTTTTGAAGGTGAAGAACTGGTGGGCACAATTGCATTGATTGATATTGGCCACAATGCGGGTACCATCCGCAAAATGTTTATTAAGGATGGACATAGAGGAACCGGATTAGCGCAGCAATTATTGGATACGCTGGTAGCTTATTCCCGCCAAAAAAATATTACACAATTATATCTCGGTACATCGGCAGTTTTAAAAGCCGCGCATCGCTTTTACGAGCGTAATGGATTTGTGCTGACGCCTGTAGCGCATTTTCCGTCGTACTTTCCAAAAATGGCGGTTGATACGATGTTTTACGCTTTAAAGATTAGTTATTAAAGATTAAAGATTGGTGGTTGCTGATACATACACTAATCTTCAACCTTTACTCACTAATCTTCAATAACCAATCCCTATCTTTGCCAACAAATGAGCAAAACTGTTACTCCGTATCAAAACGAACAGGTTACCAAAAAAGAACAGGTAGCCGACATGTTCAACAACATATCAAAAACGTACGATTTTTTGAACCATTTTATGTCGTTGGGTATCGACATCATCTGGCGGAAAAAAGCAATTAATGAGCTAAAAATTGATAAACCCCAATTAATATTGGACGTTGCTACCGGCACCGGAGATTTCGCTTTTGAAGCTTTAAAAATTTTAAAGCCGCGTAAAATAATTGGCGTTGATATTTCTCAGGGTATGTTAAACATTGCCGAACAAAAAATTGAGAAACGCGGCTTGGGAGACAGGTTTGAAGTTAAATTAGGCGATTCGGAAAAACTGCCATTCAGCGATGATGAATTTGACGCGGTTACTGTAGCATATGGTGTACGTAACTTTGAAGATCTGCAAAAAGGATTGACCGATATAAACCGGGTATTAAAACCAGGCGGAAAGGCCGTTGTTCTGGAGTTTTCAAAACCAAAAGGTTTTCCAATTAAACAGTTGTATAGCTTTTACTTTAATTACATCACCCCTGGCATAGGCAAGCTTTTTTCTAAAGACTCAAGAGCTTACACTTATCTGCCCGAATCAGTAGCGGCTTTTCCTGACGGAGAGGCTTTTATAAACGTAATGAAGGCAGCCGGCTTTAAAAATACCAAAATCCGTCCGCTGGCGTTTGGTATCTGTTCCATTTATACGGGTGTTAAATGATAAAAAGGTACGTCATCCTGCTTGTTGTATTGTTTTGCAGCCAAACTTTATTGGCGCAAAAAGTACCAGCGTGGGGTGGAGGAGCTGATTTAAAAGACTTTAGCGGAGGCTTTAGCTTTAGCTACGTTAGCAGTTATTACAAAATAGACAGGAAGCCCGAGTGGCGGCAGCCTTACTTTGACGAGAACGGTGCTAAAATCACCGACGCTTTAAACAGTATAAGCTCAGATAATTCACCGGGTTTTGCGGTTGGATTTTTAGGCCGTTACAGAATCAATGAACACCTGGAGGCGCGTTTGATGCCTGCCCTTATTTTTGCGGACAGATCTGTAAGCTACAAATACGCAGACCCGTCACAAGATCAAGTTAAGGAAGTGCGTGCAACACTGGTTGACTTGCCGGTACAGTTTAAACTTAAATCAAACCGATTGGGTGATTACAGAGCTTACTTGATTGCCGGACTAAAATACTCGCGTGCACTCGGAAACAAGGAAAACGCAGACGATAACCAAGCGCCAACAGCTAAACTGCTAAAAACCATAAATGGTTATGGCAGCTATGAAGTGGGCGTGGGTTGCGACATTTACTTTGAGTTTTTTAAGCTCTCGCCTGAGATAAAAATAGCTAACTCATTTGGCAACCTGCTGCTGCGCGAGAACAACGCCTTTGCAGCGCCTATCAATAGCTTAAGTTTACATACTGTAATGTTTAGTCTGCATTTTGAGTAAAATTGCCTCAAATAGCATTATCAAGTATTTATTTTTATCTAAAAACTCTAATTTCGTAGCGCATATACTAACGGAAACATGGCAAAAATTGTATTGATTACAGGTGCTACTGCCGGAATTGGCGAAGCTTGCGCGCAACTGTTTGCCCGTGAAGGTTATAATCTCATCTTAACAGGCAGAAGATTAGACCGCCTGGAGAAACTGGCTGCCAAACTGCATAAAAAACACAATGTTGAAGTTGCCATAGGTAACTTTGATGTGCGCGACCGCGAACAGGTAATAACTGATCTGGAAGCGTTGCCGGCCAAATGGAAAAAAGTTAGCGTGTTGATTAACAATGCCGGACTTAGCCAAGGTCTTGACCCTGTACAGAACGGCGACCTTGATGATTGGGATAGGATGATAGACACCAACGTTAAAGGTCTGTTGTACGTAACTAAAGTAGTATCTAACTGGATGATAAAAAACGGCTCAGGGCATATCATTAATTTAGGTTCTATAGCCGGTAAAGAGGTTTACCCTAACGGAAACGTTTACTGTGCATCAAAATTTGCTGTTGATGCTTTAAGCAGAGGCATGCGCATTGATCTGCTGCCCCATGGTATAAAAGTATCGTCAGTTGATCCGGGTGCTGTAGAAACAGAGTTCTCCGAGGTGCGCTTTAAAGGCGATAAGGAACGGGCTAAGAAAACCTACGAAGGCTTTGAGCCACTTAATGCCATGGATATAGCGGAAACTATTTGGTTTATTGCATCAAGGCCAAAAAATGTAAATATAAATGATATTGTAGTAATGCCTACCGCGCAGGCCAGCGCTACCAATATTTTTAGGCATTAATAAAAATGTGCAGATGTGCGAATATGCAGATGTGCCGATGATAAAAAGAATCCGAAATTGAACATTCGAAATCCGAAATAAACATGTCACTAACAACAAAAATTGATCAGGATATAAAATTGGCCATGCTGGCCAAACAACCAGAGCGTTTAACAGCTTTAAGAGCGGTTAAATCAGCTTTATTATTAGCTAAAACAGAAAAAGGAGCTGCCGAAGAGATAACTCCGGAAGGAGAGATAAAAGTGCTGCAGAAACTGGCTAAACAGCGTAAGGAATCGGCAGAGATCTACAAAACCCAAAGCCGCGATGACCTGTACCAGATTGAAATGGGCGAGTTAAAGGTTATTGAAGAATACCTGCCGCAGCAAATGAGCCGCTTTGAAATAGAAGGCTACATTCAGGAACTGATTGGGAGAGTAGGAGCAACGTCTATGCAGGACATGGGTAAGGTGATGGGGTTGGCCAATAAAGAGCTGGCCGGTCAGGCAGATGGTAAAACCGTTTCAGAGGTAGTAAAACAATTATTGGGTTAAACCGGTAAATATTATTTTAATTTTAAAAGGTGAAACCCGTAATATACCAGTATAAATAATTGCTTATACTTGCTGCGTTCAATGTTGGAACAGTTTTCGGTATATTAACGGTCACAAAATATCTATATGAAATTCGCGCTTAAGGAAGGACACGGTTTTACTTACGTTGAAGAGGGCGAAGGCCAGACGCTGTTGTTACTGCACGGTTTAATGGGCGGTTTAAGCAACTGGGAAATTGTGATTGAGGAGTTTAAGAAAAAATACAGGGTTATATTACCTATTCTGCCAATTTATGAATTTCCGGTATTAACAACCGGCGTAAAAACGCTTTCAAAGTTTGTACACAAATTCATCAAGTTTAAAA
Organism: Mucilaginibacter auburnensis; assembly: GCF_002797815.1. Taxonomy (NCBI): domain Bacteria; kingdom Pseudomonadati; phylum Bacteroidota; class Sphingobacteriia; order Sphingobacteriales; family Sphingobacteriaceae; genus Mucilaginibacter; species Mucilaginibacter auburnensis. The sequence continues at coordinate 1,640,254 of NZ_PGFJ01000001.1, forward strand.
AACTGGAAGATGTAGTGTTGTTAGGTAACTCATTGGGTGGACATGTTGGCCTTGTTTATTCTTTGGCGCATCCTGATAAATTGAAGGCAATGGTTTTGACAGGCAGTTCGGGCTTATATGAAAACGCTTTTGGCGGTTCATTTCCGCGCCGCGAGAGCTATGACTTTGTAAAAGAGAAAGTTGAATATACATTTTATGATCCGGCTGTTGCTACGCCCGAATTAATTGCCGAAGTTTATAAAACCGTAAACGACCGTAATGCCGTAATTAGGTTATTAGCCATGGCAAAATCTGCCATCAGGCATAATATGAAAGCCGATCTGCATAAAATACGTATACCGGTATCATTGATTTGGGGGCGTAATGATAAAATAACTCCTCCGGAAGTTGCTGAGGAGTTTCATCAACTGCTGCCGGATTCGGAACTGAAATGGATTGACAACTGTGGTCATGCACCTATGATGGAGCATCCACATGAATTTAACCGCCTGTTGAAAGATTTTCTGGACACGCGGAATATTTAAAACTTAAAATATGCTTGCTGCCGAACTAATTAACTACGACATCAATCCGCTTCATACATCTGATTCTGTTCAGCGTGGGTTGGAACGTATGACGGAGTTTCATGTAAGGCATCTGCCTGTAGTTAACGAAGAGCAGTTTTTAGGCTTAGTTAGCGAAGCAGACATTATTACCGAACCGGATACGCAAACTGCTATTGGCGCGGTAGCTTTATCTTTGGTAAACCCATACGTTCGCGAAGATCAGCATATCTATGATGTTATCCGCCTGTTTTATGAACAGCAGTTAACATTAGTGCCGGTACTTGATGTAAAAATGAACTACCTCGGCTGCATCTCTATTAACGCTATGAATGGCTGGTTTGCCAAGCTTACATCTGTTGCCGAGCCCGGTGGTATAATTGTTTTAGAGATAAGCAACAGAAACAATTCGCTTGCGCACATGTCTCAGATAGTAGAATCAGACAACGCGCAGGTGCTTAGTTCATACGTGCGTACTTTTCCTGATTCAACACGGATAGAAGTAACTTTAAAAGTAAATAAACAGGATATTTCCGGCATTTTAGCTACCTTTTTAAGGTACGGTTATGAAATAAAGGCAACATTTAATCATGCCGAGAATCGTGATAGTTCAATGGATCGTTACGATGCATTGATGAATTATCTTAATCTATAAGGTCAATAGTCTATGGACCATAGACCATGTAACTAATATATAACTATGGACCATGGACTATGGTCCATTGACCAAAAAGACTATGAGAATAGCCATATACGGCCGTCAGTTCAATGACTCAGCAGTATTCCCCTACATTCAACAGGTGTTTGACGCATTGTTGCAACATGATGTTGATATCTATGTACATCATCAGCTTAATAAAAATTTAGAAGGCAACATAAGCACAATTGGTTATAGCGTTCTTAATGAACACGATCAGATAGCGGGTTTTATTGATGCTTTTTTAACCTTGGGTGGCGATGGTACGCTGCTTGATATGGTTAACCTGATAGGTAATTCAGGTGTTCCGGTAATTGGCATTAATTTCGGTAGGCTTGGTTTTTTGGCCAGTGTTAATAAAAATGATGTGGCTGCCGCAATTCATGCTGTTGTAAATAAGCAATTTACCTTGGATAGTCGCACATTGTTAAGAATTGATTCAGAACAGCACATATTTGGCGATGGCAACATAGCACTTAATGATGTTACCATACATAAGCGTGATGACTCGGCTATGATCACTACGCATATGTTTTTAGACGGTGAATTTTTAAACTCGTATTGGGGTGATGGTATCATTATAGCAACGCCAACCGGATCAACAGCCTATTCTTTAAGCTGCGGAGGGCCGGTTATGTTCCCTGCATCAAATACGGTAATTGTTACTCCTGTATCACCTCATAACTTAAATGTAAGGCCGATTGTATTGCCGGATACAAGTGTTTTATCTTTCAAGGTTGAGTGCCGTAGCTCCAACTACCTGCTTTCGTGCGATTCGCGTACTACCGTGATTGACAGCGTAATGGAATTTGAAGTTAGAAAAGCTGATTTTCAGCTTAACCTTATCCGTTTAAGTAATGAAAGTTACTTATCAACGTTAAGAAACAAGTTATTGTGGGGTTTAGATACCCGCAATTATTAAATTTGTTGAATGCCCCGGGTTTTAAGTATCATATTTTTTGCCTTTTTAAGCTATAGCGCTGTGGCGCAGAGCTGGGAAGTAGGTGGAAAATTGGGTGGCGCCGGTTACATGGGCGATCTTAATACCAATAACCCGCTTAAATTGTCAGACGTATCTGCCGGTGCGTTTGTAAAGTATAATTTCAACCCATATCTCTCTGCAAAAATTGGCTACACATGGGGCAATATATCAGCAGCTGATAGCTTATCGTCAAATGCGCAGTTCCGCGAGCGTAACCTCAGTTTTTCAACTAATCTTAATGAAATTAGTCTGACAGGTGAGTTTAACTTTTTTGATTACGTACCGTCTGTGAGTAAAAATGTGTTCACGCCTTTCATTTTCACGGGTGTGGCTAACGTTAGGTATAAACCTACCGCTGTTTATCAAAATTTAAGATATGATCTTCAGCCTTTGAAAACGGAAGGGCAGGTAAGCCCTTATGCAACTAACGCCTGGGTGGTTCCGTACGGCGCAGGTTTTAAGTATAATTTTTCGGGCAGACTGAATTTAATTGCCGACATTGGTTACCGGTACACGCGTACAGATTATTTGGACGATGTGAGCGGTAATTACGCTAACAAAGCACTTTTTACAGATCCGGTGGCCAGGGCTTTTTCAGATCGTTCGGGCGAAAATAGTGGTAACTACGTAGGTGCATCCGGTACCCAACGCGGCGATCAACGCCGTTTTGATACCTACTTTTTTATTGGCCTTTCTATTTCATACACTTTTATTACCTCAAAATGCTATTATTAGCGTTTAAAGTTGATGCACTATTTGTCTTAAATCACCTTAGAACTTGCAGTATTTGCGGGCTTTCAGGCAATAAACTTTTCTTTTAGAGCGGTATACTAAAAAAGTACAAAGGAAGTTTTACCTTTGTCACCTGAAAAAAAATAAAGTGTCACCGCGATAAAGTGAACCGACGACCCGACGAAGATGACTTATAAAGACCAGATTGATTTGTTGAGAGTGCCAAAACACATTGCTGTTATAATGGATGGCAATGGGCGCTGGGCTAAAGAAAAAGGCAAATTACGGGTGTTTGGGCATCACAATGGCGTAGTTTCGGTGCGTGATGTGGTTGAGGGAGCGGTTGAAGTTGGCGTTAAATATCTAACGCTATATACGTTCTCTGCCGAGAACTGGAACCGCCCTAAATTGGAAGTTGCCGCAATAATGGAGTTGATGGTAAATACAATTCATAAGGAGATTAAAACCTTTATGAGTAATAACATCAAGCTCAATGCTATTGGCGACCTGGAAAAACTTCCGTCTAAGTGCTACCGCGAATTAACAAATGCCATGAAAACAACTTCAGGCAATACAGGTCTGGTACTTACTTTGGCATTAAGCTATAGTTCAAGGCACGAAATATTAAATGCGGTGAGGAGTATTGCTTTGAAGGTAAAAGATGGGCTTATTGATGCTGATAATATTGATGAGCAGCTTTTTTCTGATAATCTTTACACGCATAACATGCCCGAGCCTGAACTAATGATACGCACCAGCGGCGAGCATCGCATAAGTAATTACCTGCTTTGGCAGATAGCTTATGCAGAGCTATACTTTACACCTAAATTATGGCCCGATTTCAGGAGGGAAGATCTATTTGAGGCTATACTTGATTACCAAAAACGCGAACGCCGTTTTGGCTTAACCAGTGAGCAGATCAACTAAATTTTTCCGTTTAACAAATTTTAACAACTGTATAAATTATTTTTAGCCCACTAAAATATTCGAATGAACAAATTTCTGTTTGCTATTCTTTTCTCTATTATAAGTGTTGCTGCCATGGCCCAGGTCCCCAGCCGACCTACTTATACCCCGTCATCCACTTCCGATACCGTTATATTAAATTATAATAATCCAAAGGAGTATATAATTGGCGGAATAACCGTTACCGGCACAACGCATTTAGATAAAGACATTTTGATTCAGATATCAAAATTAAATAAAGGCGACAGGATTGTATTACCCGGCGAAGCCAACTCAAATGTTATAAAAGACCTGTACGCGCAGCAGCTATTTGATGATGTACAGTTAAACGTAACCAGGATAAGTTTAGATACCGTTTTTCTTGAAATTCAGGTAAGTGAGCACCCACGCCTTTCCAGACTGCGTTTATTAGGCATAAAGAAAGGGCAGGCAGAAGACATTCAGAAGAAATTGAATGACAAAACCGGTAAAATTGTTAATGAAAACCTGCTGAATACAACTACAACTATAATCAAAAGGCACTATCAGGAAAAAGGTTATTTGAATACCGAGGTGTTGATTAAACAACGCCCGGATCCAAGTGATACTAATAGCGTGATATTGGATGTAAACATTGATAAGAAGAAAAAGGTATTGATACACAAGGTTACCTTTGAGGGCAATAAAGATTTTTCAAAAGGCAAGCTAAAAAAGTTTTTAAGTAAAACGCGCGAACGTAAGTTCTACAACATATTTGGCTCAAAGAAATTTAAAGACGCAAAATATAAAGAAGATAAAGAAAACCTGATAGCCAAAATGCAGGAAAAAGGTTACCGCGACGCGACTATATTAAGCGACACTGTAACTAAACATAGCGACAATACCGTTGACGTGAAGATAAAGCTCTACGAAGGGCCTAAATATTATTTTGGTAACATCACATGGTCAGGTAACGCGCGTTACTCTGATGAAGTGTTATCGCGTGTGCTTCGTATTGAGAAAGGTGATGTATTTAGTGAAGAAGTATTGAATAAAAGGTTAAGTGGTGGCGGCCCAAGCGGCGATGACCTGTCGTCATTATATCTTAACGACGGTTACCTTACCTTTAACTCTGATCCGGTTCAAACAAGGTTATATAACGATACTATTGATCTTGACATCCGTATTTTTGAAGGACCTCAATACACCATTAACCGTATTACTGTAAGAGGTAACGATGTAACTAATGATAAAGTTATACGCCGGGAGTTACAAACTATACCGGGCCAAAAATTCAATAAGCAGTTATTGATTGAAAGCACACGTATTATTGGACAGTTAGGAAACTTTGACGACACTAAAACGGAACCTCGTCCGGAAAATATTAACCCTACCGATGGAACGGTAGATATACTTTACAACGTGGTTGAAAAACCTTCAGACCAGGTAGAGTTATCAGGTGGTTTTGGTGCGGGGCAGTTAGTAGGTACATTGGGTTTAACGTTTAACAATTTTGCCTTACGTAACCTGTTTAATCTTAAAGCTTACAAACCACTTCCAAAAGGCGATGGACAAAAATTGAGCATTAGAGGTCAGTCAAGCGGTAGAATTTATCAAAACTTCTCATTCACCTTCTCTGAACCATGGTTAGGTGGTAAAAAGCCAATTTACTTTGCTTTAACAGGCTATACTCAGTTAAGTTCAACAGGGCAGTATTATGCTAAGGATAATCCTAACTATAACTTTCTTCGTATTAACGGCGTTGGTATTACATTGGGTAAACGTTTAAAATGGCCTGACAATCGTTTCCAGTTAAACTATTCATTAAACTTTGACCATTACTTCCTGGATAATTACAGCGGTTTCTTATTCTCTAATGGTACAGCTTACAACATTAAGCTTACGCAAGATTTATCTCGCAACTCGTTAGATGCGCCTATTTATCCAACCAGCGGTTCAAATATTAAGTTCACCATACAGGCTACGCCGCCATACTCATTGTTTAACAATACCAATTACAGCGTTGCAACACCTGCAGAGCGTTACAAATTTGTTGAGTACTATAAGTTTAAGTTTGATGCCCAGTGGTTCACCAAGCTAACAGGCAAATTGGTATTGATGTCACAAATACGTACCGGTTTCCTGGGTATGTATAATTCCAAAGTTGGGCCTTCGCCGTTTGAGCGCTTTAAATTAGGAGGTGACGGTATGCAGAACTTCCAGTTTTTACAAGGTAGCGAGATCATAGGTATGCGTGGTTACACCAACTTCTCTATTGTTCCTTTAGGTAGTAATTATACCGCAAATTCAAATCCGGGTAGTACTATTTATAACAAGTTTACAATGGAACTTCGCCATCCGGTTATCGCCAGTCAATCTGCAACTATATTCTTGTTAGCATTTGTTGAAGGTGGTAACACATGGAATAATTTTTCTCAATATAATCCGTTTAATATCCGTCGTTCAGCTGGTATTGGTACAAGGATATTTTTACCTATTTTTGGTTTGTTGGGTCTTGATTACGGTTATGGTTTTGATGCCATTCCGGGTCAGCCATCTGCTAACAAGGGTCAGTTTGCCTTCTCTATCTCACAAAGCTTAAGCGGAGGATTTAACTAATTAAAAAAAGGATGAAAAGAAAGATAATTTTAGTAGCCGCATTTACGTTTCTGTCTGTAACAGCAGCTCTGGCACAACGTTTTGCTTATGTTGATTCAGAATATATATTGAAACATATTCCTGATTATATATCGGCACAGAAACAAATAGGATCTCTTTCAGATCAATGGCAAAAAGAGGTTGATAATCGTTTTCAGGAAATTGACCGCTTATTTAAGGCCTACCAGGCCGATCAGCCATTGATGACCGCTGAAGTTAAAAAGAGACGTGAGGAGGAGATTGTGAGTAAGGAAAAAGAAGCAAAAGATTTTCAGCGAAAGATTTTTGGACCGGAAGGCGATCTGGCTCAGCGCAGCAATTCGATTATAAAACCAATACAGGATAGGGTTGCAAAAGCGGTGCAGGCACTTGCCGAAAGCGAGAATCTGGATATGGTTTTTGATAAAAACAGTGAGGTAATAATGTTATATGCAAATCCACGTTATGATAAGAGTGCTGATGTTATTACACGCTTAGGTTTAAAGCCCGGAGTTCTTGCTAAATAAAATTATTATATATATAATCGCACATTAAATTAAACACACCAAAACAAAGAAATGAAGAAAGTATTTAAAGTTGCTTTAGTTGCAGTTTGCATAATGTTGGCGGGCAACTTTGCCAAAGCACAGACTAAAATTGGATATGTAGCTCAGGATGAAGTGATAGGCCTGTTGCCGGAGTTGAAAACTGTTCAAACTCAAATGCAGACTTATTCAAAAACCTGGACAGATCAATTACAAAGCATGCAGGAGATGTACCAAAAATCTGTTGAGGAATATCAAAAAGCTGAAAAAACAATGACTGATGCTGCAAAAGCCGCAAAAGTTAGCGAAATACAAGACATGCAAAAAAGAATGCAAGAGACTAACGATAAAGCACGTACTGAAGTTGATACAAAAAGCAACGAGTACATGGCTCCGTTAATCAAAAAAGTTAGAGATGCTGTAACTGCAGTTGCTAAAGAAAAAGGTTACACTTACGTAATTAACACCAGCGTTACTGATCAGTTATTACTTGTTGCACCCGATGCAGATAACATGTTAGCTGCCGTTAAACTTAAATTAGGTTTAAAATAATTATCTGGTATAGATTAAAAAAAGCGTTTCGATATATCGAAACGCTTTTTTTATTTTTAAGCATCTTACTTTACGAGCTTTAATGGCTACACCAATCAACCATTTACTAAAATGAGTCCCATAGGCATATTTGATTCCGGTTTAGGCGGACTGACCGTGTTTAGGTCTATTGCCGAAGCGTTACCGCAGTATGATTATATCTATCTGGGCGATAACAGTCGTGCGCCTTATGGTAACCGTTCATTCAATACTATTCATCAATATACCTGGGAGTGCGTGCAATGGCTTTTTGCGCAAGGTTGCCCCCTAATTATATTGGCGTGCAATACAGCATCTGCAAAAGCTTTGCGTACCATTCAGCAAAAAGATATGCGCGGGATTGATGCTTACAAACGCGTGTTAGGGGTTATAAGGCCAACAGCAGAGGTAATTGGTAATTATTCCCTTACCGGAGAAATAGGTGTTTTAGGAACCAATGGAACGGTGCAGTCGGAATCTTATCTGTTAGAGATTGAAAAGTTTTTTCCTCAGCTTAAAGTATATCAGCAAGCCTGCCCGTTATGGGTGCCGCTTATTGAAAGCGGTGAATACGAAAAGCCCGGCGCCGACTATTTTGTTAAAGAATATCTGGATGGCATAATGGCTCAATCACAAAACATAGACACGCTTTTGTTGGCATGCACTCATTATCCGCTTATACAGGATAAAATTGAAGCCTATCTGCCTAAAACGGTGAAAGTGGTAGCCCAAGGTGATATTGTTGCCTCAAGTTTGGTTGATTACCTGCGACGGCACAACGAGCTGGAACAGAAGCTAAGCAGGAGTCAAAGCAAACACTTTTTCACCACTGATGATACCATTGAGTTTGACCATCATGCCTCGCGTTTTTTTGCGTCGTCGGTAAAGTCTGCTCATGTATCGGTCACTCAGCTGTCATGTTAAACCGCTGTTAAATAAACACTACCAAGTTAGTCAACTTTATTTGGGCATACTGCCTTATTTTATTTAGCATTTAGTAAGTTTGCAACCAAAGTTAAAAAAGGTTGAATTTTTACCTCACATATATACTGGTTGCGGCGGGCTTGTTTGCATTCTCGGCAGCATTTGCGCTGTTTGCGGTATATGCCGAGCGTAAGGTTTCAGCTTTTATACAAGACAGGCTTGGTCCTACAGAAGTTGGTAAATACGGCTTACTCCAAACAGTAGCTGATATTTTAAAGCTCCTTCAAAAAGAAATGATAGTGCCAACGGCGGCTGACAAGGTGCTGTTTGTAGCTGCTCCCGCCGTAATATTCATAGCCGTTTATCTTGGCTTTGCTGCATTGCCATGGGCACCGGGTGTAATACCATCGGGTATCAACTTAGGGTTATACTATGTTTTCGCTATTATTTCAGTTGAGACCTTGGGCATTTTAATGGCGGGCTGGGGTTCAAACAACAAGTATTCTATACTGGGTGCTATGCGTTCGGCAGCGCAGATCATCTCTTACGAGATACCTGCCGGGTTTGCCATTATAGCAGTTATTATGATAGCACAAACCCTTAACCTGCAAGAAGTTGCCATGCAGCAGGGAACCTTATCAACAGAAGGGGTTAAGTTTTTAGGTTTTTGGGATGTTTCCAAAATAGGAGGCTTATTTGCCTGGAACATATTTAGGGCGCCGCATCTCATTATTGCCTTTGTTATTTATTTTATCGCATCATTGGCGGAGAGTAACCGCGCGCCTTTTGATATACCCGAGGCAGAGTCTGAGCTGGTATCAGGGTTCCATACCGAATATACCGGTTTGCGTTTCGGATTGGTTTTCCTGGCAGAATATTCCATGATGTTCCTGGTATCCATGATTGGCGTAGTGCTGTTTTTAGGAGCATGGAATACGCCGTTACCTAATATTGGACCGGCACATTTGGCCGATTGGACAACTGGGATAGTTTGGGGTATATTTTGGATAGCTGTAAAAACACTGGCGCTGGTAGGCGTACAAATGTGGATACGCTGGACATTACCGCGTTTGCGGGTAGATCAGCTAATGAACCTATGCTGGAAAGTATTAACACCACTAGCCTTTGCCTGCGTGTTGATATCAGGCATATGGCGGTTGTGGTTAATGTGATTTTGATTTAGGATATCGGATTTTCGATGTCGGAATTTGTAAAAAAGGACTGTCATTCTGAGCGTAGCGAAGAATCTTATAAAAGATGTTTCGTAACGCTCAATATGACAAATTATATAAATGATTAATAAAGCACTAAATGGATTTACAACGGCATGGAAAGGCTTGAGCCTTACCCTAAGCCATCTTTTTGCTTCCAACAGGAAGCGGGAGGTAATGCACGTTAGTGACAATAATTATTTTAAAAGGATGGAAGGCACCAACACCATCCAATATCCTAAACAGGCTTTGCCGAGTCCGGAGGTTGGAAGGTACCAGTTGGATGTGGAGATAGATGATTGCATTGTGTGCGACCTCTGTGCCAAAATTTGCCCGGTTGATTGCATTACCATTGAACAGGTTAAGGCAACTGAACTGATCGGTTATACATCAGACGGTTCACCTAAGCGTATTTACCCCGCCCAGTTTGATATTGACATGGCTAAGTGCATGTATTGCGGCTTATGCACAATTGTGTGCCCAACCGAGTGCATCGTAATGACCGATAAATACGACCGTAGTGTGTTTGAACTGACGGACCTCACATACGAGTTCTCTAACATGACACCTGAAGAAGTTGAAGAGAAGAAGGCCTTGCTTGAAAATCAATTAGCGCAAAAGCAGGCCGCTAAACTGGCTGCAATGAATAAAAAGGAGGGAGGCGCATGAGCTTAGCGCAAATTCTTTTTTATGCTATGGCGTTTATCGCTATTGCATCAGCGCTGTATGTAGCATCGAGTAAAAATCTGGTACGTGGCATTTTTATGTTTTTTGTCACGCTGTTTGCCCTGGCGGGATTATATGTTTTGGCGCTGGCCGATTTTGTAGCCGTTAGCCAGATCGTAATTTACGTAGGGGGTATTTTGGTATTGATCCTGTTTGCATTCATGCTTTCAGGTAAGGAAACATTGGATAGTTTAGGCCGCCAAAAAGATAAGTTTGTAAACAGCGGAAAAATACCCGGTCTAGTTCTTAGCCTTTTATTTTTTGCTGTAATGGTAACTGTGTTGTTGAAATTGAACGCTGATGATTTAGGTTGGATAAAGCAGTCTGTAGCCTCAGGCAACGTAATCAAACCCACTGATAACGGCATTCATAACATCGGCATTAATTTAATGACCACTTATTTGTTGCCGTTTGAGGCTATATCCATATTACTCATGATGGCTCTGGTAGGCGCGGCACACATTGCCAGAAAGGAGCAAGACGCATGATATCATTAAATGATTTTCTGATTGTTGGGGCTGCCTTATTTTGCATTGGCCTTTACATGCTGCTTACCAAGCGGAATGCTATACAATTATTGATTGGTATTGAACTTATGCTAAACGCTGCCATTTTAAACCTGGTAGCATTTGGTAAGTTTGACCGCGTTAATAACAGCGGACAAATATTCGCGCTGTTTGCGATTGTGCTTGCCGCTGCTACAACGGCTGTGGCCTTGGCTATTATTTTAACTGTATATAAAAAATATAAAACTATTGACCCGGGTAAGGTGAATAGTTTGAAAGATTGATATGAGAATACTTATACTGTTATTTTCTTTAATTTATTACGTAGATGCTTCGGCGCAGGTAAAAGATTCCGTGTACATAAACAAACAAAATAAACTCGTACTTAAAAGCGCACCTAAGCAATCAGACAGGTCGCTAATTATGTTAGATGGAAAAAGTTATAGTGGTAGGCTTGAAGATATAGATGTATTTGGCATAGACCATTTTAGCGTTATGAAAGCGGAAGACGCAGTAAGTGTGTTTGGTGAAGAAGGTAAAAATGGGGCTGTGCTATTTGCTATGATAAATGAGGATAGACTTAAGATGTCTACCGAACGGTTTAAATCCATTGCAGAATTCGTCAAAACAAAGAAGCCTTTAGTGGTAATCAATCATGTTACGTATAAAGGAAATTTGGAGGCGATAAGCCCTTACGCTATTCAAAACGTAGACATTTTACAAGCTAATGATGCTGTAAGTAGATTTGGAGCATCGGCACACAATGGCGCGGTATTAATAAGTACCACTCAAAAAATAAATAACATAACAGGTTTGCTTAATTGAACACCTTTCAACCATATCAACAAGCTTTAACGCTGTGCCTGGCATTGGTAGCAGTACTTATGCCTTTGCTGGCGTTTTTTGTTAATGTTTGTTTGCCGCGAAAAACCAATAAAGCAGCGGGTTGGGTATCAACCTTCGCTATTTTAAGCAGCCTGGTTTGCGCTATAATCGTGTTCATCAATTTGTGGAACCAACCACAGTTGCACTGGCAGGTTAAATGGTTCACTATTGGCACTACTAATTTATATGCGGGCTTGTGGTTAAATAATCACTCTGTAATAATGCTTTTGCTTGTGCCAGCCATTGCTTTACCGGTGCATATTTACTCCACCGCTTACATGAAGTATGATGAGCGCTACAAACGTTATTTTACCTACTTAAGCTTATTCTGTTTCAGTATGCTGGCCTTGGTTGTGGCCGATAGTATGATACTGTTCTACGTGTTCTGGGAGTTGGTTGGTTTCTCGTCTTACCTGCTAATTGGTTTTTGGTTCACTAAAGAGAAAGCTGTACTGGCCAATAAAAAAGCCTTTATCATGAACCGCATTGGTGATGTTGGTTTACTCATTGCCCTGCTAATCATTTTTGTACAATCAGGCAGCTTTGATCTCAACCAGTTGTTTGGCAGCTATGGCTTAATAGCGCAAGCACAAACCGAGAATGGTCTTTGGATAGGCGCCAGTACAACATTGCCGGTGTTTTGGCAATATGTAGCCTGTGGTGGTATATTTTTAGCTGTAGCAGCTAAAACGGCTCAGTTTCCGTTGCACACATGGTTGCCGGATGCCATGGAAGGCCCAACGTCTGTATCAGCGCTTATTCACGCTGCAACTATGGTTGCAGCCGGCGTTTTTCTTTTGGGCAGGTTATATCCTTTGTTTACGCCTACAGAGTTAGATATTTTGGCTGCTATAGGTTGCTTTACAGCTTTTATGGCTGCTACCATCGCCTTAACACAAAACGACTTAAAACGCATTTTGGCTTATTCAACCATATCGCAATTAGGTTTTATGGTAATGGCTATGGGCATAGGCGCTTATGCATCGTCGCTATTCCATTTAATCACGCATGCCTTCTTTAAGTGTTTACTGTTTCTGGTAGCAGGTATTGTTATCCATGAAATGGCCCATATAAAGGATGACAACAAGTTAGACATAGATCCGCAGAACATACTGAACATGGGCGGACTGCGTAAAAAACTGCCGTTCACGTTTATGACAGCGCTGATTGGTGCAGCCGCTTTGATAGGATTGCCGCTTACGTCGGGTTATCTGTCAAAAGATGGTATCCTTATTCAATCATTTGACTGGGCCGAGCAACGCGGTTTCTGGTACATGCTGTTGCCTGTAGGGGCCATACTTACAACAGGATTAACCGCTTTTTATGTATCGCGCTTAATTGTTAAGGTGTTCTTTGGCGAGTTTAAACTGGAGAAGGTACATCCCAATCTACATTTTCACATCAGCGATGGTAGCTGGCAATATAAAGCGCCTCTGTTATTTTTAGCGGCCTGTAGTTTGTTCCCAATATTTTCGCTTAATCCTGTTTCATACGAAAATGCCTGGGTATTCCGCGGCTTTTCGGTAGAGACAGCTTTAGACAGGGCTAATATTTACCACACCATTGTCCCGCTTGGGGTTAACATAGTAAGCGTTTTTGTAATTTATTTTGCTTATGCGGTTTACGTAAAGCGCAATTCATGGTCGGCCCCGCAACATAGCTTCTTGTTTAAACTGAGCTACAACCAGTGGTATATTGATGCCTTTTACAATAAGATTATTGTTGGAGGAGTATTGGCTGCCAGTCGTGCTTTATCATGGTTTGACCGTAATATAATTGATGGTTTTGTACATTTATTATCCAACACAGCCATAGCGCTTTCAAAAGTTGCCGCCTGGTTTGACTATTATGTAATAGACGGCGTGTCAAGACTGGCAACATTTATAGTCCAGGTAATAGGTAATTTTATCCGCTATTTTCAAAGCGGTAAAATACAATACTACCTGTTTAGCATGGTAGCCATAGTGCTACTGTTGTTTATTTACTTAATTGTTAAGATTTAAGACATTAGATATGAGAATTAAGATTTTTAAATCGCGTTTGAAAAAAGATGAAAAGAATGATTCAGATCTTTTTTATGCTGCAGCGCGTATCTTAGTTTGTATATTTCAATCATTGAGAATCTTAAATCTTAATTCTAAAAGCTTAACTCTAAAATGATTCTCACGCTGCTGATATTTATTCCTTTACTGTTCGGTGTTGTTATAGCCCTGATCCCGTCAGACTGGCGCCGCACCTTCAGGTATATTACCTTACTGGCTACTTTGGTTCAGTTGGGAATCAGCATTTTCATTTATCTCAATTTTAAAACCGGCCATGAATTTGCCGGCGTGACCAACGAGGCACAGTATCAGTTTGTACAGAAGGTACCGTGGATCAATCTTAACCTGGGTACGCTGGGCACTATGCAGATCGATTATTTTGTAGGGATTGACGGGGTTTCTTTACCACTATTAGTTATGGCATCGCTGGTAATGGTGATAGCAGCCATATCATCATGGGAAATAAAAAGCAATCTGAAGGGGTATTTCATCTTATTCCTGGTGCTGGATATGGCCGTAATAGGTGTTTTTTGCGCGTTGGATTTCTTCCTGTTTTATATCTTTTACGAGTTGATGCTGCTTCCGCTTTACTTCCTGATAGGGATGTGGGGAGGTGTGCGAAGGGAATATGCAGCTATTAAGTTCTTTTTATATACGCTATTTGGCTCGGTGTTTATGTTGTTGGTAATGATAGGTTTGTACCTTTCAGTTACCGATCCTTCAACAGGCAATCATACATTCAATATAGTGCAGATGATGAATCCGGCTAACTACAGTCCCGATTCAATATTTTCTGTAATAGCGCAGCATACCTTCTTTGGCGTACCTGCCCGTGTAATTGGTTTCATAGTGCTGTTTGTTGCGTTTGCCATTAAAGTGCCGGTTGTTCCATTACATACTTGGCTACCCGATGCGCACGTAGAGGCGCCAACACCCGTTTCCATCATTCTGGCGGCAATCCTGCTAAAAATAGGAGGGTATGGAATTATCCGTATTTGTATGGGTATTTTTCCGGATGTTGCCATATCAGGCGCTTTTTGGTTGGGATTACTCGGCGTTATCTCCATATTATATGGAGCGTTCAATGCCTTGGCACAGCGCGATCTGAAAAAAGTTGTCGCCTATTCATCAGTATCGCAAATGGGTTTTGTGTTATTAGGCCTTGCTTCGCAGACTGCGGAAGGCTTAAGTGGTGCGGTAATACAGATGGTGAGCCACGGTTTCTTATCGGCCATGTTATTTTACCTGGTAGGAGTGGTATACAACAGGGTACACGATAGAGATATTTATAACTTCAGAGGGTTAGCCAGCTTAATGCCAAAGTTTACCGTATTCATCATGATTGCTTTTTTCGCATCATTAGGTTTACCAGGCTTTTCAGCTTTTATTGCAGAGGCTTTCTCACTGGCAGGAGCATTTAAATCGCCATCGGTTAACGGGTTGTTGCCTTACTGGCTGGCCGTATGTGGTGCCATTGGTATATTGTTCAGCGCATGTTACTTTTTATGGACCTTGCAGCGGATTTTCTTCGGCTCGCTGTCTTTAAAAGGGGGCGACGTTTGGAAAGCGGCTTTGGTTGATCTTAACCGGCGCGAATTATTTGCCTTGATACCGTTAGCTGCTGCTACTTTGATTTTAGGTGTAATGCCCTCGCTGGTGTTTGATAAATTGAATGATTCGGTATTGGCGCTGGTGCAGTTTTTACAGATAGGAAAATAATTAAATGTACGAGCTTTTACCTAACATACCAACACAACTACAAGGCATACTGAGCGATCTGAAATATTTCGTTCCGGAGATCTACCTTGCTGCGGTGTTTGTGGTAGTACTGCTTGCTGATTTGTTCATTGGCAAAATCTATCCTACAGTTTGCAAAGCGCTTGCTTTGATGGGGATTGCTGCTGTTGCAATACAGGTTTTAGGTCAGTTAGTTGAGATAAAGGACAGCTTTTTTATGTTTGGTGATATGCTGCTTCAAAGCCGCACATCGTTACTGTTCAGATTGATAATTGATCTGTCAGCTTTTGCGCTGATCTTACACTTCAATTGGGATAAAAAACTAAAACTCCATGCAAAAGGCCTCGGCGACCTTTACTCAATTACAATAGCATCAATATTTGGTTTGCATTTAATGACCATGGCCTCCAACCTGCTGTCAGTTTATCTGGCCGTAGAGATGGTTTCTATCGCTTCATATTTGTTAGTAGCCTACCGTTCAGAAAATGCTTTTAGTGCAGAGGCTGGTCTTAAATATGTTTTGTTTGGAGCCGCAGCTTCGGCCATAATGTTATATGGCATCTCCTTGCTGTACGGCGCTGGTGGTTCTCTAAGTTTGTTTGATCCGGCATTTGTGAATGGTTTAAGCAAAGCTAATGCTGTGGCAGTTTCCTTTGCTATGGTACTGGTTTTAGTAGGGATAGCCTTTAAACTTTCTTTCGTGCCGGCTCACTTTTGGGTACCGGATGTTTACCAGGGAGCACTAACACCAATCACCGCATGGTTATCTACTGTTCCTAAAATTGCGGCATTTGGCTTACTGATCAACTTTTTAACACCTTTTATTTTCTCGCCAGCGTGGAGATCATTTGATTTTAAACTGGCGTTGTCTGTAATTGGTATAGCTACCATGATTGCCGGTAACTTTGCGGCTGTAATGCAAACTAATGCCAAACGTATGCTGGCCTACTCAAGCGTAGGGCATACCGGCTTTGCATTAATGGCCATTGTTACCTTTAGTGATGAAGGTATTAAAACCTTGGTGTTTTATTTAGCCGTTTATGCTGTAGCCAATATAGCTGCACTGGCATTGGTAAGTTATTTTACTTATATCACTAATTCAGATGATAT
This sequence comes from Mucilaginibacter auburnensis, assembly GCF_002797815.1. NCBI lineage: Bacteria > Pseudomonadati > Bacteroidota > Sphingobacteriia > Sphingobacteriales > Sphingobacteriaceae > Mucilaginibacter > Mucilaginibacter auburnensis. Next base: position 1,657,024 of record NZ_PGFJ01000001.1, read on the forward strand.
TAAGACTTATGAAGGTTTAGGTTACAAATATCCGGCTGCCTCCATTTGCTTCGTTATAATACTAATTTCTTTAACCGGATTGCCGGTAACGGCAGGTTTCAACGCTAAATTATTGGTGTTTTCATCAGTTTATGGCGTTTATCAACAAAATCACGACATATTTCTGCTTCTTTTAACTACAACGGGTGCAATTACTACGGTTGTATCACTTTTTTACTACATAAAAATTCCGCTTCATTTGTTTTTGAGACGCTCACCATTAATTGACTCACCTGTTGCTCCGTTCAATTTGTTAGTGTTGGTTATTATAGCAAGCGCTGCTTTGGTGTTTTTCGGTATTTTTCCTTCAGTTATTATAAATTTATTATAAAAACGTTAGTTTTTATTAACATTTATCAATAAAATTGAATTTAATTTCACTTATATGTGATTTAAATCATAATTTCAGCCAATTTTTCAATTTTATAACTATTTATTTAAATGAAGCGTTACGTTCCCTTTATTTTAATACTGATTGCGCTGGTATTAACATTTATTTTTCCATCAGTTGATGTTGACACCACGGCCAAGTCTACTTACGACACAGGAGATACCGCCTGGATGCTGATGTCAACCGCACTGGTTTTGATCATGACCCCGGGTTTGGCATTCTTTTACGGTGGTATGGTTAACAAAAAGAACGTTATCTCAACTATGCTTCAAAGCGTGGTGTGTATGGTAATCATTACTGTTATGTGGGGAATATTCGGCTTCAGTTTAGCTTTTGGCGATAGCATAGGAGGCATCATAGGCAACCCATCAACATTTTTTATGATGAAGGGGATGTTGAGCAACAACACCTGGCCAAGTGCTCCAACTATTCCGTTATTGTTATTTGCTATGTATCAGTTAAAGTTCGCAATTATTACGCCGGCACTTATTACAGGAGCATTTGCAGAGCGTATCCGCTTTAACTCCTACATTTTGTTTTTATGCCTTTTCAGCATATTTATATTCTCGCCTTTGGCGCACGCCACATGGCACCCAAGCGGGCTGTTGTATAAAATGGGCGTGCTTGACTTTGCCGGTGGTACGGTTGTGCACATGTCTGCAGGTTGGGCGGCGTTGGCCTCGGCTTTATTTTTAAAGAAACGTAACGAGCAAAGCCATTCTCCTGCACGTATAACTTACGTAATAATTGGTACCAGTTTATTATGGTTTGGTTGGTTTGGTTTCAATGCCGGTTCGGCTTTTGGGGCTAACCATTTAGCAGTAACAGCTTTGGCCACCAGTACAACCGCTTCAGCGGCTGGTGGTGTAGCCTGGATATTTTTTGATATGTTGCGCGGTCGTAAACCATCAGCAATGGGTACTTGTATTGGCGCGGTTGTGGGTTTGGTAGCTATTACGCCTGCAGCAGGTTTTGTATCAGTACCACACTCTTTAGCTATCGGTATCATATCATCAGTTATAAGTAACCTGGTTGTGGTATGGCGCACACGTACTTCAATTGATGATACGCTTGACGTATTTCCTTGCCATGGTGTAGGCGGTATGGTAGGTATGTTGTTAACCGGTGTTTTTGCACATACTAATGTGAACGGAGCTAATACTACAGGTAACGGCTTATTTTTTGGTGAAACTCATTTGTTCCTTGTTCAGTTGTTTGCTTTGGTTATTACATCATTGTTCGCGTTCTTCGGATCAATGCTTTTGCTTAAAATTACCGACATGATCTCTCCATTGCGCGTTTCTGCCGAAGACGAAAATATTGGTTTGGACTTAAGCCAGCACGGCGAGAAGCTATAATCTTGATTATAGGATTTAATGATTTGTAGTTGGTATTGCGATCAAGCAGATCCTTTAATCTTACAAATCATGGTTCAGACAAATAGAAACCGGCCTCGCGCCGGTTTTTTTGTTTAAATAACCTGTGAAAATCGATTGCGCAGATACAATGAATGTAATAGACTACTAATCATTGTTCAAACATATTAATACTATTTAATGACAAACACTTTAACGCAAGTTTATAATAAAGTTATAACTTTGCGTGCTCATTACAAATCATGAGCGATCAGATTAAACATGAATGCGGTGTGGCATTTATCCGCTTACTAAAGCCACTCTCTTATTATCAGCAAAAATACGGCACTGCGCTGTACGGGCTAAACAAACTGTACCTCTTAATGGAAAAACAACATAACCGCGGCCAGGATGGTGCGGGGGTTGCTACTATTAAGCTGGATGTTGAGCCGGGCAAGCGATACATCAGTCGCCATAGGTCAATGGCATCCAATGCAGTGGCCGACATTTTTGAATACATTCAAAAACGTTTTGCTGATTTATCTCCTGAAAAGCTTGCTGATGGCGACTGGCTAAAAGAGCACGTTAGTTTTACCGGCGAGGTGTTATTAGGTCACCTGCGCTACGGCACGCACGGAAAGAACAGTATTGAGAGCTGTCACCCTTTTCTGCGCCAAAACAACTGGATGACCCGTAACCTCGTAATTGCCGGTAACTTCAACATGACCAATGTTGACGAGTTGTTACAGCAGTTGTATGATCTTGGTCAGCATCCTAAAGAAAAGGCAGACACAGTTACTGTGTTGGAAAAGATAGGCCATTTTTTAGATACTGAAAACCAGGGTTTGTTTGACCAATACAAACGCGAAGGTTTAGATGATAACAGGGAAATAAGCAAACTGATTGCACGCGACATGGACGTTGCCAAAATCCTCACCAAATCTGCCCGTAACTGGGATGGTGGTTATACCATAGCCGGTATATTTGGTCATGGCGATGCATTTGTTATGCGCGATCCTTCAGGTATTCGTCCGGCTTATTATTATTATAATGACGAAATAGTAGTGGCTGCTTCAGAACGTCCTGCATTGCAAACGGCGTTTAATATACCAATTGGAGATATTAAGGAGATAAAGCCGGGCCACGCACTTATAGTTAAGCAAGACGGTAAGATAACCGAGGCTATGTTCAGCGAGCCTCAGGAAAGAAAAGCCTGCTCATTTGAGCGCATCTATTTTTCAAGGGGTAGCGACGCTGCTATTTACCGTGAGCGTAAACAACTGGGCCGTTTACTTTGCCCGCAAATATTAAGTGCTGTTAATAATGATATAAAAAATACGGTTTTCTCATACATACCAAACACTGCCGAAGTGGCTTTTTATGGCATGGTGGAAGGCGTACATAAATATATCAAACAATACCAACGCGAAAGGCTTTTAAACCGCGAAGATAAGATCAGCGAGGAAGAGTTATCAGAAGTGCTGAGTATGGCGCCTCGGGTAGAGAAAATCGCTATTAAAGACGTTAAGTTGCGTACTTTTATTACACAGGATGCCGACCGTAGTGAAATGGTTGCTCACGTGTACGACAGTACCTACGGGCTTATCAAAGACGGCACCGATACATTGGTTATTTTAGATGACTCGATAGTGCGTGGTACTACGTTAAAGCAAAGTATTTTAAAGATACTTGATCGTTTAGGTCCTAAAAAGATCATTGTGGTATCATCAGCGCCGCAAATCCGTTACCCTGATTGCTATGGTATTGACATGTCAAGAATGGGTGAGTTCGTAGCTTTTGAGGCAGCCATCAGTCTGTTAAAAGAGCAAGGCAAAGAGAATATTATTCTTGAAACTTATCAGAAATGTAAGGATAGCGCTAAATTGCCTAAAGAGCAGGCGCAGAACTATGTAAAGGCTATCTACGAGCCGTTTACTGATCAGGAAATATCTGACAGGATAGCGAAGATCATTACACCAAAAGAGATCAATTGCGAAGTGCACGTAATTTACCAAACATTAGATAACCTGCACAAAGCATGTCCTGATCATACAGGCGACTGGTATTTCTCTGGTAACTTCCCAACCCCGGGTGGCAATAAAGTGGTTAACCGCGCTTTTGTTAACTGGATGGAAGGAAAGAACCAACGTGCTTATATGTAATATTTAAGCCTAAAGGCAAAGTGCAAAATAAAAAAGAGCGATGAGTATTATACTCATCGCTCTTTTTATATAATAACTGTTGAAGTTATTATTTTTTATAATACTTCATTGCTTCCGGAATTGCCTTTTTGATGTTGGCAATACGTGTTTCATCGGCAGGGTGGGTGCTCAAAAATTCAGGCTGAGAGGCACCGTTTTTTTGTGCTGCCATACGTTGCCAAAAAGTAACTGCTTCATTAGGGTTATAGCCGGCCATAGCCATAAAGGTTAAACCTAAACGGTCAGCTTCTGTTTCCTGGTCGCGGCCATATTTTAACAGCGCTAACTGGCCACCAACACCGTATAATGCATTAATAATATTTGCCGATGATTTATTATTAGTTGCTGCACCAACAATGCTGCCACCTGCCTGCGCAGCCATCTCCTGCGACATGCGTTCTGCAGAGTGACGTGCAATAGCGTGGGCAATTTCGTGGCCCATAACCACCGCTAAACCGGCATCATTTTGTGTAATAGGCAAAATTCCGCTGTAAACAGCCACTTTACCACCCGGCATACACCAGGCGTTAACTTCTTTGCTTTGTATCAGGTTAAATTCCCAAGAGAATTTGTATTGATCGGCATAACCGTTTTGTTGCAGGTACCGCTCAATGGCTACAGCCAACTGCTGACCAATACGCTTAACACGTTGCGCGTCGGTACCGCTGGCAATAACTTTAGTTTCGGGACTGGAAAGCAACTGCTGATAACTTGAGGCAGCAGCCTGATTGATTTGCGAATCGTCAACTAAACTTAACTGCTTACGGCCGGTTAAAGGCACTGTTGAGCAGGAATAAATAAAAGTGACTGATAGAAGCGCCGGGATAAGTTTTGTTAGTTTCATAATATTTTAAATGTCACCACAGATAGATATTTTTTCTATACAACTCAATATTAATAATAATGTTTGTTTAGAAAATTAAAGTTGCTTTTTCTTGAAAAAGTTAACTCTTGACTCTTTGCCTCTTATTAAGCGCTCAATATTTTTTTGGTGGGTTACCAATATTAAAACGCACATGCACATGCCGTAAATAATTACAGATTTGATGTAAGTGGGGAAGATGAATGTTACTCCTATGGGATAGGTAAAGCCCGCCATTATAGATCCCAATGATACATATCTGGTAATGAGTAAAACAACAATGAATACTGATACACAAAGCAATGCAGACGGCAGGTTAATGGCGAGTATCATGCCAAAAAGTGTAGCAATGCCTTTGCCTCCTCTAAAACCGGCAAACACAGGGAACAGGTGCCCCATAACTGCTGCAATACCTAAAGCGAGCTGAAAATTTGTGAAGGATATTGAGCCGTACGGCCCTGTTGTAGAAATGCCTATCATGTAGGCCAGATTGGTAGCTGTCCAGCCTTTTAAAATATCCAGCAGCATCACCGGAATACCGGCTTTTTTTCCTAATACCCTGAAAGTATTGGTAGCGCCTGCATTGCCACTGCCGTATTCCCTTACATCTATGTTAAAAAAAGCTTGTCCTATCCACACAGCCGTAGGGATCGAGCCAAATAAATAGGCCAAAATAAGTACGGAAACTGAATAGATATTTATCATTCAAAAAACAACATTACAGGTGATCAGTACACCTAACAAGTTTAATAATATTTAAGGGGCCTCGGTAATATTTTTTAAAAAATCTGTATAATATCCCCGTTGTTGAACTAAATAGCTTTAGTAAGCGGCTTTTAAACTAAGGTCCAGACTTTTAACAGAATGAGTAAGTTCGCCTAACGAAACGTAATCAACACCACAATTGGCAAAATCCCGCACTGTATCGATAGTAATTCCGCCCGAGGCTTCAGTTATGTAGCGCCCTTCTATAATGTTTACAGCTTGTTTCAGATTTTCAAAATTGAAATTGTCTAACAAAATTCTGTCAACGCCGCCGGTTGCAATAACCTGTTCCAACTCGTCAAGATTACGCACTTCAATTTCAACAGCCAGTTTTTTGTTGTGGTCGGCCAGATACTGATGCGTGTTCTGTATAGCGTTTTTGATACCACCGGAGTAATCAACATGGTTGTCTTTGATCAGTATCATGTCATACAAACCAAAACGATGATTAACGCCACCTCCAATGCGCACAGCCCATTTTTCAAGGTAGCGCATGCCGGGTGTTGTTTTACGGGTATCTAAAACTTTGGTATTGGTTCCGCTAAGGAGGTCAACAATGTGACGCGTTTTGGTAGCAATGCCGCTCATGCGCTGCATGCAGTTAAGCACAAGGCGCTCTGCTTTTAAAATGTTTTGGGCATCACCTTCCACCCATAACACAATATCCTTAACTTTTACCTTTTCTCCATCCTTGATCAGAACGTCAACAACCAATGATGGGTCAACCTCTTTAAATATCAGTAATGCCAGCTCTACGCCCGCTATAACGCCTTCTTCTTTAACTAAAAGTTTGGCTTTGCCTTTTGTTCCTTGCGGAATAGTAGCTAAAGAGGTGTGGTCGCCATCGCCAACATCTTCGGCAAGGGCATTTTGTATAAACTGTTGTAAAAGTTCAGTATCCAAATTTTACCTTGTTTTAAAGCGCAAAAGTAAAAACATTTTTTGGATGTGAGCAACTTGTAAAAAAGGAAGATGAAACGGGACGGTTAAAACCCGAATCCTAATTGAACACCGCCATGCATCAACTGGAGGTTTTCTGACGAAACACGGTTAAACGGCACTTTAATAAACGGGGCTATGTTGAGTTTGCCCTTACCAAAGCTTACTTTTCTACCTGCCGAGAAGGTATAGAAGCCAATAAATCCGCCAACGGTTTCGGTGCTTTGCTGGGTTGTTTTCTCGGTTATAACGCTGATGGTAGGAGCCAAGCCTTTGCCCGATGAAGTGCTTACTGTGCGGCTATCCAGGTAATCATATGATATATTATTGCGAATAACCGACATGGCAGACACACCTGCACTTACATAAAAACCGCTATTGGTTTTATATTGAAAGCTGATAGGTAGTTCAAGCCCTGATAAGGCCATTTGCACGCTTTGCACTGTACGCGAGGAGGAAGAAGTATTGAATGACGATGCCAACGATGAGGATGCATAATTTGAATTATAACCCCTAAGATCCGCCTGTACACCATCTGTAGGCGTGCCGCTTCTGTTGGAGCCAGCATTCATATAAGCATAGGCTATACCGCTGCTGAGGGCAAAGTTTTTATTGATGTTGTAAGCCACTTCAACACCGGTACCAAAATTCATTTTTTGATTTCCTACTGATGGAGAAACCATTACCGAATAGCTTAAAGCATTACTCTTTTTATTTTCTGAAGCAACAAGTTTGGGCTTATTAAGGTTAGCCAAACTATCATAACTAAGGCGTTGCGAACCTCTTTCATAGCGGCGTGGGTCGGCAGCTAAAACTGGTGATGTCTGGTTACTTGTTGCATCGGGTTGTTGTGTAACAGTGGTAGCATTTTCAGTTTTAACAGGAAGTTCAGTTGCAGCAATATCCTGACTGTTATTGCTGCCGGTTATTTCTTCCCGTTTGTTCACTTGTTTCGGTATTTCAACAAAAACATCGTTTGTAAAGTTTCTCGCGGTTACTTTTTGCTTTAAAGCAGGAGCAGGGTTTTCAGATAACTGTTCTTGCAGGGTTTTCCGAGAGGCGATAGCCCGATCTGTTGTCAGGCTATCGGTTCCCGGCCCATTTTTAGGATAGATATAGGGTGTTTTTGGGGTATTCTTTATTTGGGTTTGGTTGTTATTGGCAACCGGTTTAGCAGGCATAAACAGCCATGCAGCGTAACCTGCCATCAACAACACCGCAGCTGCGGCGGCAACGCGCAGGTAAACTAAACCGCGCCTGCGTTTTTTGGTTTTTACAAACTCTTCCCACGCACCGGGCAGGTAAGCATCCTCGTGAGCATGCAGCACGTTCTCTATCTCACCAAAAAATTCCTGCTCGTTTTTCATTGATACGTACTCATTACGGCGTTGTAAAGTGTTGCTAATTTTGCCTTGGCGCGGGTTAAATATACCCTGCTTGTACTGGCTGGAATATTTAGTTTAACGGCTATTTCCTCGTGCGAAAACCCTTCAATTTCGTGCATGTTAAAAATAAGCTGCTGTATTTGGGGCAGGCTGCTAATTAGCGTTGTTATGTCTTTGTAGCTCAATGTGTCAGGTGTTTCAAAAGCAACGTCGGCCTTTACATCGTTGCCCATATCTTCCAGGTAAATGAGCGTTCGCTTGGCCCGTATCCTGTCAATTGCAATGTTGGCGGTAATACGGCCTATCCATCCTTTAAAAGCTTTTTGTTTCTCTTCGGGCGGACCGTTAAATGCGAAGCTGTCCAGCTTTTTGAAAATACGAACGAATGAGTCGTTGATCAGTTCAACAGACTCATTACGTTCTTTGGTATACCTGTAGGCAACACCAGATAAATAACCAAAATAAGTTTTGTACAAAAGTTCTTCACTCCTGAAATCCTTTTTTATACATCCCTCAATCAGTTTTTCTAATGTCAGCTCTTTATTTCGCACAAGCAAATATCATAACATCGCCTAAGTTTAGTGCATTAAAAAGCAGCTATGCTTAGTAGTTGATCAGCACATCGCCTGCAAGAGCGGTAGCGCCGGTACTGTTATAAATGCCTCTTGCAGCAATGGTATAAATACGCCCGCTTTGTATGCTTACAGATGGAAGTACAACTTTATCGGTAGTGTTGCCATTTTCGCGTATAACAAAATTATAGTTTTGCCCACCCGCAATTTCAACAAATTCGCTTGCTGTTTTATAAGTTTTGCCACTCACTACAGCAGTACCTGTGTTGGTTACCAGGTCAAGCGCAGGCGACTCAATGCTCATATTAACAAATCTGATAAGCGCTTTACCTGATGACGGATTCACCAGTTTATCTTCTATCAACACAAACTCAGGCGTTGCCCATCTGCCGGTTAACCATGCAGAATAAATAGCACCTTCTTTAAGGTCGATTGTAGAGGTTACTTTTTTTGTTCCTTGTTGGTAAGCGGTAAGTTCTCTGCTGCCGGCAATGGCGTTAAAGTAATAGCCGTAAGTGCCATATGGTACAGAATCGCTATTTAAAACGCTGTTGTTTAATCTAAAACCCAGTTTAGGCGCATCCGGCGACACCTGGTAAATAGCCAGATTGGCAATTGGCGGCAGTGGTTCGTTGTTTGTGCTTTTAGAACAGCTTACTGCAAATAAAGCCACAACACCTAACAATGCCCAATTTTTTAATGATCTAAAGTGTTTCATAATAGTAAATATTTGTTAACTCCGTGGTAAAACGTAAGCTCTTAACAAACCGCTACAGCCATCTTAATTTTTTTTTTAAATAAATCTATTTAACCTTATCAGCCTCTATTAGCAATTTAAGTAAGTGGGTAACACCATTTTCTTCTTTTACATTGAAGGATGCGCGGTACTGCCCTTTTGAGGTGCTTAAAATTACTACGCCATACTGTAAGTTGCCCGTAGCTATTTTATGAAGCACCTTGCTGCCGGTCGGCTTGTTTTGTGCAAAGAATTTAGTAATTATATCGGCAGCGGCGGTTTTATTATAGGTGTCTTCGTCGGTGCCGGGAACGCCAATTTCTACTTCGGCAGCAAAGAGTTTGCTGAGTTCGGTAACGTTGCCTTTGCCTAAAAGCTGGGCAACAATATCAACAGCGCCTGTTGGCGAGGGGCGTAAAAACAAAAAAGCGAATAAAGTAAGGTAAAATAATTTCATAGCTAATTACTTAAGGTAACAACGTTTGCGCAAATAGGGTGGCTATAAATTATAATGTATACAAAGCTACTTTTATATTTGCAATGTGGAAAATACAAAAAAACTCGCATTAATTATATTAGATGGATGGGGATATGGTCGTAAAGATCAGTCTAATGCCATATTAGCGGCTAAAACGCCCTTTTTCAATCATTTGATAGCTACTTATCCTAACTCCAAACTCGAAGCATCGGGCATGGCGGTTGGTTTGCCCGACGGACAGATGGGTAACTCAGAAGTGGGACACATGAATTTGGGGGCCGGCCGTGTGGTTTACCAGGAACTGGGCCGCATTAATAAAGCTGTTAATGATAACGAACTGGTGTCAAACCCGGTTTTGCAGGATGCTTTCAATTATGCTAAGCAGAACGGCAAAGCGGTTCATTTTATCGGACTGGTGTCTGACGGTGGTGTGCACTCGCACATTAAACACCTGATGGGCCTTTGCGATGCAGCTGGTCAGTTTGATCTGGAAAAAGTTTACATCCACGCCTTTTTAGATGGCCGTGATACCGACCCAAAATCGGGCGTTGGTTTTATAACCGAATTGGAGCAGCATATTGCAGGCACCAAAGTGCAACTGGCATCTGCTATAGGTCGTTACTATGCAATGGACCGCGATAACCGTTGGGAGCGCGTTAAACAGGCTTATGATGTTATGGTGCATGGCATTGGCCATGCCGTTAACAGCTTTACCGAGGCTATTCAAAACCAGTATCAGCAGGATGTTACCGACGAGTTTATGCCGCCTTTGGTAAAAACCAACGGAGCAGGGCAGCCCCTTGCCGTTATTCAGGATGGCGATGTGGTGATCTGCTTTAACTTCCGTACAGATCGTGGCAGGGAAATAACCCTTGCGCTTACCCAAAAAGATTTTCCTGAGTATAACCTGCAACCGCTTAAGTTGCATTATATCACCATGACCACCTATGATGAAACTTTCCAGGGGGTTAGCGTGGTATTTACCAAAGACGATCTGACCAAAACTTTAGGCGAGATTTTGCAGGATGCCGGCAAGAACCAGATCCGTATTGCTGAAACCGAAAAATATCCGCACGTTACTTTCTTCTTTTCAGGCGGACGCGAGAAGGAATTTAATAACGAAAAACGTTTATTGATCCCATCACCTAAAGTAGCTACTTACGATTTACAGCCCGAAATGAGTGCTGAAGGTATCCGCGATGCTATCATCCCTGAACTGGAAAGCCGTTGGGCCGATTTTATAGTACTAAACTTTGCCAATACTGATATGGTGGGCCACACAGGTGTATTCGGCGCGGTAGTTAAAGCGGCCGAAACTGCCGACGCTTGCACACAGGCGGTGGTTGAAACAGGTATAGCTAATGGTTACTCTTTCATTATTCTGGCCGACCACGGCAACGCCGATTACATGATAAACGATGACGGTACGCCAAACACAGCGCACACCACTAACCTGGTGCCATGCATCGTTATTGACAAGGACGTTACCCACGTAAAAGACGGTAAACTGGGCGATGTTGCGCCAACCGTATTAAAACTGTTAGGCATTACCATCCCCGCCGAAATGACCGGCAATGTTTTGGTGTAAGCCTTTTTAATATTATTTGCAAAGCCGCGCTGAAAAGTGCGGCTTTGTTGTTTATTCCACTTGTCATCTTGAGATTGTCGAAGTACAGGTGTTCGTTCGCGACAGAAATGCAACAGTTTGAAACAACCGAACACCTTGTTCTATACTGTCTTTACGAGGTACGAAGCAATCCCGAAGAGACAGGTTATGAAACTACAGGTAGCAGGGGCGGTTATATCGCTTCGGCTTATCGCTTCGGCTTATCGCTCAATTGCCGCGGAGGCTGTTACTTTACCTTAGATGCAAAGTAACCAAACATCAAGTCGAAAAAAACCTTCCCCGCTCAAGGCCTTTACCCGTGGCTCGGTTTTTCGACAAGCCTTTACCCGCTTTGTTTTTATTTACCCTACCGTCTTTGCGAGGTACGAAGCAATCCCGAAGCGATAGGTATTGAAACTACAGGTAGCACGGCGTTATATCGCTCGGCTTATCGCTTCATTACCGCTCAATTGCCGCGGAGGCTGTTACTTTTGTCTTGACACAAAAGTAACCAAAAAGTCAAGTCAGGCTGACCGCTTCCACTTCACAGGCCATACTCCCGGCCGCGCATCCTGACAGGCCTTTACCCGCTTTTATTTGCTTCTTCTTCCCACGTCGGACTATCATCCTGAGCTTATCGAAGGAAAGCTACAGGTGTTCGTTCGCAACAGGAGTGCAACAGTTTTGCAACAACCGAACACTTTGTTGGTGATTAGTGGATTGGTGAATAGAGATTAGTTTGGTAGCGACAAAACTAATCTCTATTTACTAATCTCCAATCAACTAATGGGAGATGCAATTGTCGATTTCTATTAATAAACTAAGTCTTAAAAGAGATTGTTTCTACTGTGTTAGCGGCATATTTTATTTTCTATTTAGGCCGTTGCCCTTATACTGTGGAGTTGCGGTCATGCTAAGTACTGCCTTGTCCTTATCTGCATCCAACAACAAAAATTGCGGATTTTGAGCGGTATAAGGTTTCCAGGTACTTTCCAGTTTACCATTAGGGTTGCCTGACTTAGCAAAATTTGTCCAGAAGTCAACCATTTTCTTACTTAAATCTTCGTCGCCGGCTGTATTGGGGCGCCAGCTGTGGCGTAGCGAATGGAAAATGTACCAGAGGTCGGCAGAGTGGAAAGCGCCACTTGCATCGCCCGGAAGCTGACGCTGAAATAGATAAGCATATGTTGGCTTTGTGCTCTGGCTTGCACGCAATGCAGCAAAATCGCTAATTGGCTTGGTCATGTCACTTAGGTCATTAGCTGTATAACCAATCATATATGGGATATCTGGTATCTCTCTGGCCATTGCAGCTTCCGAAAAAGTTTTCTTTAAGAAGTAGTTGTCGATAATCGGGCTCCAGGTCAAACGCATTTTGGTAGCTTCAGTGTATTTTTGAGACATTTGGAGCAGTTCGTCAAAAGATAGGGATCTCATTTCGGTTAGCGTTTTTTTACCGAAGTAATCCATCATTCTTTTGTTTTGTAGTTGCGCAGTGTCTAAAGAAAGTCCTGGCCTGCCATTTGTATTAAGTCCGCCACCGCTCATGCTAATGGCTTTACTTATCATGCTTTTAGACACAGGAGAAGCACATAAAGATTGTACGCTACCGGCACCGGCGCTCTGTCCGAAAATGGTGATATTTTTAGGATCACCACCAAATTGTTCAATGTTTTTATACACCCATTTCACGGCTGCTGCCTGATCCATCAAGCCATAATTGCCTGATACTTTGTTCGGGCTTTCAGCCGACAAAAGCGGGTGAGAGAAAAAGCCCATCACTCCAAGACGGTAAGTAACAGATACCAGAATTACGCCGCGAGAAGCCCAATCTTCACCTCCGTCCATTTCAGGTTCGAAAGCAAATCCTTCGCGGTAGCCGCCACCGTGAATCCACACAGCAACCGGAAGTTTTTTAGTTTTTTCGCCAGCTGCCGGTGTCCATACATTCAGATAAAGGCAATCTTCCTTAAACGGAGCACTGCCGCTGGCACGCCATTCTTTACCATAAAAACTGTTCGGATCCCAGGCAACCTGCATAGCTGCTGCTCCGTATTTGTCAGCTGTTTTTACGCCTTTCCAGGGCAATACAGGCTGAGGTTCTCTCCAACGCAGGTTGCCTACAGGCGGAGCTGCAAATGGAATTCCTTTGTAGGCAATAATTCCTTTAGTGGGGGTTGCAACTCCTTTAATTTGTCCTCCCTCAACGGTAAGTACCGGATTGGTGTCTTTTCCACTCCAGGAGGCAAAAAAACCTGCAAGAGCTAGGAACAGAAACGGGATAAATAATTTCTTCATACAAGTAATTGGTTTTTTGGATGGTTAGTTAAAAGTGGTTTGATTTATAAAGAAATAAAATGCAATTTAATCAGAAAAACTCATTAAGCAAGTTGTTGTAAGGGATATAAACCTACCAGTTGTTAGCATTAAAAAATCGTTTCACCCGTCTCATTTTCGTTTCACTCTAAAATGTTATTCTTTTGAAGATCAGCGTCTTGAGCCAATAATCGTCTCGCATCGTCTCACATACACTGTGAGACGATGGAACTCCTTAATATAAAATTCACATACAACAAAAAAAGGGCTTCCCGAAACCGGAAAGCCCTTTTCATAATATAGATCTAAAACTATTGCAGCTTAAAGTTCCACTTAGAATTATCACTGTTGAAATCAAATTTAGCCAAAGCCGGTGTACCGTCACCAACCGATACCAGTGCAAGTTTTTCTTTGCTGTTAGGCACTTCTTTAGGCATGATACGATAGGTGCCATCGGTTAACTGGTCAATGCGCCATAACTGCTCAGGCGCGCCGGTAAACTTGGGTACGCTTACTACATCAAGGTTAGCGGTTGCGGCCAATGCTCTGTCTGTTCCGGCAATTACAATTTTATAGTAGGGTCCGCCAATGTAACCGCTTGAATCAGGTGCGGGGCTAATGCTCCATTTTTGATGCGGGCGACCCATATAATCGCTTATCCTGATTTTGATATCGCCTTCGGGCCAGTTTTTGTTCACGTCAGCAACCTGCTGCACCGGAACCGGTTTTACCGGGCCTGTAGCAGCATTACGGTTACCGCCAAAGCCCATACCGCCACCGCGTGGCATATCAACAGGGTCAACAGCCAGTTCCAGGCCGTAACCTCTGCGTTCAGATTGTATAAGGTAGTTACCTGCTTTAACATTCTCGCCTGCTGTAGGCCAGCCGTTTTTCCAAACTATTGGTAAAATGCCTAAAACGCTTGCACCACCCTGGTTAAGGTCAGCCTCCCAGTGAAACGACATTTTTTCAACCCCATTCTCCAAAACCATACGACCGAAGTGACCCGGAGCAATTAGAGTCTCGTTAGTGGTTGCAGCAACTACTTTACCACCGCCTTCCAGCATGCTTCTGCCCACATTGTCAATAAACGGACCGCTAACGCTTTTTGAGCGACCAATAACAATGTTGTAAGTTGAGTTAGGGCCTGCACAGCAGGTACCGTGTGTGCCTAAAAGGTAGTACCATCCATCGTGGTAGATCATATCGGCAGCTTCGCAAACAATGGCTACGTTAATGGGCTTGTTGCCTGCAACGCGCTTGCCTGTTTTAGGGTCAAGCTCCACCTGGCGGATGTAGCCAAAATAGGTGCCATAAACCAGGTATAACCTGTTGGTAGTTGGGTCAAGAAATAAACCCGGGTCAATAGCGTCATTTTCCTCGTAACCGTCAGAAGTAGCTACCACTACCGGTTCAGAGTATTTAAAGTCTGGCGATTTTGGGTCCATGGTATTGTTCCACATAGTGTAGATAGCACCTTTATGGTCGCCACCACCACCGGTTGCTCCGTAAGCTATAAGAAAGCGGTTGCCAATTTTCATGGCATCGGGCGCAGCACCGCCACCCGGGCGCACCGCGCCGCCGGTCCATTTCCAACCATCTTCAGACATGATGCCACCGCCGCCTGTGCCAAAGGTGTAGTATTTGCCCTTATCTTCAACTATGGTTGATGGGTCGTGTATGTTGGGCCTGCCTACTTGTGCTGTTAACGTTTGAGTAATTGATGCTACTAATATGGCAGTAAGACCTATTATTTTATTTTTTTTCATTATAAATCTGTTCAGATAGTTTGATACCTTAAATGGATTAACAAATTCTTATTCGTAACTAAGGGTGTAATTTTTAACCGGCTGCCCTTTTTCATCAATAAAGCGCGCTACAAAATTACACATGCCTTGTCCGTTCAAAATTGCAGCACGAACGATGTTTTTGCCTTTTTTCAATGTTAAAAGCGGAGATACAACGTTGTCAACAATAATGTCTTTATCGCCCGGAATGGTCAACACCTGCTCACCATTTAACCAAAACGCGCCACCCGAGTTAACCCCTGCAGCCAAACGAACATTTTTAATATCCTCGGTACAGTTAATTACAGTTACTAACCAAAACAGCACACCGGCTTTAGGTTTATTTGTAGCATAGCTAAAGTGATATAAATTGAAGTTAAAAGCTTTGCTGTCGAGCGCGTGCCACTGTAATTCCTGCCCGGCTATAGTTACGGTTGAATTGTTTTTGGGAACAGCGTTAAAATCCTGCGAAAAGTTCTCGGTTGAAAAAGTGGTTTTAAGATAGCTTTCAGTAATGCTACTATTGCCACGAAGATTCTTTTTTACCGGATCTAAAACCAGCCAGCGCTGAATAAAACCTTTTGCGTCAGGGGCTTTTTTAACCGGAGTAGATGGAGTAAAGTGTTTGGTAATGCTGTGGGTTGTATCTTCCGCTAAAGGGATGGGAGGAAGGTTTGACCTGCGTGGCGCGCCACCCGGTCCGCCTGGTCCACCGGGGCCTCCGGCACCAGGACCGCCAGCGCCAGGGCCACCCTGACCCGGGCCTTGGGCAAATGCATTCACGGCACTCAATTGCAATCCCAGTAAAACTACAAAAGCTATAGCCGGCAAAAAGTGTTTGTGTTTTTTGTTCATAATGGATTTTAGTATAAAGGTTGTTGTTTTATTCACGAAATCGATTAAGCAAACGTACAAAATGAGGCCCTAAAAAAGACCTCTGCTTCGGGTTTGTTACGCTTAATATACACAAGTAACAACTTTGTTATTTACTGGGGTGGTAATAAAACGCAATGGGGCGGTATGTAATGCGATAAGGAAATGTAATAGCCGGATGTATGCTATTCCATAGTGATTAGTTTTTTGCTAAAGCCTGTAAGGTTAAGCCAATTTGCCTACCCTCCGAACTGTTTTTGGCGGCACTCCCCAATTTGTTGTACAACATCAGGTAGGGCATAGGGTCGCGTTTATAATCCATATTGCTGATAATGTGAGGGATAATAATATTGTCAGGATATTTTTTGATGAACATATCCATAGCTGCTATATGTAACCCGTACTCGCGTCGTCGTCCGGATTCAACGCGTTCCAGTATAAAATTGAATTCTTTATCTGTTAACTGATCACTTTTGGAGTTTTTCATTTTAGCTACCCAAATGGCGTTCTCCCGTCTTATTTTTTGGCCCATCTCATTCTCCATATTATAATAGGCGGTCAGTTCTTGCTGCATTATCGATTGGGTTTGTATTTTCACATAGCGATCTTCTTCTTTTGGCACCTCAATGTTGTATTTACCCGGTTCCAGATAAATTTCAAAATCGCGCGGATGGTTTCCTTCCTGTACCGACAATGTGTAATAACCATTTGCCGGTAGCATTAGTTGTTTTGCAGTAAACTTTCCGCCTTTAATAACCTGGTTAAGTAATGATGTTCCAACGGCATCTTGTATAGTAACAATGCCACCATCTGCTCCGGATGCTACACCTTCAATTTCAATGTTATTTGATTTGCAGCTGCAAAATAACAGCGCAATTATCATCAGGCTTAAATATCTCATGTAAGGTTAGTGTTGGTGCTACTAAGCTAATAGTTTAGCCGTTATTTTCAAAGCGCTAAGTTTTTTAAACAAGTATTTAGTATAACTTTTCCCTATCTGATATAGAATTAATTGATTTTGATTTGAGGCGGAAGCCATCTAACTTTATAAAAATAGCGGCGTGGTCGTTATATAGTATCTGAGCAAACCTGTTAAACTTATTTTATGGAAAACAATTCAAACGACATCAGCAAATGCCCTTTTCACAACGGCACCATGAAACAAAATGTTGCCGGCGGCGGAACAAAAAATCATGATTGGTGGCCTAAGCAACTTAAAGTTAATATCCTGCGTCAGCATTCTTCTCTTTCAGATCCTATGGATAAGGATTTTAATTATGCTGAAGCATTTAATAGTTTAGACCTTGAAGCATTAAAAAAAGACTTGCATGCCTTAATGACCGACTCGCAAGATTGGTGGCCTGCAGATTTTGGTCATTACGGTGGTTTGTTCATCCGTATGGCCTGGCATAGTGCAGGCACTTACCGTGTGCAAGATGGTAGAGGTGGAGCAGGCGAGGGGCAGCAGCGGTTCGCACCGTTGAATAGTTGGCCCGACAATGTTAGCTTAGATAAAGCCCGCAGATTACTTTGGCCTATCAAACAAAAATATGGTAAAAAGATTTCATGGGCTGATCTGTTGATCCTCACAGGAAACGTGGCGTTGGAGTCAATGGGTTTTAAAACTTTTGGCTTTGCAGGCGGACGTGAGGACGTTTGGGAACCTAACCAGGATGTTTACTGGGGTTCAGAGACCACATGGCTGGGTGGCGACAAACGTTACGCGCATGGTTCAGACGGTGTTGAGGGTAGAGGAGTATTGGTATCTGACGATGACGCGGATGGCGATGTGCACTCCCGTAACCTTGAAAATCCGTTGGCTGCCGTACAAATGGGCTTGATCTATGTTAATCCGGAAGGACCTGATGGCAACCCCGACCCGGTTTTGGCCGCAAAAGATATACGCGACACTTTTGGTAGAATGGCTATGAATGACGAGGAAACGGTAGCGCTAATTGCGGGCGGACACACCTTTGGTAAAACGCATGGTGCTGCCACAGCCGACCATGTAGGTAAAGAACCGGAAGCTGCGGATCTGGAACTACAAGGATTTGGCTGGCACAATACCTATGGCAGTGGCAAAGGCCCCGATACCATTACCAGTGGTTTGGAAGTTACCTGGACGAAAACGCCAACGCAATGGAGCAATAACTTTTTTGAGAACCTTTTGGGTTTTGAATGGCAACTGAGCAAAAGTCCGGGTGGCGCGCATCAATGGGTGGCGAAAAATGCCGAGGCTATCATACCGGATGCTTATGATAGTTCAAAAAAACACTTGCCAACCATGTTAACCACAGATCTGGCTTTGCGATTTGATCCGGCATATGAGAAAATATCACGCCGCTTTCTGGAAAATCCGGATCAGTTTGCCGACGCCTTTGCCCGTGCATGGTTTAAATTAACGCACCGCGATATGGGACCGAAAGAACGCTATTTAGGTCCGGATGTGCCACAGGAAGAACTGCTTTGGCAAGACCCTATACCAGCGGTTGACCATGAATTAATAAACGATGCGGATGTAGCTGCTTTAAAAGATAAGATACTGTCATCCGGCCTTAGTGTAGCTGAGCTGGTCTCAACCGCATGGGCATCGGCTTCAACTTTCCGTGGTTCGGATAAAAGGGGAGGCGCTAACGGAGCGCGTATACGCCTGGCACCGCAGCGTTACTGGCAGGTAAATAATCCGGTGCAATTACAAAAGGTATTAGACGTGTTGGCGCAGATACAAAACGACTTCAACGCCAGCGGTAAAAAAGTTTCTTTAGCAGATCTGATCGTTCTGGCAGGATGCGCAGCTGTTGAAAAGGCTGCTAAAGATGCAGGAAAAGATGTGAAAGTGCCGTTTACGCCCGGAAGGATGGATGCATCACAGGAGAAAACCGATGTGGAATCTTTCGGTTATTTGGAGCCAATTGCTGATGGTTTCCGCAATTATCGTAAATCAAAAACTTCCGTTTCAACTGAAGAATTACTGATTGATAAAGCGCATTTACTAACTTTAACTGCTCCCGAACTGACTGTTTTAATAGGAGGGCTGCGCGTGTTAGGCGCTAATTACGATGGTTCAAAACATGGCGTGTTCACCAATAGCCCAGGTCTGTTAACTAACGATTACTTTGTGAATTTACTGGATATGGGCACAGCGTGGAAAGCTACATCGCCAGACAGAGAAACATATGAAGGAACAGACCGCGCTACCGGCCAGGCAAAATGGACGGGTACCCGTGCCGATCTGGTATTTGGCTCAAATGCCGAACTGCGTGCCATTGCCGAAGTTTATGCGAGTTCCGATGCGCATGATAAGTTTATAAAAGACTTTGTTGCCGCTTGGAACAAGGTAATGAATCTGGACAGGTTTGATTTAAAGAAGTAAGTTCGATCAATAGCGATGGGTGTTAAATCCCATCGCTATTTTTTTAAACTTTTAACATTCCTCTAAAACCCCTGGCAGCATAGTAAGATTCAGCGCCGTTATGGTAAGTGAACACGGTGTCATACCTGCGGTCGCAAAAAATGGAACCGCCTAATTTACGTATGTTATCGGGGGTTTTTACCCAGCTGGATGTTTTGAGATCGAATTTACCTAAAGTTTGCAGGTGCCGATACTGGTCTTCATTTAATAATTCAATACCAATTTCATTGGCCATATCAACAGCGCTGCTGGCAGGTTTGTATTCTTTACGGAAATTTAATGCCTCCCTGTCATAGCACAAACTACGGCGTCCTTTTGGACTTTCAGCAGCACAATCAACAAAAATTAAGTCAGAAGATACTTCATCAAACTTTACTACATCCGGCTCGCCACCTGTTACTTCCATTTCGTTCAATACCCACAGCATTTCAGGACTGGCTTGCAGCTTTTGTTCAACCTCAGGCCAACTCATGCCGTCATGACGTTCGTTGTGCTTTTCAAATCGCACTCTCAATATTTTGATCAATTCTGCGCTTTGGGGCGGGGTAAGTGTTTTTGTCTTATCCATTGTATTTTATTGTTTAGATGCTGCAAGTGTTTTAGCCAGTTGCATAGCTTTTGCCATGTCGGCAATGCCATAGCCTAAAGGTATAGCTGGTTGATCAGCTATACTTCCCGACTTTCTAATTACGTCGATAATATCTTTGTTAGTAAGTTTAGGATAGGCCTGCCACAAGCAGGCAGCCAAGCCGCAAATAATAGGGCTTGAATATGATGTTCCGTTGCGTGCCTCGCTAATGCCACTTGTGTTAATTACACTTGCACCTCCACCCATAGCTAATACGTCTGGTTTTATTCTTCCGTCAGCAGTCATTCCCCATGCTGTAAATTCATCTAAATTTAGCTTAACGTTTACCGACCCAACGGTTAGTACATTTGGTGAATCGGCCGGTGTGCCAACCCATCTTCGGTTATTGCCCGCGCAGTTTACAATTAAAATGCCCTTGGCAGCCGCCACATTTGCACCCCGTGAAGCAAATGCCGTTTTTCCGTCCATATCTTCCGATTTGTATCTTGCTGATACCAGGGAATACTCATCAGTGTAACTCAATGAAGAGTTAATAATATCAACCCCCACACTATCAGCATACTCGGCAGCACTTACCCAATAGTCTTCTTCAACAGGGTATTCTGTTGACTCGTCTTCCGTTCTAAATAGCCAATAGTTAGCTTCAGGTGCAGTGCCTACATATTTGCCGGGCATATTTACCGCCATGCATGATGTTACCCAAATGCCGTGGCTATCAATAGCGTAAGGGTCGTCATTTTCATAAACAAATGATTTTGCCCCTTTTATATTAACATTGCTAAATGCAGCATTAGTTTTTAAATTAACAAATCCTGCATCAATTACCGCTATGTCAATTCCCGCACCTTTAAAACCATTCTGATGAAGTACCTGACCGTTGTTTACAGTGATATTTTTTTCAGATGCACCGTATGATATGTTGTTGGTTCCTGTAGCATTGGTGCCAGTTTGAGGAATATCTGAATATTTTGTGTTTGATGGCGATGTTCTGTTTCCCACCCATACTAACACTACGTCTTTAACAAATGGTAACGCTTTGTATTTATCTATCAAAAACTCGTCTGAGCAATTAACCACAACAGTATTAAGCCATTTGCTTTTAGCTACAATAGTTCCGCCTGTTTGTTCAATCGCTTTGATGTATTCCGTAGATATCGGCAGGTCACTTGCATCAATAGGAATATGATATTTAACACGCCTTTGTATGGCCCTTGCAGATAAAAAGGCGTCAGGTTGATTGAGTGATAGATTTGTAGTGCCCTTGTCTTTTAATATTATCCGATATTTATAGTCATTTGCGTCAGTAACTAAAACCTTGCATTTTGCACTTCCTTTTCCGTTAACAAGGGTAGCTGTTACAAAGGTTTCGCCCGCACCTTCCGCCCATACAATCCCCTCGTTGGTTACGCGAGCAATACGAGGATTGTCTGATAGCCAGGTTATTTCAGAAGATTCGCCATCCGGTAAATTTTCAATGTTTACAGTTAAACGCTTGCCTAAATATGCCTGGTCTTTTTTAAGCGTTACAGCCGTTGGCGTAATTGTTATAGAAACAGGCTTTTGAACAGTTTGAGGCTCTTTTTTACAAGCGTCGAAAAACAAGCAAGCCACAGAGCAAAAAAGGTAGAATAGAAATTTGTGTTTCATGATAGATATTGCTCGCAAAGATATTGTATTCACCTATTGTTTTTATTCACCTATATTGATAGCGATTTTGCGTTAATTAATTTCCTTTCAGGTGGTCGTGAGCACCATGATATAATAGTTAAAACAATTAATAGTGTTGAACCGAACATGGTTATAACTCCGTCGGCAACTACCAGATGCGAAACTACCGCACCACTCATGGCAAAAAAGAAACTAGCATATGCCCACTCTTTCAGCAAGGTAAATTTCGGTAACAGCACGGTTATCACGCCGGCAATTTTCCAAACACCTAACACAATTAAGAGATAACGGGGGTAGCCCAGATGCGCCATCATAGCGGTTTCATCTTTGGTTTCCAGCAATTGCACTATAGCTGTTGAGGTCATACCGAGTGCAAGCCATAATGTGACTACCCAATAAATAATTTTGTTTCTTTTGTTCATAATGCCTTACTTAAGTTGCATTACAATTTCCTCCAAACGGTTATGCGCCATATTAAGGCCTTGTTTAAACGGCATCTGCAACATGCGGTCGCGGTGTTCATTTGATCGGTAGATGGTGTGAATGGTAAGTTTAGAGGTATCGTCTGTTAATTTTTCAAAATCCAAAAACTCCAATTGTACATCAAATGGCATATTTTCAAATTCAAATGTGCGCGTTATTTTGGTGCCGGCTATAAACTCATGTATGGAACCATTAAAGCGATACTTGTTGCCTTTTGGGTCGGTGGTTTCAAATTGGAAGCCTCCATGTTTTTCATTATCCAGCTTTAAAACTTTGGTGCCCATCCATTGCTCTAAAATTTCAGCATCGGTATAAGCCCTGAACAGCAATTCAACGGGCAGGTCAAACTCGCGCGTAATGCTGAGGTCGTTTCGGCCATTTTCTGCATTAATTTTTGTTTTGAGTTCCATATAAGGTTTATTTTTTGTTTTGCTGATAGGTTTTCATAATAGCTTCCAGTTTGTTGAAACGGTCATCCCATATCTGGCGGAAAGGCTCAATAAAGTCTGCCACGTCTTTCATTTTTTTAGCATTGATGTGGTAATGTACCTCCCGCCCGCTTTGCGTTTGGGCAAGTAATTCGCATTCGGTAAGTATCTGTAAATGTTTGGAAATGGTTGGCCGGGCTGTATCAAAGTTAGCAGCTATCGCGCCTGCCGTCATACTTTGCGATGCCAACAATAAGAGTATGGCCCTGCGGGTAGGGTCGGCTATGGCCTGGAATACATCACGTCGTAAATTCATTGTGTAGCTATTTGGCTACAAATATATATGTAGTTATTTAACTACGAAAATTTATTTGAATGCTATTGAAGTTGGGCGCTATCCTTATTGTATTTACTGCGATAAACCAATGGGGACACCCCCGTGAATCGTCTGAACACTTCTCGGAAAGCTTTCAGATCAGAATAGCCAACTTCGTACATCACTTCGTTGATAGATTTACGTGTGGTTTCAAAAGCCTTTTTTGCCGATTCAACTTTAACACGCTGGGCGTACTCAATAGGGGTGTTACCGGTTGCCTTTATAAACCGACGATCAAAGTTTCTGCGGCCAATGGCAAATTTGGCTGAAAGGGTTTCCACAGATATTTTTTCGCTCAGCTGACTCTCAATATAAGCCTGCGCTTCGCGTACCATTTCGTCACTGTGTTGCTTTTGCCCCTCAAAAATAATAAAGCCCGATTGCCTATGACGGTCAATCTCTATCTGAAAGATCTTTGAGCAGTAGATAGCCGTATGGCGGTCAAAATATTTTTCTACAATGTATAACACCAGATTCAAAAAAGAGTAAGCCCCGCCATTGGTGTAAATACCATGTTCATCTGTTATCAATTCATCAGTTTGCAGGTTTACATTTGGGAACTGAGTTCTGAACTTGTTAGCGAAATTCCAATGGGTTGAACAATTACGCCCATCAAGCAGTCCTGTTGAGGCCAGCATAAAGGCTGCGCTGCACATGCTGGCTATTTCGGCTCCGTTTTTATATTGTTTTTCTATCCATTGCAACAGCGCCACGTTTTCCGGAGCTGACCTATCAAATGAAGATGGTAAAGATGGTATAATGATCAGGTTGGTTTTGCTCAGATCTGTGACAAAGGAATGGGTTTTTACAGTAAACAGGCCATTTGCCAAGGCGGTCCGTGGGGTAGTGCCAGCTATTTCAATGTTAAACAGCTGCCTGCCTTGGCTTTGCTTACAATAAGTGTTAGCCCTGGTTAAAATTTCGTATGCACCGGCTATGCAGGCAACAGTACCAAGGGTAGTAGCGCATGATGGAGCGAGTATAGTGATGTGTTTCATTGCTTTATTACAAATATAATAAAATGAAAGTGTCCAAATCAACCCATAATAATGTCTATTTTGACCTATCCTGCGGGTTGCTTACGACGTTAAATTTGTGATAAAACCAACATTCATATGAAATTTAAAATTATTGCAATAGCACTGTGCATGCTATTTGGTGGCCAGTTAGCCAAAGCTCAGGTTAAAGTAACAGAGATTGTAAAAGAGTGGGAGCGATCAAAAGCTTATACAAAAGAGTATTTAGACGCTATGCCCGAAACCGGTTACAGTTTAAAGCCCACTTCTCAAATGCGTTCATTTGCCGAGCAAATGTTGCACATTGCTGATGCTAATTATGGTTTGGCTTCTTCAGCTCTGAATGTTAAGAGCCCGGTGGAGTTAGGATCATTGGAGAAAAGTACCGATAAATCGAAATCGAACGTAATCCGGCTGGTGATGAATAGTTATGATTACATTATATCAAGCATTAATAAAATGACGGATGCCCAGTTAAATGAACCTGTAAAAATGATTGGCAGCTTTGACATGGATAAACGTACGGGACTGGCTAAAACTTTGGAACACCAGGCCCATCATCGCGGTCAGACAACGGTGTATTTGAGATTAGCAGGCGTAACTCCTCCGCAGGAGAAACTTTTTTAAACTAATTTACAATACCAACTATGGACACAAACGATTTTACAACCGCTATAACAGTCGACCAAAGTCCTGAACAGGTTTTTGATGCGGTTATTTCACCACAACAATGGTGGTCGGGCCAATTTGAGGGCAGTACTAAACAGCTTAATGATGAGTTTACCTATCGTTATAAAGATATGCACTATTCCAAACAATGCGTAACTGAGTTTATGCCTAATAAAAAAGTGGTTTGGCAGGTTACAGACAGTAATCTTAGTTTTTTAGAAGATAAGCATGAATGGACAGGCTCTAAAATAGTGTTTGAAATAAGCCACGTGGGCGATAAAACACAGCTTAAATTCACACACTATGGTATAAGCCCGGCAGTTGAATGTTACGATGCCTGTTCAAACGCCTGGAGTCAGTTAATTCAACAGAGCCTTTATGGTTTTATCACTACCGGAAAAACGGAGAAGCCGGAATTAGCTTAATACAAAATACACCTTACCCATATATCATTAAATGTAAAAGGTTGCCGTACAAATTGTATCGGCAACCTTGCTGATCGGGGTTATTTGAGTAACTACAAAATGTAAAACATTACATTGGCTTGTTGTACATTCTGCTCGTTGCTTTTTTCATATTCATCGTGCATCAATTGGTGCAGGTCGCGGTCAATCTTCTTGCTGATAGCTGTCATGGGTGTATCGGTAGGTTTATTCTCGAATGGGTCTTGCAGGTGTATGGCCATTTTCTCAATTAAAAAGAATGATGCTGAAATAGCAACTACTAATGGTATTTGAAATATACCAACGTGCTCTATCAAACTGAAAGGCATCATCAAAGCAAACATAATTACCAATACGTGTATATACAGACTATACGTAACCGGGAACACGGTGTTTTTTATCCTTTCGCAAGCACCCATGGTATTGGAAAATCTGGTGAGCGTTTCATCAAGCGCTACCTGCTGATATTGATTGATCCAGCCAAGCTTTAAAAGCAACCTTATGTCGTTACCATGTTGTTCAAGCAAGGCCATAGGTGTATTATCTAAAGTCATAACTGCCCGTTTTTCTTCTTCAGCTATCAGTCCATTAAGCGGTTCACAAGTATTTTGGCCACGTAAATGGTTAGTGAGCGCATAACACCAGGCAATCTGGCGTTTTATAATGCGTTCACGCAGAGGTGATCTGTCTTCGTTCTGATAAGTGTCGTTATCTACAAATGTTAATATCTGCCTTGCCAGCGAGCGAGAGTCGTTTACAATGGCTCCCCATATGGTGCGTGCTTCCCACCAACGGTCATAGGCCTGGTTGGAGCGAAAGGCAAGTAATAATGATATAATGGTACCCAAAATTGCCGGTATGGCAATAGGTATTGATACGCCTGGGAAATTATATGCAGTGTGTGCAATATATACAAGGCTTGAATAAGCAGCCAGTAATGCCATCTCCATTTTAATTTTTCCCATAACGTAGCTAAACGGAATATTTCTCTTTAATAGCATAGCGTTTTATTTTACTTGTTAAGCATATTGTTCAGTGAGATTTTGCTCCTGAACATCTTCTGTTTGTGTATGTTGCTGTGAAGCCGCCTGTGGTTTTTCTAATTGCAACGCGTTAATTCTGGTTATTTTACCTGCACAGCGTTTAATCATACTGTCTGGATCAACACTGGCTTTGTTCAGCTTTTTGTAATGGTAACCCGGTATCTGTAAAACAGCATCAATGTTGTTAGCTTCTAAGAAGTTAAGGAATACAACAGAAGTGTTACCATAGAAGAATTCAAGCCGTATATTTTTTAGCTGACCATCATGTTCATTTCTTAGATCAAGGCAAGTCTGATAAAATTCTTCAGGTATGTGTCTGTACTCGGCCGATCGGCGCGATAGCATCATCAATTCACGCTCGCAGTCGGTAATGCTCATCATGTGTACCATTACCACCTCTACTGCTTCAGGATGGAATTTGTCTAACAGATGAGGTATATATTCAAGCGACTGAATGCGATAATCTGTAGGAATTAGTACTGTTTTCATTATTAATGAGTTTTATGTAAGCACTATTGCTATTTACAATGGTACTACACACTCATTAGGAAGTGTTAAGAGACTTGTTAAAATCTAATTAGAGTTATCGGCTTGCTCCAAGGGAAGAGATACCATTATCTCTGTACCTGTGTTTATCTCGCTGCGTATGCCAATGGTGCCATTATGCAAGCGGATAATGTTTAAGGTTAATGGCAAGCCAACACCATGCCCATTGTATTGATGCGTATTTGAGGCCCGGAAAAAGGGTTCAAATATATGTTGTACTTCTGTTGCAGGTATGCCGATACCCTGATCGGTAACAGAAAAAACTATGCTGTTATTTTGAAGAAACAGTTTAACGTTAACTAAGGCATTTTTCGAGTATTTACAGCCGTTGCTGATGATATTACTGGCAGCCAAATGAAGCAGATTAACATTGCCCAATACATGCAAGCTGTCAGCATCAGCAGGAAGCGCAGAAAAATCGATCTGGATATTACTTTCGGGCATTATTTTTTTCACCGACTCAACAGCTGTTAGCACTAACTCATCCATACGTATCCGTTGCCAGTTTTGCTTTTTGCCGTCAAAACCCGTTTGCGCAAGCGATAACAAACTGTTCAGCATCTGTATCAGTTTGGTTGTCTCGTCGTGAATTACCGTTAATGCTTCATGATGTTTGTCGTTGCTTGTGCTATTGTTAAGCGCCAGCTCCAGTTCGCTGTTAATTACGGTGAGCGGCGTACGTAGCTCGTGCGATGCATTGCTTACAAAGTTGTTCTGGGTTTCAAAAGCTGTTTCCAGCCGGTTAAGCATGTTATTGAAAGTGTGGGCCAGTTCGCCTATTTCGTCTTTGCCGT